>JAWXUP010000009.1:0-61582 GCA_044426345.1 Clostridia bacterium | reverse complement strand
GCAACACGCATATCTTCGATTCTACCATTAGTACAAGAACCGATAACAGATTGGTGAATTACAACGCCTTTGCCTTCGCTTACAGGTTTTGTGTTTTCTGGAAGATGTGGGAACGCAACTGTAGGTTCAAGAGCATCAAGGTCGATTACGATAGTTTCTTCATAAACTGCATCTTCGTCAGCTTCGTAAATTGTATATTCACGAGTGATATTTTTGTCAGCTAAAAATTCTAAAGTTTTATCGTCAACTGGGAAAATACCATTTTTAGCGCCAGCCTCGATAGCCATATTACAAATACAAAGTCTATCTTCAACTGTAAGTGATTTAACACCTTCGCCACTAAATTCCATTGATTTATATAAAGCACCATCTACACCAATTTTACCTATGATATATAAGATAACGTCTTTACCAGAAACCCATTTTTGAAGTGAGCCACGAAGTTCGAATTTAATAGCAGCTGGTACTTTAAACCAAGCCTCACCAGTTGCCATACCACAAGCAAGGTCAGTAGAACCAACACCTGTTGAGAAAGCACCTAGCGCACCATATGTACAAGTATGAGAGTCAGCACCGATAATAGCTTCACCAGGAGCAGTTAGCCCTTTTTCTGGAAGAAGTGCGTGTTCAACACCCATTTCGCCTACATCGTAGAAGTGAGTAATGTCGTGTTTTCTAGCAAATTCACGGCAAGTTTTACATTGTTCTGCTGATTTAATATCTTTATTAGGTGCAAAGTGGTCCATAACTAGACATACTTTGTCTTTGTCGAAAACCGAAGTAAAGCCTTCTTTTTCTAATTCTTTGATAGAAACTGGACCTGTAATGTCATTTGCAAGCGTTAAGTCAAGTTTCGCTTTGATAAGTTGTCCAGCAACTACGTGGTCTAAACCAGCGTGCGCTGCTAGGATTTTTTGTGTCATTGTCATTCCCATGATTTTTCTCCTTTATGTCTTTATAAATCTTTTTTATTTATGTTTTTTGTATTTGCGTAGCGTTATTTTTTGTTGTGTATAAATATTTTATTGTATGCACGGGCGACCACAGGTCGCCCCTACAGTTATCAATTTTATATAGATATCATAATTATTAATTTCCGTATCATTGTAGGGGCGACCTGTGGTCGCCCGTTTTTGCCGATACGTCCGTTTTAATTGTTATTTGTACAAATTTATTATACGGCACGGTACGTCGAGAACGCCGTACCCTACAATTTGTTATGTTTTTTTGCAATGCACCGTTTTTGCCGATATGTCCGTTTTAATTGTTATTTGCACAAATTTATTATACGGCACGGTACGTCGAGGACGCCGTACCCTACAATTTGTTATGTTTTTTTGCAATGCACCGTTTTTTGTAGGGGCGACCTTTGGTCGCCCGTCATATTGCGTGCGTTGATTTTATATTTTTATGTAATTTTTTTGCGTGGCACGGGCGAACACAGTTCGCCCCTACATTCTATTTTTCCTATTTAAACAATTTATTCAAGCCATTAATATACGCACGAACCGATGCTTTTACAACGTCAGTTGAAATACCACGTCCTGTAACCACTTCATCTGTACCATTTTGTAGCTTAACAGCTGCCTCTGCTTGTGCATCTTCACCACCTGTAATTGCATTTAATTTATAATCTTTAAGCGCAACTTCTTTGCCAATTGCCATATTGATAGCTTTGAAACACGCATCAACTGGTCCATCACCGATAGATACTGTTTCAACAATTTCACCGTCTATTTCTACTTTAACAACTGCAGTTGATGTAATTGTATCGCCTGAATTAATAACAAAATCAACGTATTTATATTTTTCGTTAAGATTAAGTTGTCTGTCTGTAACGATAGCTTCAATATCTGCATCTGTAAGAGTTTTTTTCTTGTCAGCTAAACGTTTGAAGTATGCGAAAGCTTCATCAAGTTCTGCGCCTTCAAGTTTAAAGCCAAGTTCGTTTAATCTATCAACGAAAGCGTGACGTCCAGAGTGTTTACCAAGTACCATTGAGTTTTTAGGAATACCAACGCTTTCTGGTGTCATAATTTCATAAGTTTCTGGGTTTTTAAGTACACCGTGTTGGTGAATTCCAGATTCGTGAGCAAATGCATTAGCACCAACGATAGCTTTTGTTGGAGAAATTGATACACCAGTGATAGTTTCGATAAGTCTTGATGAACGATAAATCGCTTTAGTATCAATTCTAGTACCTTCTTTGAAATAATCGCGACGAGTGTTTAAGCTCATTACAACTTCTTCTAACGAACAGTTACCAGCACGTTCACCAATACCATTTACAGTACATTCGATTTGTCTAGCACCACCCATAACAGCAGCAAGTGAGTTTGAAACTGCCATACCTAAGTCATTGTGACAGTGAGTTGACATTATAGCTTTTTCGATACCGTCTGTATGATTTGCTAAATAAGAGAAAAATTCTTGCATTTCAAATGGTGTGCCATAACCTACTGTATCCGGAATATTAACAGTAGTAGCACCAGCTTTGATAACTTCTGAGAAAATTCTGCACAAGAAATCTTTATCCGAACGAAATGCATCTTCTGCTGAGAATTGAACGTCCTCAACGTATTTTTTAGCGTATTTAACCATCGCAATTGCTTGTTCAACAACGTCATCTGGTTTCATTTGAAGTTTATATTCCATATGAATTGGAGATGTTGCTAAAAATGTATGTATTCTAGGTGATGCAGCGTACTGAACTGCTTGATATGCAGCATCAATATCACCTTTTGTGCAACGAGCAAGACTACAAACTGTTGAGTCTTTTACTACTTTTGCAATTTCTGAAATTGCGTTTAAATCATCAGGTGATGCGATAGCAAAACCAGCTTCGATAATGTCAACTTTAAGTAGCTCCAGTTGTTTTGCAACCTCCACTTTTTCGTGCAAGTTCATACTGCAACCTGGTGACTGTTCACCATCACGTAAAGTTGTGTCGAAAATTCTAATCATTTGTGTTTCCTCCCAAAATTTATTATACAAATTGTAATATTTTATATTTTTATAACGATTTATCGTGGTTTTTTGTGATGTTTTATTTCAAACATATTTTTGTAGGGGTGGTCATTGGCCGCCCGTCATATTGCGTGTGTTAATTTATTGTTTTGTGATATTTTATTATGCGTCACGGTACGTCGAGGACGCCGTACCCTACGATTTTTGCGATGTTTTTTACGTGGTGAAATTTTATTGCGTGACACGGGCGAACACTGTTCGCCCCTACAGGGTGTGTTGTTTTATGCAAAATTTATTTCAAATTACCGTTTTGTAGGGGCGACCTGTGGTCGCCCGTCATATTGCGTGCGTTTATTTACAATCCTTGCAGATTTATTGCACGGTGGGAGCAAGCCCCCACCCTACATTTATGATGTTTTTTTGTGTGATTTTTATATGCGATGATATTTTATTATACGTCACGGTACGTCGATGACGCCGTACCCTACAATTTTTGCGATGTTTTTTACGTGGTGAAATTTTATTGCGTGTCACGGGCGAACACTGTTCGCCCCTACAGGGTGTGTTTTTTACAAAATAAACAAAAAAGCTCCGTCTCAATTAAGAGACGAAGCATAATATCTCCGTGTTACCACTCTCGTTGCAAGACTATATAGATATAGCTATGCCACTCAATGTATGTCAAACAACATACTTTCCCTGTAACGGTGGAAATCCGTTCTAGCTTACTAAATTCAGCCGACAGCTCCCGAGTGAGTTTCACCTTTTTTCACCTACCGTTTTACACCACCAACGGCTCTCTGCAAGCGTTCCAAATAGCTACTTTACTCGTTCATTGCTTTTTCGTATTAAAATAATTATAAATCTAAATTCATAATTTGTCAATAGGTTTGTTCTATTTTTTTTACATTTAACATTTACTAAATATTTAACTTTATTGCAATGTAGAAATTTATCTGTAACTTTTTTAGCGTTTTTTTCAAATAATTTCATAATTATACCGATACCAAACGCAGCTATTACAGTTTCCAACTCTTTTCAATTTATCTGAATTATTTATTTAGTCAAAAGCACGCTTTTATCAGCAACAGCCTTTACAGTGTTAAACATAAGCGAATCTATATCTTTTTCTAAAACTGCAACACCTTCGATTGTTGTTCCACCTGGTGAACATACATTTTTTGTAAGTTGCTCTGGTGAAATTCCTGTTTCAAGAACCATTTTCGCAGCTCCCATAACCGAATTTGCAGCAAGAGTCACTGCATCTTCATAATTAAAGCCGATTTTTTCACCAGCTTTCGCCATTGCCTCGATAAACATATATGCATAAGCAGGACTTGACCCAGAAAGTGCCACCACTGCGTGCATATCTTTTTCTTGAACTCGTACAGCTTGTCCTACACGTTTAAAAAGCTCCATTACAAGTAATTGCTCTGCCCCAGATACTTTTTCGCAAAAGCACATACCCGTTGTTCCGCACATAACTTGTGCTGGTGTATTTGGCATTGTACGAACAATTTTACAATTATTATCAGTCACTTTTTTTATAAACTCTATAGTAATTCCTGCTGCAATTGAAACTATAGTTTTATGCTTGATAAATGGTTTTATTTCGGTTAATACTTCTTCGTATTTATTCGGTTTTACACAAATAAATATCAAGTTCGCATTTTTACAAACCTCTTCATTAGTTTCACAATATTTTACAGATAGTCTTTCAGCTATAGCTTTTGCTTTCTCTGGTGTTTTATTTGATACGTAAACATTTTCTGGTTTAAATTTAAAACCTTCGATAAGCGCGCTTGCCATATTTCCTGTGCCAATAAATCCTAAGTTCATAAGTTACCTCCCTAAGGCATAAAAATCGTGTGTGGAATTTCATCATTTATAAGTTTATCTATAACATTCTCAATGCTACCGTCTGCCAGTATCATCGGAATTTCATATTCATTACAAAGTTTTGCCGCATCAAGTTTTGTTTTGATACCACCAGTTCCAAAGCTATTGCTTTCTCCTATTTCAATGCTATCAATAATGCTATCTACATTATGAACTTGTTCTAATAATTTAGCATCATCGTGATCTTTTGGGTTTTTATCATAAAGTCCCGCTATATCGCTTAAAATAACCAAAACATCAGCATTCCAAATTCTAGCAGTTAACGCTCCTAGCGTATCATTATCACCGATTTTAAGTTCTTCAACACATACGGTATCATTTTCATTAATAATAGGTACAACACCTTCATCAACAAGTGTAAATAGCGTATTTCTGATATTTAACACGCGATTATCATTTGTAAAGTCATCACGAGTAAGCAAAATTTGTGCTATGTGCATATCGTGTTCGGTGAAATTTTTTCTATAATGCTCCAAAAGACGAACTTGTCCTATAGCACAAAGTGCCTGTTTATAATGTATATCCGATTTTCTGCTCCATTTATTAAGAGCCGAAATACCAGCAATTTTCGCACCAGATGATACAATAATTACTTCTTTGCCTTGTTTTACAAGACGTGCTACTTGATCTGTTAAATTTTCGATAAATTTCTCGTTTATAAATCCATTCTCGTCAGATAAAGTATTACTACCTACTTTTATAACGATTTTTCTAAGTTTACTTAACATATTATCCCCTTATTTGTCCGTTACCTAAAATAACATATTTGCTAGACACCAAATGTTCTAAGCCGACAGGTCCACGGACGTGCATTTTTTGAGTTGAAATTCCCATTTCACAACCAAAACCAAACTCACCACCGTCGGTAAATCTAGTTGAGGCATTAACATAAACGCAAGCAGCGTCTACTTGTTTTGTAAATATATTTGTATTTGCGTAATCATTTGACACAATACATTCAGAGTGATGCGATGTATATTCATCTATATGCTCAATAGCTTGGTGAACGTCATCTACAACACGAATTGCAAGAACATAATCTAAAAATTCTGTAGCGTATTCTACGGTTGTCGCAGATTTGCAATCTATATATTTTTGCGTTACTTCACAACCATAAAACTCAACTTTATCGCCGATTTTTTTCGCAAGTTTCGGTAAAAACTGCTCAGCTATATTTTTATGTACAAGCACAGTTTCAAGTGCATTACAAACCGACGGGCGTTGCACTTTTCCGTTTTCAATAATATTTAAAGCCATTTCAAAATCAGCAGATTCATCTACAAATAAATGACAGTTACCAACGCCAGTTTCTATAGTCGGAACAGTAGCATTTTGTACAACAAAATTAATTAAATCTGCACCACCACGTGGAATTACTAAATCTAAATATTTATTCATTTTTAGCAGTTCAAGCACCAAAGCACGGTCAGTATCTTCTACTAATATGCACGCATCAGCTGGAATTTTACTATTGCTCAAACCTTCACGAATAGCTTTTACTAAAGCCTTATTAGAGTTTATCGCCGACGAACTACCACGAAGAAGTACGCAGTTACCACTTTTAAGAGCTAACACCGCTGCATCGACCGTTACATTCGGACGTGATTCATATATTATAGATATAACACCTAGTGGCACGGTTACTTGATTTATTTGCATACCATTTTCGGCTGTTTTTCCGTATTTGCAAGCACCGATGGGGTCTGGGAGTTTAATCACTGTATTTATACTATCAATTATCGCATCTAAACGACTTTCATTTAGCGCTAAACGGTCGATAAGACTTTCTTTCACGCCATTATCACGAGCATTTTGCACATCTTTCTCATTTTCAGCTAAAATACTGGGTTTATTAGCCTCAAGTGCTTTTATAATTTCTTTTAGCGCATTGTTTTTTTCAAGTGTACTAAGAGTTGAAAGTATTTTCGATGATTTTTTAAGTGCGATACCACTGTCGATTAATTTTCCCATAAGACCACCTTTTCTTTATTGCAACCTATTAATTTGCCTATTAAATATTATTATATCGCTTTTTAGATTTTTTTGCAATAGAAAATCTTTCATCTTGCAACTTAGACACAAAATTGCCACAAACAAAAAAACTCCCAATCACTAAGATTAAGAATTTACATATTAATAAATGCTGTTATAATTTTTTATCCAAGATTGTGCATAGACATACACTTTGAAATATGTTATCTTTACTCTTAGACATTGCCAAACGGTAAGTGGTTAGTCATTATCCCACGCACGATTTTTTGTGCAAAGGTGATATTATGGATTACATAATCTGTTTTATGATTTTATTATTAACGATAATTTTAAGCATAAAAAAGTAACCACCCCTGTCAAGTGTGGTTACTTTCTTAATCTCAACTTAGACTAACCGTATTATCGGCAATGTCTATTTATATGCATATTATAGATTGTTTTCATGTCAACTCTACGCCATTTATTTTCTGTTAACACCAGTCGCAATAGCAGCAGCTTTTACAGCTTCGGCAATTGCAGGTCCTACGCGATTATCAAAAGCATAAGGAATAACATAATCTGTTTTTAAATCTTCATCACTAACCAATGATGCAAGTGCGTGTGCAGCAGCAACTTTCATTTCGTCGTTAATATCAGATGCTAAAACGTCTAATGCTCCACGGAAAACACCTGGGAATGCAAGTACGTTGTTAATTTGGTTTGGATAATCCGAACGACCTGTACCAACAACATATGCACCAGCAGCTAAAGCCTCTTCTGGGAAAATTTCTGGAGAAGGATTTGCCATTGCGAAAACGATAGATTTTTCTGCCATTTTTGCTACCATTTCAGGTTTTAAACAACCTGCAGCTGATACGCCGATAAATACATCAGCATCATCAATTACATCGCCTAAAGAGCCTTTTAACATATTTGGATTTGTCATACAAGCTAATTCATATCTTGCACTGTCAAGGTCATCACGTTCACTATGTAATGCACCGTAAAGGTTTACAACAGTGATATTTTTAGCACCAGCACTAAGTAGTAATTTTGTGATTGCAGTAGCAGCAGCACCGTCGCCATTTATAACCATTTTAATATCAGTAAGGTTTTTACCTACTAATTTTAATGCATTCATAACAGCAGCTAATACGATAATCGCTGTACCGTGTTGGTCATCGTGGAAAATTGGTATTTCGCATTGTTCTTTTAGTGCTTTTTCAATTTCAAAACAACGAGGAGCAGCAATATCTTCAAGATTTACACCACCAAAACTGCCTTCTAGTAATTTAATTGTACGAACTATTTCATCAACGTCTTTTGATTTAATACAAAGTGGAATAGCGTTTACTCCAGCAAATGCTTTGAAAAGTACGCATTTACCTTCCATAACTGGCATTGATGCTTCAGCACCGATATCGCCAAGTCCTAAAACTGCTGTACCATCTGAAATTACAGCAACTGTATTAGCACGACCAGTGTATTCATAACTTAAACTTACATCTTTTGCGATTTCTAAGCAAGGTTCTGCAACACCAGGTGTATAAGCTACAGATAAATCTTCTGCATTTTCTACAGGACATTTGCAAATAATTTCAAGTTTGCCTTTCCATTCTCTATGTTTGTCAAGAGCGATTTGTTTTTTATCTTGCATAACTAAACTCCTTTAAATAATTTTATATCATAATTTTACCACAAAATGTATATTTTTTCAATGTTTATTGCAAAATTATGCCTCATCAATTTCAAACCAGAAACACACACCATCTTCGGTATTATAAGCCCCAACTAGACCGTTGTGTGCCGAAATAATGCTTTTAACTATATACAAGCCAAGACCGAAGTTTTTATCTTTATTTCTAGTCCTTGCTTTATCAGCGCGATAAAAACTATGCCAGATTTTCTCCAAATCCTGCTCTGAAATTTTTTCACCATTATTTAAAACAGACACCCTAAATCTAGAATCGTGTCGACGTATATCTACAGAAATCATTGAATTTGCGTAGTTATAAGCATTCGATACAAAGTTAGTGATTACTTGCTCAATTCGCATTTTTTCAGCAAAAATCATAGCTTTATCGCTATCAGTAGTAAATTTCACTGCGATTTCTTCATTCATCGGCTCATTTTTGGATACAATCCACTTGCAAAGCTCAACTAAATCTAAAGATTCGCATTGAAGTTCGGTAAGTCCATTATCAAGTTTCGAGATGTTTAAAAGAGTTGTCACAAGCTCATTCATATGACGATTTTCATCTAATATTACATCATAATAAAAGTCTTTATCTATGTTTGGCAAGTCACTTTTTAGCATTTCTGTATAACCTTGCATAATAGATAACGGAGTTTTTAGCTCGTGAGAGACATTTGCAATAAATTCTTTACGCATATTGTCTACTTCTTGCTTTAAATCATTATCTTTTTTTAGTGTTTCGTTAGCTATTTTTAAATCTTCAATAGATTTTTCAAGTTCATCTGCCATAAAATTAATATTTTTTGCAAGTGTATTAATTTCATCATCACCTTTTCGTATGGGTAATTTTGTCGAAAAATCTAAATTTGCCACGTTTTTAGCTACTCGACTAATTGCTGCTATAGGTAACGATAACCTATACGAAAAGAAATAAACAATCATAACACCTACAAACATAAGTATCAAACTAACATTAAAAGTATATTTGTTCAACGTTTTAACTGCTTGTTGTATAGTCGATACTGGAATTTCTAAAATAATATAGTTTGTAAGCCCTTCCGATGTCACACTTCCTCGAACAGCAAGAGTTTGGGCATCATTCCTATAGCTTTTTATTAAATTCACTTGTGGATACCACATAAAATTTTTTATCAAACTTCCTTGTTGCGAAAGGCTGTACTGACTTAAAAGCTCACTAGTTATTTCATTTGAAAGAGTTTCGTACACAACTTGCAAGTCAGAATTGTATATGAAAACACGTAAATTCATTTCATCTTCATAGCTATTAACACGATTATAAATTTCTGTTGCATCGCTAGAATAATTTCGTACTATTGAGTAATAAATTTCTGTAAGTTGCTTTTCTTTGCTTTTAATATAAAAAGTCTCAGCAAAAAAAGCATTGAAAATAATTTGTGTGAGTACTACCAAAAACACTATAGACGTAAAAACGACAATCATTTTAGTTTTAATAGACTTTAAAATATTATTCACCTCTGAATTTATAGCCTAAACCGTGTATTGTTTGTATAACTTCTTTGTGGATTTTTGAGCGTAGTTGTTTTATATGCGTGTCAACAGTTCGCTCATCACCATCATAATTATAATTCCAAACAGCGTTTAAAATTGCTTGACGGTTTAACACTAAATTTTTATTTTGAACAAGGTATAACAATAGGTCATACTCTTTAGGCGTTAGAACAATGTTTTTTTCTTGATAATGAACTTCATTACTTGATAAATTAATAGTTAAATCGCCTTCAACTATATCTTTAGCTGATAATTTATTTGTACGTTTTAGCACATTTTCAATACGTGCTAACAAAATAGTTGGCGAAAATGGTTTTGATATATAATCATCTGCGCCATTCTTTAGCGACAACAGTTCATCATATTCTTCACTTTTTGCTGTAAGCATTATTATTGGCACAAGGCTATAGTCACGAATTTCGCTTAAAACTTGGTTTCCGTCTACTTTTGGCATCATTACATCAAGCAATATAAGGTCGATTTTGCTATTATTATCATAATAAATATCTAATGCCTGCTCGCCATTTTCAGCCTCCATTATATTATAACCGAAACCGATTAGGAAATCTTTAAGCATTCGTCTAATTCGCATTTCATCATCAACGACTAAAATTGTTATTTTTTTCATATAAACCTCCAAGAGTTATAATTAAGATATAATCATAATTCTATCACATAAATGTAATGGATTTATGAGGATTTTATGGAATAGATAAAAATTGTTGGTCAATTATATTAGAAACGTAATTATTTATATATTCTATAGTAAACGATGATGTGCGAAGTCCGTGGGTAGCTAAAATTTCATCAGTGTACATAGATAATGGATATGAAACTAAATTATTATATCCACTCGTGTAGTGCGTTACGATAGGTATAAATTCGCAATTTGATACGCTGGCTTGATATGTAATTTCATCACTATAACTTGTAGTAACCTCTATCTCAACAAGCCCACCAATCATACGTGGAATTTCGCTTTGAGCAGAAATTAAATTACCAAGCGAATACACAACAAGTGAGGTGTTTCCAGCATCTGTAGTTACGTATTCTATAGGTTGAATAACGTGTGGGTGGTGACCGATTATAATATCAGCACCAGCATCAGTCATTTTTTGTGCTAAATCAATTTGCATATCATTTGGAGAGTTATGGTATTCGTATCCCCAGTGTACATTTACGATAACAACATCGGAAATTTCATCAGCTTTTGCAATACGTGATAAAAATTCTTCTTCATTACCTGTTAGCATTAAAACGAGTTCACTGCTAGAGCTAATTGACAACCCATTTGTAAGTTCGGTTGCTGCGACAAAACTAAAAGTTGTGCCATTTTCTTCAATTAAACGAATATCGTCGTATTCTTCTTGATTTAAATACGCACCAACGGTTAGAATATCTGTATTATCTCGAAAATATTCCAGACTATTTTGCAAACCATCAGCATTAACGTCAAAAACGTGATTATTTGCAACGGTTATAATGTCAATTCCCATATCGATTAGGTTGTCTGCCATTTGTATTGGCGTTGAAAAGCGAGGATAAGTAGCTGGTGCGTATAAATCATTAATTACGGTTTCTTCGTTAATCATCGCAATGTCGGCATCTCTAAAATATGGAGCAATGTTTTCGTAAAGTGGTGTAAAATCGTAACCATCATCGGTTTTTGCGTTACGATAAACAGCCGAATGAATTAAATTATCACCACCAAAAACTAGAGTTGTAACTTGGTCTTCTGGAATTATAGGCTCGATGATTTCAGGTTCTACGATTTCAGGTTCTACCTCCTCGATTTCGTCAACTATAACTTCTTGTCCTTCAACGATTGTAACATCAGTGTCTACCTCTGGAGCATCAACGGTTTGAGCACTGCAACCAGCAAGTATAAATATTGAGATTGCTAAAAGATATATTTTTATATTTTTCATTTTTTCACTTCCTTATAATATTTATTTTAACAAAATGCAATAAAAATTGCAATGAAATTCTTGAAGTATTAGTTAATATATTGTATAATTATAATATGTAGGGGCGAACTGTGTTCGTCCGTGCCAAATAATAAAATTTTATCAAAACAAATAATATAAACACAGCAGTGGTACGGCGTCCTCGTCGTTCTGTTACGCATAGCAAAATACAACAATATACCAAAATCATACGTATCGGTATGACGGGAGACCACAGGTCTCCCCTACAAATACGGTGGTTTTAATATCAACTTAAAACAAAGGAGGTTTTACCAATGAAATGTCCATACTGTGGAAGTCAAGACGGAAAAGTATTAGACACTAGAACAAATTCCGAAGGCTTTGCAATTAAAAGAAGACGTGAATGTAATGTCTGTGTAAAACGTTTTACTACATATGAAACCATAGAGGTTTTACCTATAGTTGTAGTTAAAAAGAACGGAACTAGACAAGCTTTTGATAAAGCAAAAATTATGGTAGGACTTCTTCGTGCTTGCGAAAAACGTCCTGTAGATATTCGCGTTATAGAAGACGTAACCGAAAAAATAGAGCAAAGCTTAAAATCTATGGGTGAAAAAGAAATACACAGCTCGGTTATTGGCTCGCTTATTATGGAACGTTTAAAACAATTAGACCTTATCGCTTATGTACGTTTTGTTTCAGTTTATCAAGATTTTAACAGTGTAGACAGTTTTGTAAGGGAACTCGAATCACTTATTAATAAGGATTAATAAATGAATGTAGGAATTTCAACAGCGTGTTTTTATCCAGAAGAACCGCTAGATATTATAGATAAAATTGGCAAGCTTGGTTTTAAGGATATCGAAATTTTTGTAAATACCGAAACCGAATACGAAAGACCATACGCCGAGGCTTTGAAAAAGAAAATTGAATATTACGGTATAAATGTTGTGTCAGTTCACCCATATACATCTATATTAGAGGGAATATATTTCTTTTCTGATTATGCAAAACGTACCGATGACGCGATGAAAATTTACGAAAGATACTTTGATTATGCTCAATATATGGGAGCGAAATTCTTTACGTTTCACGGTGAACGTAGTTTTCTTGCAAGTTTTAGCGATGATAAAATAAATCGTGATGTTAAGACTTATAAACGACTTTGCGACTTAGCAAATTCAAAGGGTTTATTTTTCGCACAAGAAAACGTAGTTAGCTTTCATTCGCAAAATTTACAGTTTTTGGAAAATTTATACGAAAAAGTACCGAATTTACGTTTTACTCTTGATATAAAACAAGCAAGACGTGCAAAAACCGATGTTTTTTCATACATAGATGTTATGCGAGATAGAATTTGCAATGTTCACGCGAACGATTATAGTGAAACCGATAATTGCGTTATGCCTGGAAAAGGTATATTTGATTATAATAAATTTATGCGAGAACTTTCGCGACACGGATATGAAGGAAATATGCTGATAGAAGTTTATCGAACTAACTATAAATCGCTTGAGGATTTAAGCAATTCAAAAATATTTATAGAAAACTCGTTAATTTAATAACAAACTCTTGCAATTGTTTGAGATTTATGTTATATTATAAGTGAAATATTTTGTAATTAATTTTTAGGAGGAATAAAAATGAGCATGTTAAAAGGCGCTTGTATAATCGGGCAATCTGGTGGACCAACATCAGTAATCAATGCATCTGCTTACGGTGCAATCAAAACAGCACTTGAATCAGATTCAATCACTAAAGTTTACGGTGCAGCAAATGGTATCAAAGGTGTTCTTGACGATAAACTTTACATCATGGACGAAGAAGATGCTAAAGAATTAGAATTACTTCCATACACTCCATCTTCAGCACTTGGTTCTTGCCGTTACAAACTTGCAAACCCAGATGTAGATGACACAGACTACAAACGTATCCTTGAAATCTTCAAAAAATATGACGTTCGTTACTTCTTCTATAATGGTGGTAATGACTCTATGGATACTTGTAATAAAATTTCTAAATTTATGGAAAAATCTGGTTGGGAATGTCGCGTAATGGGTATTCCAAAAACTATTGATAACGATTTATTCGGAACAGACCACTGTCCTGGTTTCCCATCAGCTGCAAAATATGTTGCAACTTCTTGTATGGAATTATACCACGACGCTCGTGTTTATGACACTGATATGGTAACTGTTGTTGAAGCAATGGGTAGAAACGCTGGTTGGCTTACTGCATCTGCAGCATTAGCTTGCGAAATGGGTTGCGGTCCAGATTTAATTTATCTTCCAGAAGTAGCTTTCTCAATGGATAAATTCGTTGCAGACGTTAAAAAAGTATATGACAATGGTGGTAAATGTATCATCGTTGTATCTGAAGGTATCAAAGACGAAAACGGTACTTTAATAGCTGAAGTAGCTGCTGAAAACAAACCTGTTGACTCATTTGGTCACAAACAACTTGGTGGTTTAGCACCTTACCTTGCAGAATACCTACAAGAAAAACTTGGTATCACAAAAGTACGTGGTATTGAACTTAGCCTACTTCAAAGATGTGCAGCTCACGTTGCATCTCAAAGAGATATCGACCTATCTTTCGCATCTGGTGAAGCAGCTGTTAAAAATGCAGTTGAAGGTATGACTGACTATATGGCTGGTTTCGAACGTTCTTACGATGCTGACGGTAACTATGTATGTAACATCAAATTACTTCCACTTGAACAAGTTGCAAATACAGAAAAAACAGTTCCACTTGAATGGATTAACGAAGACAAAAACGGTCTAACTCAAGACTTTATCGACTACGCTCTTCCACTAATTCAAGGCGAAACTAAACTTCCAAAAGAAAACGGTCTTCCAAGATTTGCAAAACTAAAAAAAGTTATTGCTAAATAATCTTATATGATAAAATTCAAAGCTCGTACGTTTTTTCGTACGAGCTTTTAGCTTGTCGAAAAACTATGTTTTAAAATTAGTATTTCATCATTTTGTACAAATTTATTGTTTTGGTGACTGCGTCACAGTTTTGGAGAACTGCAATTTTTGTGGTTCTCTTTTTGTTTGCAATAGATAAAAAAACGCTACGGAATAAACCGTAGCGTTAAAATTTTGCTTAAATTAAATTATTTAGCGTATTTTTTAGCTGTATATTTTGTCATAACAGCAATTGCGATTACTAAAGCAACTAAACTTGCAACAAAGCTTACGATTACATTGTTTGTGATACCACCAACGATAAATCCAACGAAAGCAGCAGATGCTACTGTTAAAGCGTATGGAATTTGAGTTGAAACGTGTGTTATGTGGTCACAGCCAGAACCAGCTGATGATAGAATTGTTGTATCAGAAATTGGAGAACAGTGGTCACCTAAAACAGAACCAGAGAAAATAGCACCTAAAATAAGTGGTAGATATTCAACTTGACCTATATTGATGATGATTGGAACTAAGATTGGAAGTAAAATTCCGAATGTGCCCCAAGCTGTACCAGTTGAGAATGCAAGGAAACCAGCAACAGCAAATACGATAGCTGGAAGAATTTGAATAGGAATATTATTTGTTTCCATAAAGTTACCGATAAATTCACCAGTATTTAGGAAGTCCGAACTACAAACACTACCGATAGACCATGCAAGAATTAAAATCATAATAGCTGGAACCATTGATTTAACACCAATGCCGAAAGCTTCCATAAAATCTTTGAACGATACAAGTTTACGAGGAATGTACATAACGAATGCTACAAGAACACCTGAAAATGCACCATAAACAAGTGACATATTAACGCTAGAATCACCAAAAGCATCGCCCATTGAAAGACCTTCGCCTGCGAAATATCCACCAGTGTAAAGCATAGCTAAAATAGTGAAGAAAATTAATGATAAAATTGGAATGATAAGGTCTAAAACAGTACCTTTGTCAGACACTTTCATATCACGAGCAACGTCTGCAGATTCGTTTACAGAAGTTTCTAAAAGAGCAGGATCAGACATTTTGCCGATATCTTTTCCAGAAACTGAGAAGTAGATAATTGCGATAATTGTAAGTAGAGCGTAGAAATTGAAAGGAATTGATGACATAAACATAGTTAACGCATCATCAACACCTGTTTCGCCGATGCTTGAAATAACTGAGGCAGCCCAGCTTGATACTGGAGCTATCATACAGATAGGAGCAGCAGTTGAGTCGATAAGATATGCAAGTTTCGCACGAGAAATTCCGTGTTTATCCGTAACAGGACGCATTACAGTACCAACAGTTAAGCAGTTGAAGTAGTCATCGATGAAGATTAACATACCTAAACCAGCAGTAGCTAAAGATGCACCTCTTGCAGATTTAATTTTTGAAGATGCCCATTTACCATAAGCATCAGAACCACCAGCAGCAGTAACAACTGCAACTAAAGCACCAAGCATAGCTAAGAATAAAATCATAGATGCATTGTCTGCCATTTTGGTTGCCATGATGTCGAATGTTGTTTCAAGTGTAGCGATTGGGCTACAAGATGTGTAAATTAGTGCACCTGAGAAAATACCTATTAGAAGAGAAGATAGTACTTCTTTAGTAACAAGTGCTAGAACGATTGCGATAATTGGAGGTAGGATACTTAAAATCCCAAAGTCTAAACCTTCCATAAAAATCCCCTTTTACATAATATTTTTGTCAATAAAAAGGCATAAAAAAAGCCTAAGTATCAAGATACCTAGACGTAATAATCCATTGTACCCCAACATATTTAAGCACTTCAATAGTATAGATGGGTAATCCATACTAGACAGTATTATGTATATTCTACATAATCCCAGTGAAAAATCACTTCGGCGATTGCTCCTTTCCCGATGGTATTCTTAGCAAATCGCGGCCTCTTAAACATATTTATTGACTTGTCCTTAAATATAATATCAAAAAAATTTTCAAAAGTCAACAAGATATCAGTTCTTTATTGTTTTTATTACTAAAATCACTAGAATGTTATACTAAAACATCATTTTCAAGTGTTTCTAAGCCTAAAAGCACGGACGGATACGCAGTTCGCCCCCTGCGGTGCATTGATTTTTAAATTATGATGTCTTGTTGTGTGTCACGGGCGAACACTGTTCGCCCCTACAGGGTGCATTATTTTTAAATCGTGCTAGCTCCCTCCGTCAAAATCAAAGATTTTGCCACCTCCCTCGGAGAGGGAGGCTTTTCCTTGGCTCCCTGACGAGGGAGCTGTCACCGAAGTGACTGAGGGAGCTTGCACGCATTTATTACACGGCACGGGCGAACACTGTTCGCCCCTACAGGGTGCGTTGTTTTTTAAATCGTGCTAGCTCCCTCCGTCAAAATCAAAGATTTTGCCACCTCCCTCGGAGAGGGAGGCTTTTTCTTTGGCTCCTTCTTTGAGGGAGCTGTCACCGAAGTGACTGAGGGAGCTTACACCGTATTTATTACACGGCACGGGCGAACACTGTTCGCCCCTACAGGGTGCATTATTTTTCACGTATAAATTTTATACCACCGTATCAAACGTGCGTGGCACGAATAACGTAAGTTCAAGCACCGAAATAGGCAACTACGTGGTCGAGAAAATTTATCTACTCCACAGCATAAGCGATAGCGAGTTGGAGTACGAGTGGTTAGGCTAACGGATGCCGGACTGCGTACTTCCAATAAAAACACCACGCCCCAGATTTTGATAAATCTTTTCGCAAAAAGATTTCGTCTTTTGGATACTTTGGGACGTCCCAAAGTATCAGCCACGCGGCGAGCGACTGCCGAGAAAAAAAGTTTGCACTAGCAGTAAGATGTAAAAGCTGAAACAAAAAAACTGAAACAAAAAAACTATACATTTTAATAAAAAGACTATTTTAAAAATATATTTTCCGACAATACAAAACCGACGCATAAAACGTCGGTTTCTAATAAATTATTGAATATTTTGGTCTTTTTTGAACTGAATGAACTCATCATAAGTACATTGTTTATCCAGTATACCTTGCTCACGGATTTCGATAATACGGTTACAAGTTGTTTCCATAATTTCGTGGTCATGAGTTGAAAGTAATATGTTTGATTTGTATGAAGTAAGACCATTATTAAGTGCAGTGATTGACTCAAGGTCTAAGTGGTTTGTCGGTTGGTCTAACATAATAACGTTTGCATTTTTCATCATCATACGAGATAACATACAACGAACTTTTTCACCACCTGATAAAACATTTACACGTTTTAAAACTTCATCACCAGAGAATAACATACGTCCTAAGAATCCACGTAAAAAGCTTTCGCTATCGTCTGTTGAATATTGACGTAACCATTCGATAATATTGTCTGTATTTTCATTAAAAAACTCGCTGTTATCTTTAGGGAAGTATGATTGAGTTGTAGAAATACCCCATTTGAAAGAACCTTCGTCTGGAGTGATTTCTTCAGCTAAAATTTTATAAAGCGTAGTAGTTGCCATTTCGTCGCCGATGAAAGCGATTTTATCATCAGAATTAATTCTAAAGCTTACGTCATTTAACACTTTAACGCCGTCAACAGTGTGTGAAATACCTTCAACGGTTAAAATTTCTTTACCACATTCACGGTCAATTTGGAAATTAACGTATGGATAACGTCTTGTAGACGATGGCATTTCTTCAACTGTTAATTTATCTAGCAATTTACGTCTTGAAGTAGCTTGTTTTGCTTTTGATTTATTAGCGCTGAATTTTGAAATAAATGATTGTAACTCTTTGATTTTATCTTCATTTTTCTTGTTTTGGTTTTTAATAAGTTGTTGAACAAGTTGAGAAGATTCATACCAGAATTCGTAGTTACCAACATAAGATTTAATTTTTCCGTAGTCGATGTCAACGATGTTTGTACAAACTGTATTTAAGAAGTGACGGTCATGCGATACAACGATAACTGTATGAGGATAGTCTAAGATAAAATCTTCAAGCCAGTTTACAGCGTCGATGTCAAGATGGTTGGTAGGTTCATCTAGTAAGATAATTTCTGGGTTACCAAAAAGAGCTTGTGCAAGTAGCACTTTAACTTTTTCTTCGCCAGATAGTGAATCCATTTGATTATATAAAATATCATTTGAAAGACCTAGTCCTTGAATTAATTTTGAAACGTCAGAATCAGCTTCCCAACCGTCCATTTCAGCAAATTCGCCTTCAAGTTCTGCAGCTAATTCTCCGTCTGCCTCTGTAAAATCTGCTTTTGCATAAAGAGCATCTTTTTGTTGCATAATTTCATATAGTCTTGCATTGCCCATAATTACTGTGTCTAAAACAGTAAACGCATCATATGCATAATGGTCTTGTTTTAATACTGACATTCTGATATTTGCTGGGATGAAAACATCGCCAGTTGTAGGCTCAAGTTCGCCTGATAGAATTTTTAGAAAAGTTGATTTTCCGGCACCATTTGCGCCAATTACGCCATAACAGTTACCTGGTGTGAATTTTAAATCTACGTGCTTGAATAGATCGGTTCCGCTAAAGTTTATACTTAGGTTTGATACTGTAATCATATTTCCTCCAGATTATTTTTAAACATTATTTTAATTATAACACGTTTTTTATCAATTGTCACCAAAATTTTGAAGTTTTACACTAATGTTTAAATGTGCAAAAAATTGTTATAAAAATTTTATAAAATAGTGCTTGAAATTTAATCAAAATTAGTGTATATTAGATATATAGAAAAGACACAATATAAGTGTCACACAAATGGAGGACTCGAAAATGAGCGAAGAATACGGAAACAATTTCGTTACTTTAACCGACGAAGATGGGGTTGAAGCTGAATTTGAACACATTGATACAATAGATCACGAAGGCGCAACTTATGTTGCTTTCATTCCTGCTGATTTACAACCTGATGAAGAAGCTGAAGTTGTTATCTTAAAAGTTACAGAAATTGACAACGAAGAAATGCTTGAAGCTATCGAAAATGAAGATGAACTTATGACAGTATTCAATATTTTCTTAGAACGTGAAGAAGCTGCTCAAGATGAAGCTGCTCAATAATTAAAATACCCCTGGAGATTGCGTTAGTTTCTTTTTTAAACCTACATTTCTAATAAGGGACTTCGTATTCGTTGGTGAAGATTGCACGCCTCCCGATTATGCTTTGACATATATTGGACGTTGGAAGCACAGAAGCAAACGAGAGATAACCCACCTGCTTTTTTGCAGGTTACTATTAGGGAACGACGGATTTATCGGGGTTATAATTTAAACTTTTAGCTGTGCTTTTTTAGTGCAGCTTTTAGTACGTTAGAGGTAAATTTATGAACAAAAATCAGAGTATTAGAACTGAAATGCTTTTAGGTTCAGATGCTTTATTAAAGCTAAAAAATGCACACATTTTAGTAATAGGTCTTGGTGGTGTTGGTAGCTTTTCCGTAGAGGCTTTAGCTCGTACTGGAATCGGTTCTCTTACACTTTGCGACCACGATACTATTGCTGTGTCAAATATAAATCGTCAACTTTGTGCTTTGCACTCAACAGTTGGCAAATTCAAGGCTGATGTACTAAACGACCGTGCTCTTGATATAAACCCTGATTTAAAAATTCGTGTAATTCGCGAGTATTATACTGCTGAAAATCGTGATGAAATTTTAGATATAAAATATGACTATATAATTGACGCTATCGACAGCGTTACTTCAAAACTCGACCTTATAAAAACTGCACACGAACGAAATATTCCGATAATTTCAGCTATGGGAACAGGTAATAAACTCGACCCGTCAAAATTTGAAATTTGTGATATTTCTAAAACTTCGGTTTGTCCGCTAGCTCGAGTTATGCGTCGAGAACTTAAAAATCGCAAAATTTATAAACATACCGTTCTCTTCAGCAAGGAAATTCCTCTAAAACCTACTCAATTAGATGATATCCCTCAAGGGAAAGGAAATGTTCCAGGTTCGATATCTTTTGTACCATCAACTGCAGGTCTAATGCTTGCAGGATATGTGATTAAACAACTTATATAGAAATCAAGGTGTAAAATGGATACTAGGAAAAAACTTTTAATGCTTTTTCGCGAAACTTTTTTAATTAGTATGTTCACCGTAGGTGGCGGATATGTTATAGTTCCTATGATGCGTAAGAAATTCGTAGAAGATTTAAAACTTATCGAAGAAGATGAAATGCTTGATATGATAGCAATCGCTCAAAGTGCACCTGGTGCATTAGCCACTAATGCCTCGGTTATCTTAGGGTATAAAATTGCTCAAATTTGGGGAGCTTTGGTAGCATGCTTTGCAACTGCCCTTCCCCCACTTATCATTATTACTATAATTTCATTTTTTTACGAAGCTTTTCGTGATAATCTTTATGTTAATCACGCTTTAACGGGTATGGCTGCTGGCGTTTCAGCAATTATTATAGTAGCAGTTATCGGAATGATAAAACCTTTGATTTGTTCTAAATTAAATATAGCTATTATTATCATAGGATTTGTGCTAGCTTTCTTTGTAAACGTAATTTTCATTATTTTAGCTACTATAATTTTTAGTACTATTTATTCATTTTACAAACTACATAAAGGAGGATATTTATGATTTATTTGCAACTTTATTGGTCGTTTGTAAAAATAGGTATCTTCACAATCGGAGGTGGATATGCCTCACTTCCTTTGCTTTATGATGAAATGGTAATTGAGCGTGGATTTTTGACAATGACAGAATACACCGATATAATAACCATTTCTCAGATGACACCTGGACCGATTGCTATTAACGCTGCAACTTTTGTAGGTACGAAAACAGCTGGTTTGCTAGGTTCTATATTTGCAACGCTCGGTTTTTTAACTCCACCATTTATAATAGTAATACTGCTTTCATATTTTTTCTTTAAATATAATGGTATAAAAATCGTATCTATGGTGCTTTCATTTTTAAAACCTATCGTCGTTGGTATCATAGCGTGTGTTGCTATCGAACTTTTTGCAAGCTCGGTAATACCATCATTCGCCCCTTTAAGCATAGATTTTAAAGCATTGGGTATTTTCGTGGTTTGTGCGTATTTGTTGTCTGCAAAAAATATGTCAATCATCAAAGTTATTCCTATTTCAGCAATCTTAGGTATAATTTTATATTAAATAATCACTTTTGATATAAGTGTAGCTAAGTTTGAATGGACGACCACACACTTATCTTGAAAAGAACCTTAAAATAGAAGAAAATTAAGAGGACAATATATGGCATCAAAATTTTATGCAGTTCGTGCTGGTAGAAAGACTGGGATTTTTCACACTTGGGACGAATGCAAAAAGCAAACTGTAGGCTTTTCGGGTGCAGTTTATAAAAGTTTTACCACACTCGAACAGGCAAATGACTACTTAAACGTTGGTAAAATAGATGAAAACGAAGTTTTTGACGGCGTAATAGCTTATGTTGACGGAAGTTATGACGTTAAAACACATCAATATTCTTATGGTGTTATCATTTTGCGTGATGGCGAAGAGTTTGAGTTTTGCGAAAAGTTCGCTGATAAAGAACTAGCTGATATGCGAAATGTTGCTGGAGAAATAAAAGGCTCACAATTTGCTATGCAATATTGTTTAGACAACAGCATAAAATCTGTAAAAATCCATTACGACTACGAAGGTGTTGCGCGTTGGTGTCTTGGTGAATGGAAAACAAACAAAGATGGCACAAAAGCCTACAAATCATTTTATGATAGCATAAAATCTGATTTAAAAGTACATTTCATCAAAGTAAAAAGCCATTCTGGTGATAAATACAACGATGTTGCAGATTTTCTAGCAAAAAAGGCTCTTGGCTTAGTATAAAAAAAAGCTCTCAATCTTAAAAGTTTGAGAGCTTTGACTTTGTTCTAATATTTTTTTGTCTACCAGCGTGGTGCTTTTTCGCAGAATATAACGCCGAAAGCTCCAGGACCAGTATGTGTTCCTGTTGATGCGCCAACTTCGTACATATGCACTTTTATATCATTAAATTTTGCTTTAATTTCTTCTTCTAATTTTTTCGCTTGCTCCATATTAACAGCGTGAATAATAGAAATCTCAGAAAAAGCCTCTGATTTTTGTTCAAAAAGTTCAATTAATTTTCTTCTAGCTTGATCAATTCCACGAACTTTTTCACAGTCAATAGGAGCACCTTTAAAGAATGTAATAATTGGCTTGATTTTCAAAAGTGTGCCGATAGCATAGGTTGCAGTGTTAATTCTGCCACCTTTTTTCAAATAATCCAATGTGTCACACACAAAATATAACGACATTTTATCACGAATAGACTCTAGATGTTTGATAATTTCTTGAACTGTTTTACCTTCTAAAATCATTTTATTGCAATTTTTAACCATTGACAAAATTGTTATAGAGGCATTCAACGTGTCAAAAATATGTATTTTCGCGCCGAAATTTTCTTCTTCTAGCATTTGTTTTGCAAGACAAGCTGAATTATATGTTCCAGAACTTTTTGAAGTAAGCGCTAAACACAAAATATCATCATAATCTTCATATTTTCTAAATTCTTCCATAAACGCTTCCGGACTAGGTTGTGATGATTTAGGCATAACATCACTTGCTATAACTTTTGCAAAAAATTCTTTACTTTGAATATCCACGCCATCTCTGAAATTTTCTTGTCCTAGATTTACGCATCCTGGAATTACAGTAATTCCAAGCTCTTTTGCTTTTGCTTGAGTAATGTCAGACGCTGAATCTGCCATTATTTTAATTTTTCTCATGGATTCTCCTATTCCTTCATAAGTTTTGCAACTTCTGGATCAATTTTTTTAGATTCGTGTTGCACACGACCTGCTTTGAGTACTTTAATATCATTCAGATCATAATATTTAGGAATATCAACCCCATCTAAACGTACTTTTACTGTTCTTTTTAAAATTTGATTTTCCAATATAACGCCTCGTCCATCTGGAGTTTTAACTAGTGAACCATTAGACGGAGCATATGAATTAAGTTCGGCATAAACATCTTGTTCGTATTTTAAACAACACATAAGTCTGCCACAAGTACCTGAAATTTTAACAGGATTCAAAGACAAACCTTGGTCTTTTGCCATATTTATAGATACAGGTTGAAAATCGTCTAAAAATGTAGAACAACACAATGTTTTTCCACAAATTCCAAGACCACCAACCATTTTTGATTTGTCACGCACACCAATTTGGCGTAGTTCTATACGAGTTCTAAAAACAGACGCTAAATCTTTTACTAACTCACGAAAATCTACTCTGCCATCTGCTGTGAAATAAAACAAAATTTTACTTCTATCAAAAGTATACTCAGTTGAAATTAAATTCATATGTATTTTATGTTTTTTTATTTTTTCAGTACAAACATCAAAGGCATCTTTCTCTTTTTGTTTGTTAATTTGATATTCTGCAATATCTTTTTCTGTTGCAATTCTTATAACTTGCTTGAGTTCACCAACAATTTTTTTGTCTGAAACTTCGCGATTAGAAAGTGCAACATCACCAAATTCCACTCCACGAGCAGTTTCAACGATAACATTTTGCCCTACTTCAATGTTCATATTTCTAGGACTAAAATAATATATTTTTCCAATTTTTTTAAATCTAACACCAATTACTGTTGCCAATTTTATTCTCCAATCTATTTTCTATATAGCTCTGTTGCAAAATAATAAATCAAATTTTGAACAGAAATATTAAATTCGCACAAACCCTCTATTTTTACGGAAATATCGTAAATTCTGTACAATTCAGCTGTACTTTTAGCTAAAGACAACTTTTTACACGTATCAAAAGTAGCACTATTTTCCTCATTTAAAATCAAAGAATCGCGCAAGAATATTTTGACAATAGTAAGTATGGATAAAAGCTCTGCTTTTGTTTTTATTTTTGTTTCAAGCAAAGCTAATTCATCGTTTTTTGCAATAGATATAACCATTTTCTTTGCTTTTTCAAAAATTTCATCGTCAAAAACATCAGTTTCATCGTTTAATCTATAAATACTACACCGAGACAGTATCGTATCCATAAGTTTCTGCTCATTTTCACACTCTATTATAAAACACACAAACCTTGGTGGTTCTTCCAATGTTTTAAGCAGTGCATTTTGAGCTTGAACATTCATATTTTGACCTTTTTTTATTATATATACCTTTTTTTCACACTCATTTGGTAAAATATAGGCATCTTTTCTTAATTTTCTGATTTCATCGACGGTTATTTTTTCGTCTTTAAAATCCAAAATTATAATATCAGGATTTATACCTTTATCTGCTTTTTTGCAGAAATTACACTGATTACACGGTGGATTTTCCTCTTGACAAGTAAAAGACTTTGCGATTTTCAAAGAAATATCACTCAAATCTTGCTTTCCTGCCAAAATTATTGCGTGTGATAGCATCTTTTTCGTTATTTTTTGCTCTAGGTTATACTTTTTCAAATCTGTCAACGTCCATTACGAAGATTGTAGCACCGCCTACAGACACTTCAACTGGAACACTTGGGAAAAAGCCAGCATTTAGTTCTGATGTGCTAGGTATAACTTGTTTTCTTGTTTTTGAAAATTTACCAATAATTTCGATAACATTATCTACTTTTTCTTCGGAAACACCAATTAGAATAGTAGTATTACCAGCTTTTAGAAACCCACCTGTAGTTGAAAGTTTTGTAACTTGATAGCGTTTTTTCATTAGTTCATTTACCACTTTGTTTGTGTCATCTTGATTGACAATAGCAAAAACCATTTTCATAAATAATACCTCCTATTTGTTTATAATGTATATTTTCTCAAAATTATTATAACACATTTTTGTAAAATATTCAATGTGTTCACGCAAAATAATTTCACCTGGATAAATAATCGGAACACCCGGTGGATATGGTGCTATGATTTGCTTTGATATTTCGCCTTCTGCCTTGAAAAAATCAATTTGTCTCTCTTCACAAAACATAGCTTTTCTGACAGAAATTGCACGTTTTGGCTCAATTATTTGATATTTTGCTGCACAATTTTCTATTTTTTCTACGTTTTTACTTATTTCAATAAGTTTTTCGAGCAATATTTGCAATTTTTCATCTCTCGGAGTAATAATAAACACTACGTTATATATATCGCTCATTTCGGGTATTATGCCTAATTTTTCCTCTAAAATTTCGTGTAATTTTTCACCTGTAATATTAGTGAATTTAGTGTTTATGGTAAGCCTACAAGGGTCTAAATTACTATGTTTTATAACACGAAATTTCGTATTTTCTTCGATATCAATCTTAAATTTTTTGCATATTTCTGGCATTTTTTTGTACATATATGTATTTTTTAAACCCATTTCAATGCTCGACATTATAACATAAGATGGGCTAGATGTTCCAAATATGCTAGCATTTTTTCGCAGTGGCAGATTTTCATCGCTAGAAAGCAAAACTGCTCCCTGTCCTAAACAATCCGTGGTTTTATGCGCTGAAGTAATTGCAATATCAGCTCCACACATAATTGCGTTTTTAATACCGACGGCTGGAAAATGACATCCGTGAGCCTCGTCAACAATCAATTTCGCATTATATTTGTGGCATACTTTTGCAATTTTTTCCACATCGCTATAAATACCAAAATAGTTCGGTGAAGTTATAAAAACAGCATTAATTTCTGGATTTTTTATCAATTTTTCTTCTATTTTTTCAGGTAATATTACATCTGGAACATCGTATTCTTG
Organism: Clostridia bacterium; assembly: GCA_044426345.1. Classification (GTDB taxonomy): domain Bacteria; phylum Bacillota; class Clostridia; order Oscillospirales; family Butyricicoccaceae; genus CAYJLC01. The sequence continues at coordinate 34,936 of JAWXUP010000009.1, read as the reverse complement.
ATTGATTTCAGGCATCACAAATACAGGTTCTACGTCGCACAAACCAAGTGCATTACAAAGTGCTTTGTGAGAATTTCTATCGCAAAGCATTTTTTTAGGTTTCAGCGTAAAAACTGACGTTAAAATCCCTTGCGTAGACCCTCCTGTAAGATAAATACACTGTTTTGCACCGAAATATTCGCGATAGAGCGTTTCACTTTCAAAAATTGGTCCATCTTCTAAAAAAAGGTTGCCCGTTTTTGCAATTTCTGTAAAATCTATCTGAAATGCATCTGGAAATCCTTCAGGACGTACTCCTTTGTGACCAGGCATATGATATCTATCACTTTTTATTAACTTTAAAGCATCTATAAGTGGTGTTTTAGACATAAAAACGCTCAATTTCCGAACTTACATATAGAGGATTGACATCAATCGTAACCTCATCACCTAGTTCACATACAATATTTGTTATATCAAAAACTGTAGAATTTAGTGCAATTTTTCCTAAAATACGGCATTTTTCACCATTTACAGTTACAAAAAGTGATTTATTCAACATCTTAAATTTATGATACATACTACGTAAAACCTCTATTGGCGTGAAAATATCATCATTTTTAGTGATATTCAATCCGTCAAACGAACCCAAAGGCAAAACTGCTGTCTTCATATCACTTTTTGCAGTAAAACCAGCACGATATCCTACAGATTCGCCTTTTTTAAGAACATTTATAGCCGAAATATAAGTTTTTATGTATCCAACTTTACCTAGCCCATATGAACCAGAAACCCTTCCCAAGATAGCCGAACCCACACGAACTGTGTTAAAATGCAAGTCAGCATAGTTCATTGTAGCATACGAATTGCACACGTGTACACACTGAAAGTTAAATTTTTCGCAACCACTTAATATTTTATTAAACATCGTCATTTGACGGTCAACTGCTTGCCTATTCATCGCCGAGTGAAAATGTGTAAAAATACCTAAAAACTCAATTTTATCGTATTTTTTAAGATTTAAAACATCATTTAAGTTGTCAAAACCGTATCTATTCATTCCAGTATTAATTTTGATATGAGCTTTAGCTAAAACTTCAAATTTTTCTCCTGTAGAATTTAACAGTTTCGCATCATTTTCATTAGAAATCATTGCAGTTATGCTATTCATAACTATTTTTTCAGCATTTTCTTCACATAAAATGGTTCCCATATACAAAATATCTGCAGTTTCGCTCAAATTTTGGCGTATATATATTGCATCACGTAATTCAGTCACTGCGAAAAAATCTATGCCTTGTGCTAACAGAATTTTTACCAAGCCATCAAGCCCCAAACCATATCCATTTGCTTTTACTACAGCAATTATACGACTTTTCGTTTTTATACGTATTTTTTCAATATTTTTAATTATTTTATCAGTTTCTATAACTAAAAGTTTCATAATTAGTGATTTCCTGTCAGATTTTTTGGTTTTGAGGTATCTTTTTTGCGATTTTTAGCAAGATATACTTTTCTGCGTAAATTTCTAAATTCAGACATTCCTTTTGTCACAAATTTATTAACTTTTGGCATAAAAATATATTCAAATTCAGTGCAAAACTCTGTAAATTCACCATTAAAACCTTTTTTAAAGCGATATAAACCATATAGTGGATTGTCTTCAGAAATATCTCCAGAAACACCTCTAAAATCGTAAATTCTACAACCTTTTTCAAGCGACCATTTTATCATTTCCCATTGCAAAAGATAGTTTGGCATTACATTTCTATACTCATTTGATGAAGCACCGTATAAATACCAAACTTTGTCACCGAAATAAATTGCAAGTGTTCCTGCAATTGGTTTTTCATCTAAAAACGCCATATAAAGTCGTGCATTTTCTCCCATTTGCGTAAGTAAATTTGCAAAATAAGACTTATCTCGTGTCACAAAACCATCACGAAGTCCAGTTTCCATCATAATATGTGTGAAAACATCTAACATTTCTTCGCCACAAATCTTAGTAGTAACGCCTTTTCTAGTCGCAAGACGTATGTTGTATCGAGTCTTAGAATGGAAAAAATTCATCATTTCTTCTTCGTTTTTGCCTTCAACGTCCATTCTGAATACGAATTTTGGTTGAATTGCCTCAAAATTCTTACTGTCTTCTGCTTGAACAAAACCAACTTCCTTCATTATTTTCACAAATTCCGTATCCGAAGCCAGCACATCTGGGTCAATTTTCAGCGTGTAAGTATTATGCTTGCGAGCGAGGTCTTTTAGTCCTTCCACAAGCGATTCAATATGTTTTTTATTATATATATCACAAACTGGCCCACGTCCAGCGTACATCAATGTATATGGTAAATATGGCAATTTTCGAATAAGTACAGATACCGATGCACAAATTTTGCCATTTTCATCTCTTAAAGCAACAGCTTCCCATTTCCAATCTGGTTTTACGCCAGCCCACATTTTAGATTGCATAAAATGCCCTTTTGTGTGATTTTTTATGAAATTTTCATATTCTTCTAGCGTTTTTTCATTTATAAGTTCGGTCAAGATACTTACCTCCAAATTTATTTTACTTTTATATTGTACCACGAAATGCACGATAAAAACAAGCTTTTTCGCACTAAAATTAAGCTGTAATCCTATTTTCTGATTACAGCTTTAGTTTTTATTTTACAAAGAATAAACGTACATATTGGAATTACAGCTAGAGGAAAAGTCAAAATATACTTATAAATGCTAAAAAATGAAAATAACTGCATTGTATCTTCAAAAAAAGTTATTGAAAATGCAAAAATCATAATAATAACAGCTGGTGCATAAAATTTATATTCTTGCGTTTTAAATTTATAATTTATCATTTTGCACAAAAAAATGGAAATCGATGTTATTTTCACTATGTCAGCTATTAAAAATATTATTGATACTGCAACCTCTTGACGCTCAAAAAATTCACCTAAACTTACTAAACTCATCGCCAAATACGATGGATAATACAAGCTTTCAATGGCAGGATAGCCTAAAATCAACAAATTCCTAAGAAAAATCACACTCATGGTAATAGCCGACGTAATTCCAGCCACAAAAACAACCTTTTGCATATCATCACGTTTTCTACTTTGTGAAACTAGCACAACTAACGCAAAACCTTCCATAAATGGAGTCGCAGATATCGAATACATACCTGAAACTAGAGGTTTTACGCCATTTTCCATAAACGGTTGCAGATTTTCAGCCTTGAAAAGTGGAATTGACACCACAACGAAAGCCAGTAAAAAAAATATTATTGCAACTATCATTATCTCGCAAAAACGTCCTAATGTTTCAAACCCGTTATAAGTTGCAAAAATACACGTAAATGCCATAAATATACCAATTATATACACCGAAGTATTCTGTAAAGCTACTGTTTTTATAAAAAGTGTAAACCGTGAAAACGAGACTAGTGCAACCAAAAATATAGCTATCGCTGTAACAAAATTTATTATATTACCGAACTTTTCACTATATAATAAGTCTATTATTTCAAAATAATTCTTAGTTTTATGAACTTTCAATGGATTGTAGTATACATAATATAACGGAATTATAAAAAATACAGAACAAAGTGCCGACAAATAACTATCACGACCTGCCTCGCTCCCACCTCCAATCGCCATAATTCCTCCTGATAAGAAGATAAAAAGCAAGGAAAACCCTTGTTTTAGCGATATATCTTCACGCATTTTCTAGCCTCCTATTTTTCTATGATAATTGGCGATGAAACTAATCCTGTTCCAACTATTTCACAATCAACATTCAATGTGTAATTTAAGTTTTTTATAAAGTTCTCGTAATCTTGTGATATTTCCGTTTTCCAAAGCTCAGGATATTTTCGATACACCATATTTCCCAGTCCTAAAAAATCCGCTAAACCACTATTTTTTTGTTCATTGATAAGCATATTAATATTATTTTGCATTGTGTTTGCGATATTTTTCTGTATTTCAAGCAAATTTTGTTGATTTTCATATTGAAAATTCCAATTTTGTTGAATTAGCTCCACTTTCATTTTTACATCAAAATAAAAATTTATTTCTCCATTTTCATATTTTGGGATAATCTCGGTTTTTGCTGAAATCAAATTAAAAGAATACGTATTTTCTGCATTTTCTTCTAATAAAACACCTTTTTCAGTTTCATTTTGCAATATAGCTAGCATTTTCGTTTGATTTTCATCTAAATAACCACAAATATATTCCTCATCAAACACCGCAATACCCGATATCTCTCGAAGGTTTTCTTCGTTTTGATCGGTAACCAAAGTCACTACTGGCAAAATGCCACATATTCCCTCAGTTGACACATCGTCAATAAACTCGTAAATTGGTACAGCTGGCACTTGTGATATTAGTTCATTAGAGTCTACCATTTTCTTTATTTGAACACCTGCAATATCGTCTATTAAAGAATTTGCTGATAAAATTTCACTGGCTTTTGCATCTTTTGATACTAAAAAGTCGGTATTTAAGCGAAAATCTGTATTCCTGTAAGCATAATCTATAAACTCATAAATTGATTCACTAGCCACCTCTTCGCTTATTATTATAGCTTGAGCATGACTAAAATATAAGTCATTACCAGTAATTTTCACAGCGTTATTTATTGCTTGTGCAAATGTTTCTCCTTGAGCCTCCACTATAGTTGTATTTGTCTGGTCGCTCTCGAATTTTACAATCTCAACGCTGATTTTATATCCTTGTTCATTTTCCTCAGCCTTATCTATTGCAACAGCTGTAACTATAGTTAAATTTTCCACTTCTACATAATCTTGGCAACCGATTAGCAAGAAACTTATGCAAAATATTAAAAAAAGCAATTTTTTCATAACTAATCACCTGATATTTCTTCTGGCGAGTCTTCCGAAATAAAACGATGATTTGGTCGCATAAGTGTCCACGGGAAACGCACAAAATTATCTTTTAAATCTCCTACACGGACACTGGAAATGTTCGTAACATAAGGAACTCCAAAACTTCTTATACTGCAAAGATGCAAAATAATTAGCGAAAGTCCAAAAACTAAGCCGTAAAGACCAATAATTGATGATAAAATCAATAGAATTATACGAAAAACCACCGAAGGAACCTTTAATTTTGGAACCATAAGTGCTGTTATGCCTGAAAATGCCACAACGATTACCATAGGTGCTGATACAAATTTTGCATCAACTGCAGCTTGCCCCAGAACCAACGCACCTACGATACTTAACGTTTGTCCGATACTAGCTGGAGTTCTAGCCCCTGCCTCTTTCAAAATTTCGAATACTATAACAAGTGACAAAGCCTCTAATATTGCTGGAAAAGGCACTCCGTCACGTGCTGCAGAAATGCTAAAAAGCAACTTCGTTGGTATAAGCTCTTGATGAAATGTTATCATCGCTAAAAATATCGAAGGTATGCAAATATTAAAGAAAAATCCACAAATTCTAAGCAATCGAGCGATATTTGCGTATAAATAATTCAAATAATAGTCATCATTTGACTGAAATGCTTCCATAAATATGTGTGGTGCCGTTATTGCGACTGGTGTTCCGTCTAAAATCAATCCAACTCTACCTTCTAAAATTTTTGCAACAAAAACATCAGGTCGTTCTGTCGTTCCAATCATTGGAAATGGCGAATATTTGCTATCTTTTATCGTTTCTACAACATAATTTGAGTCAATTGCACTATCAATATTGAAAGTTTTAAGCCTTTTCTCAAAAGTTTTAAGAATTTCACGTTCACATATGCCTTCTACGTAACAAATTACTGCAGTAGTTTTTGTGACTGTTCCAAGCTCGATAAATTTAAATTTTAGGTCTGGTGATTTTATTTTTCGACGAATTAATGATAAATTCATCATAAAACCTTCCACAAAGCCTTCACGAGGTCCAGAAATCACCTTTTCAGCCTCTGGTTCAGAAATTGAACGCATCGTAAAACCTTTGGTATTAACCACAATAGCGCAGGCATCGCCATCAACTAAAATTACACTATCTCCATACAAAAATTTACCCAAAATTTCTGGCATATTATCAGTAACTACTGCGTCATTTATTTCAAGAACTGATTTTGCAATATTTTTTGCATTCATTTGGAGTAAATCTTGGTCTTTTAAGTTAAGTAATGGTTCAATTATGCTCTCTGCTATGCTTAAATTATTAACCATTCCGTCAAAAAATAGCACTGCTACCTCTTTGTGCATTTTTGTGTTAAGCTTGATTTTTCTAATAACAAACGTATTGTCATTTTCAAAAAGTTCCTGCATCATATCAATATTTTTTTGCATACTTTTTTCTAAATATAACCTTGAAACTATTGTTTTTCCATCTTTATCTCTAGGTATCACTAAAAAATCACCTCATTTAAGTATATTTTATCCCTTTTTGCCAAAAATATACCTAAATTTTTATCTTACAATGCGAAAATGCAACCACTTTATATTTAAAAGCAGTTGCATTCTTAAAGTATTATTTAATTTTCAGAAATTACTAATCTTTTCTTAAAAATGACTTTTATTTATATCATATATCGCATTTGTATCAAATTTCGTTATTTTTACAGCAAAATTATCCTAAAATGTATGAACCCATAACCAAAATCGTGCTATCACTTGCTGCTGTAACTGTTTGCGCATCTTCAACGACAATATATAAATTGTTTATCACAACACCAGTCTCGGTATTAGTACCAGTTGTAACATTAACAGCACCACTAGCATTTGATAGGCTTGCGCCACCTATACGAAGTAAAAATTCAGTTCCAGAATTAAAAGTTATAGTTTGTCCAGCCGAAATCGTAACCAAAGATGTAATATTTTGTGCATTTAAATTATCAGCAACATTTTGAATAAATTCAGAATTATTGGCAACAGTATTAAATTCACTCGAAAATTCTTCCATTTTTTCGTCAAGTTGAGCCATATATTCAGCTGTGCGTTCTTCTACAATTTCGTCAATCGTGTCATTAGTTTGTGGTAGCAAAATTTCTTTTATGTAGCTAAGGCTCACAAGAGGGTCATCTAACGAGCCGTATTCTGCTGCAAAAGCAACATAGCTTGATAACAAAAGTGTTATCATTAAAATCGTGATTATTAGTGTTTTAGACTGTTTCATAATTCCTCCATTTTAGCTAGTTCCTAGACCAAAACTGACATTTAGTGCATCATTAACCTGACTAATACAGCTTTCATCTAGCGTTCCCATTTTTTCTTTTAAACGTTTTTTGTCAATTGTTCGAATTTGCTCCATAAGTATAACTGAGTCTTTAGTTAGTCCATAATTTTTTGCAGAAAGTTCAATATGTGTTGGCATTTTTGCCTTATTAATCTGCGAAGTTATCGCCGAAACGATGACTGTTGGACTATATTTGTTGCCCACGTTATTTTGTACTATTAACACTGGTCGTATGCCACCTTGTTCTGATCCCACTACAGGGCTTAAATCGGCATAATAGATGTCTCCTCTTTTAATTTGGTCCATAAATTCACGCTCCGTCGGAAAATTTTATACTGTTATTTTCCCACAAAAATTTGCGTTTTAATCATATATTTAAAATATTTTTTAACACAAATTTAGCTACTACTACATATTATGCAATAATATTTTTATCGTGCATTAATAAACCCTCGGAACTCTCCTACTCACAGCACACAAAACTTCATACGGTATGGTTTTCGCAAAATCAGCAACAATATCCGCACCTAAAATTTCTCCACTATCGCACCCAAAAATGACAATTTCGTCACCTTTTTTAATATTTTCAACATTAGATACATCAATCATACACATATCCATACAAATATTGCCTAAAATATTGACTTTTTTACCCTTGAACATAAAATACGCACGATTTGAATTTATCCTAAAATAACCATCGGCATAACCAATCGTTACAACTGCTATTTTCATATCACGCTCAGCTGTAAAATTAAGCCCATAACTGACGCTCTCACCTGTTTTTAAAGTTTTTACCTGTGCAATTTTAGAAAAAAGCGTCATAACAGGTGAAACTTCGATGTTTTTTTGTAAAATATTGCTCGGATAGTACCCATAAAGAATAATTCCAGCACGTACCATATCAAAGTTAAACTCTGGAAAATACATCAAACCACCGCTTGCACTAATATGAGCAATTTCGATTGAAATTCCGTCATTTCTTAAATTTTCCACTATATTTTTAAAGTTTTGTGCTTGTTTTTTTGTAAAATCCAGTTTATTATCATCATCGGCAACTGCAAAATGTGAAAAAACACCCTCAATGAAAATATTAGGTAGCGTATGGATTTCCTTTATTTGTTTCTCGCAATCGTCGGCATATTTAAACCCTAGTCTAGACATACCACTATCAATTTTTATGTGGATTTTTGCAATTTTATCTAATGAAACAGCAATTTTTGATACAGTTTTCGCTGTTTCTACATCATAAATCGTAAAAGTTATATCATTTTCCAGCATATCTTGAATTTCATCATCTACAAAAAATCCAAGCAATAAAATTGGCTTTTTAATTCCACTTTCACGCAAAGTCACTGACTCTAACGCAGTCGCAACGCCGAAATAATCTGCGCCCTGACCTTCGAGTGCACGTGCTACTTCAATCATTCCGTGACCATATGCATCTGCCTTAACAACTGCCAAAACTTTGCTTTTTGCATATTTTTTTATATTATTAAAGTTATTTTCTATATTTTTAAGGCTAATTTTCGCCCAAGTCCTGTCTTTTATGTCCACAAAAGCCTCCTTTACGAATAATTACAATAAATTACCATTTGATTATTAACGTAAACTTCAACTTTCATTATATCATATGTTTCTAGTTTTAGGTAGATATCTTTTGAAATTTCTCCATCTAAATACGAAATTTTTATAACGTCACTCACAGAAATGCTCTCTGCACTTTTATTTTTCAGATCGAAAATAGCAAAACTGGTAACATCTACCGGAGAAATGCCTAAATTTTCTGCCATCAGCGTTTCGATTTGCATATTTTCAAAGGCTATTTGCATACTATCCGTATCTTTTTCAATACTAGCTGTAATTCCTGCGATTTCTTCTGGTGAAATGATTGTAATTGTGTCTATATCGTATGCATTATAGCAAAAATCAAACTCATACGCCTGTGTTTTGTTCGAAATACTAGTAAAAGCGCTGGCATTAAGCTCTAAAGTTTGCAAATTATTATAATGCTCATTTATGTTATTTTCAACTTCCTCTATGCTTAAAGTCCTGTCACACGATACAAAAAATATCGCACAAAAAGTTACTAAAAACAGAAGTTTTTTCATTTTTACTCCTTTATAAAAGCCATTGCAGTTGCATATTCCTTACAATGCGAAATTGAAATTAATATATTTTCATTTGTACAATACGGCTTTCCTAATTCGTCGTGCAAAATTTCGATATCGTGAAATTTAACACCCGAAAAACCTGTACCCATCGCTTTTACGATACTTTCCTTTGCACAAAAAATACCAGCGAAAGACTGCTCTGGATTACCTTTGCTCATAGCGTAATCAATTTCATTTTTTGTAAACACCCTGTGCATAAAATGTTCGCTCTCTACAGCTTTTTTAATACGTAAAATTTCTACTATATCCGTGCCTATTCCATTAAACATTTTTATCTCCAAATGCAATATTTTTAAGATATTGCTCTTCTTTATCGGTTAAATAACGATATTCACCTAAATTCAACGTATTATCTAGGTCTAAATCAGCAATTTTTATGCGTTTCAAGTAAGAAACTGTACAATTTATAGTCCTAAACATAATTTTCACCTGATGAAATTTTCCTTCAGAAATTGTTACATAAGCCTTGGAAATTTCAGCACTCTCGATAATTTCTAACTTTGCTGATTTACACTTTGTACCGTCCTCAAAAACAACGCCTTGCTCAAATTTTTCGATATGTTCTGGTAAAATTTCTCCAAAAACTTCTGCGTAATAAACCTTATCAACGTGCTTTTTAGGTGACATTAGTCCGTGTGACAAAGCTCCATCATTTGTTATCAAAAGCAGACCTTCTGTATCTTTATCAAGTCTTCCAATCGCAAAAAGTTGCATTTTTTGTAATTTTTCATCAAGCAAATCAAATATTGTTTTATGTAGATTATCTTGATTAGCCGTTACATATCCTGCTTTTTTGTTAAGCATTATATAAATATCTTTCTTAAAGATGACTTTTTCACCACAAAATATAATTTCGTCAGCATTTTCATCTATTTTAACATCGGTTTTGTAAACTTTTACTCCATTTACCAAAATTCTTCCACTTTTCGCTATATTTTTAATCTCATTTCGAGAACCGTACCCTAAATTTACCAAAAATTTATCAAGTCGTTGCAAATAATCACCACCTTGCAATAATTCTAGCATAAAGTAGCATAAAAATCAATTAACATTTCTAAAAACCACTAATAAAACCATCAAGAGAGGCACTTTGAAGGTCACCACCGATAATTTTTTCATTATAAACCAAAATATTAGCATAAACTTCCTCATCGGAATCGTCGTAATTATAAACTTGGTAAGTGTACATTTCTACGGTTTTCCCTTGAAATTTAGTCAAATCGAAACCTTGATTTAACTGTATAGCGTTATAATTGGAATAAACATCATCAAATTCAGTTGGAATCTGCACTTTTTTTACCGAAAGCTCATTTACTGACACCTCATATCCACGCTCGCTTAAAAAAATACGTCGGTCTTCATTCGTTTTAATTCCACCTACCGTAATTGACGCCATAATTGCTTGCTCTTCTTGCTCAGCCAAAACAGTATAGGCATCAGATGATGGACGTAGCAAAATTATCAACATAAGCAACAATCCTACCAACAAAATACCTAAAACTACCTTTTTTTTGGAAATTTTCGCAGTATAAATAAACATAAAACCACTCCTTTTGCTAAAGTTTATGCTTATGATACTAAAAAAAGTACAAAAAAATAGCACCAAATTAATGATGCTATCTAAAATTACTGTAAATTCAATTTATTTTTCACAATATACGCAATTACTAAGTAACAAATAACTGAAATGACTGCATAAAATGTAGTAACAGCCCATACAATAGGCACTAATGCCGATAAAAGCAAATTCAAACTTTCAACACCATAAAAAAGCGATTTAAAAGATATATTAGGACTTAGCATAAAAGTAAATAAAATCGCAGTAGATGCTGGCTGAATAATGACATATTCTATTGCAAAAAAAGCGACAAATGCCATAATAACGCGATATTTTGACAGATGACCTAGCGCAATTGATACTAAAATCACTAAAGCATATCCCAAATAAATTACAATAGAACACACAAAAGCGCTGAAAGCAAAAGATAACGGTATTAGCTTTATAATCTCAATTATTTCTTCCAATTCTATATAATAAAAAAGTAATTTCATATCAAAATCTAGATATCCTATGCTAAGAATCAAAGTAAGACTTAAAACTACGAAAGTTGTAGCTGCACAAGCGATTGCTGAGGATACTATTTTCGAAATCAATATTTGATGATGCGTAACAGGTAGCGTATTAGTCAAATATCCTTCTTTTGCAAAAATGCTATTGTAAGTACGAATTACGCACCATATAACTGTAATAAAATTGAGTAACCAAATTATCATTATGCTCATAGAATGGAAAAGCTCGAGAATTGCAACCCAAAAATCATACTGCATCATTTCGACCTTGGTTTGTGCTGGAATTAGGAAAAATCCATTCATAACTGCCAATAATAATCCTGCTATATACAGTGGAAAGAGTAGTTTAAATAAGGATTTTAAATCATATTTCATTAATTTTCCTAACATCTGTACACCTCCCTAAAATGCTCGTCAACACTTCTACCGAAGTTTGCACGAATATCGTCAACTGTAGAAACTAAACCGATATGTGAGTCATTTATAAAAATTATGTCATCTAAAATGTTTTCTATATCCGAAATCAAGTGGGTTGACATCAAAATTGTTGCATTTGCATCATAATTTCTAATAATCGTATTTAAAATATAATCACGAGAGGCAGGGTCTACACCAGCGATAGGTTCATCTAGCAAATAAAGTTTTGCGCGTCTACTCATAACAAGTACAAGCTGAACTTTTTCCTTCATACCCTTAGACAATGTTTTATACTTCAAATTTAAGTCAATATTTAGATTTTCAAGCATACTTTCAGCACGATTTCTATCAAAATCTTCGTAAAAATCGCAAAAATACGCAATAACTTGGGATATTTTTTGATTATCATTAATATAACTTACATCTGGTAGATATGATACGATTTTTTTAGTTTCAACACCAATATCAAAACCATCGATTTTTACTTTGCCTTGATTTTTGCTTAAAATACCTGCTAAAATTTTAATAAGAGTAGTTTTTCCACTACCATTTGGACCCAAAAGACCAATAATGCGTCCTTTTTCCAGTGTTAATGATACGCTATCGAGCGCAACTTTATGTTTTCCATATTTTTTCGTGACATTTTTAATCTCTACTAGAGCCATAACGCACCTCCTCTATCATAGAAATAATTTGATGATATGAATACCCTAATTTATTCATCTTCTCGATAAAATCTTTTACTTTTTTAGTCGCTAAAGCATCACGTTCGGTGTTTATTTTTTCGAAATTCGCCGAAATAACACGACCAGAAGTTCGATTTGACTCTAAAAACCCTTGTCGCTCTAACTCAACCATTGCTTTTTGCATTGTATTAGGATTTACTGATGCAAGTTGAGCAAGTTCGCGAACTGATGGAAATTTTTGACCGACTTGATAATCATTTGCTATAATATCTGCCTTTAAAATTTCCACAAGCTGTAGATAAATCGGCCTATCGCTTTCAAATTGCCATTTCAAACACATCTCTCCCTTCTTGTACTACTGTATTAATTACATAATACAGTAGTACAAGAAATTTGTCAAGTTTTTTAAAAACTTGCTCGATCCAACCGAGGAGGTTGGGCGCTACCGTAGTAGCGAAATGCTTTTACGTCTAAAAAGGAGACAATAATAAATTTGGACAAAAAAATACCTGCACTTAAAAAGCACAGGCAAAGTTTTACTATTTAACAGTATTTAATTTAAGAGTTAAAGCGCTTTTTTGTCTAGCAGCTTTGTTAGCGTGATAGATATTTTTAGCACAAGCTTTATCTACAGCTTTAACAGCAGCAGTGTAAGCAGTTTGAGCTTCTTCTTTATTACCACCTGCAACAGCAACATCAAATTTCTTTAAAGTTGTTTTTAAAGCAGATTTGAAAGATTGATTGTTTAAGTATTTAACTTTGTTTACAAGAACACGTTTCTTGGCAGACTTAATGTTTGGCAATGTGTCCACCTCCTTCGATAAATATTAGTCAGTGCTTATTATTATAACAGAAGTATCTTTAAATTGCAAGTCTTTTTTAAGAAAAAAAACAGAATATTTAAAATAAATTTGTTTACAATAATAACAGGGAGTGTGTATAATTATGATAAAGACAGATTTAGTATTAGAAACCTGCGAAATCCTCAAAGATAGTAACTTCGATTTATCAAAATTTTCTGGAGTTTTCTCGGAAGAATATTTCGATAATACTTGCAAAATAACAAAAGTATGCATTTTAAACGAACAAGGTGCTGAAAAAATCGGCAAACCTATCGGTGATTACTATACTATTGAAATTCAAGATAGAGAAACTAACGACATTATATATTGTATCAAAAATATACTAAAAAGTCTAGTGCAAAACTGTGAAAATTTTTTAATAGCTGGTATTGGTAATAAAAATATCACTCCAGATGCTCTCGGACCAATGGTTGCTGACAACTCTATAGCTACAAGGCATCTACTAGAAAGCAGTTTTTTTGAGCATTTAAATGAAGTTTCTGTTATCTCGACAAACGTTTTAGGCAAAACAGGAATAGAAACTGGTGTTATCTTAAAAAATATCTGCAAAGATGTAAAACCTGATTGCATTTTAGCCATTGATGCGCTAGCTGCAAAAAATCCAGCACGACTTGGCACTGTAATTCAGATTTCTAACACTGGACTTACGCCTGGTTCTGGTATTGGTAATGATAGATTTGCTATAAACCAACAAAATTTAGGTGTAAAAGTTGTAGCTATTGGAGTACCAACTGTGATAACAGGAAAAACTCTTGCATATTCTATAAGTAAGACTGCAGATTTTAGCTTATACGAAAATATTATAGTAACACCCAAAGAAATTGATAATATCATAAAAAAAACCTCTAAAATAATTTCTCTTTCTATAAATCAAACGCTAAATCATTCACTAAGTGAGCAAGATATTGAAATTTTTCTGGAATAAATTCAAATTACAAGGAGTGTGCAATGAAAAAAATTAAAATAAATCCTATATTAATTTCGTGTGCAATTATTACGTTGTTCACGTTTGCAGTAAGTTTAAATCAAAGTACACTCGAAAAATACACAAATAATTTCAATATTATCAAAGCGATTTTAATGGCAGAATACGGCATTTATTTTGATGAAGCTACCAACACTCAAGAACTGCTAGAAACCTCGTCAGAGTCCAGTTTTTTACCTATAATCACGCAATCCGAACCAAGTGAGCTAGATGTTGAAGAAATTGTTGAGAACCTACATATAAATGATCAAACCAGTAAATATTACGACTTAACCGATATGCTATCAAATCCGATAAATTTAGGCATTATAAGGCACACCGAAGAGCCTGAAATTTTAATCGTTCACACGCACGGCACTGAAAGTTACTCAAATGACGAAAATTATGACTACGAGGCAACTGTAGACCGTCGTTCTACCGATAAAGATGTAAGTATTGCTAAAATCGCGAGCCTTCTTGCTGAAAATTTAAATGAAATGGGCATCACCTCAATATATTGCGACGAATATCACGATTATCCTGAATATAACGGTTCTTATGACCGTTCACTAGAGTCAATCGAGAGCTATCTTGAGCAATATCCATCGATAAAAATGGTAATTGATGTTCACCGAGATGCAATTATCGGTCTTAATGACCAACATACATACACTACAGTAGATATTGACGGACAAGAATGCGCCCAAATTATGATGGTAATCGGTACAAATGCCGGTGGTTTAGAACACGATAACTGGCAAGATAATCTAAATAATGCTGTGAATTTGCAGACTTATATCAACCAAGTTGACGATGGTCTTATGAAGGACATAAATTTACGTGAATCACGCTTTAATCAACACGCTACCAGTGGTTCTATGCTTATCGAAGTTGGTACTAGTGGAAACACGCTAACCCAAGCCATCAATGCTATAGAGGTTTTTTCGCAAGATTTAGCCGAATATTTGCTTATGTATTAAGCTTAATTGATTTTATTAAACTATAAAAATATGCATCACGTAGGGTTGCGTTTCCACTTCAAACCGTTCACCGTGCAATAAATTGACATCGATTAAATTAAAACTGACGTATCGGTATGACGGACGGCCAATGACCGTCCCTACAATTGCACAATATTTTAAATGATTTTACGATTTTCATTGCGTGAAACGATACGTAGAAGATGCCGTCCGTACGGTTTTACTATGCAAAAAACCGATGTTTTCACACATCGGTTTTTTTAATTCAATTATCTATATCTATTATTGATATTTTTACCTTTATATCTTTTTTTCTTTTTACGATTATGTCTCTGAATTCTCGCACCAAAAACGCTTAAAAATAATAATAAAACTAAAGACGAAAGAATTATTTTAAACGTCGAACTTACAAAAAATTGTTCCAAAACGTCTACGTAATATAAAACTTGCGACATTTCAACGTCATTTACCGCCAAAAGGTCTATCGTTCCATAATAAACGCCATCATAACTAACTTGTACTGTTCCTAATTTTTCGTCTACTTCAATTGGTGCGTCAATTACCTCCGGGACGCTATATTTAAACTCCAATTTTGTCGAATCATAATCATTTGGTACTAGACCGACTACATCATTCGCTGTTTTCATAGAAATATAGTCGTTTTGCGATGAAAGTCTAACCGGTACAGTAATTTTCGGTTCAAGTTGCTCAACTAAAGTCACGGTGTAATAATTCGAAAATCCCCATTCAAAAAGTTCCACCATCTTGTAGAAAACCATATTTTCACCCGTATCTGGATTTTTTTCACATCCAAAAATAAGCGCTATAAGGTTCATATCATTTTTAGTAGCTTGCGAAATCAAACAGTTACCTGCTGGTGTTGTTGTCCCAGTTTTAATTCCGTTTGCGTATTGATAATATCTAGGGTCTGTTTTTCTATAAATCAAATAGTTTGTTGTGTAAACCTTTTTTTCATCATTCATATTAGTTGCTGGGATTGTTTTTTGAGCAGTTTTAACTATAGTTGCAAATGTTTCGTTTTTTAACGCAAATTTTGTAATAATCGACATATCGTGCGCTGTTGTGTAGTGATTTTCATCATGCAATCCGTTTGGATTCATAAAATTAGAGTCATACGCGCCAAGCTGAACCGCTTTTAAATTCATCATACCCACAAAATTTTCAACCGAACCTGCAACGTGGATTGCAAGCGCATTAGCTGCCTCATTTGCCGATGCCAACATCATACAATATAGCATATCTTCTACCGTCATTTGCTCGCCTTCAACAATACCTGCTGAGCTCGAACCCACCACAATATTCCAATAAGCATCTTCAGTTACAGTTACAATTTCATCAAGCTCTGCATTTTCCAAAATTACTATAGCTGACAAAATTTTAGTGGTACTTGCCGGATATACTTTCTCATCTATATTTTCACTAGCTAAAATATTACCAGTGTCTTGGTCGAAAAGCATATAAGAATACGCTGAAATTTCTGGAACTTGCTCCATAATATCCTCATCTGCAAACGCTATTGGACATAAAATATTAAAAATGATACATAATATCATTAAAAATTTTGTAAATTTGTTGGTTTTTTTCATTTAAAAAGTTGTCTCCTTATGCTATAATAGTTAATATACTTTAGTATAACATAAGATTTAAAATATTTCAATTATAATAACAAATAAAGGAGTGCCAATTTTATGAACCAAGGTTTAAACACTAAATTACTTCACGCAGGATACACCTCTGAAGAAACTACAAAATCACGAGCTGTTCCAATTTATATGACTACTGCCTATTCTTTCGACAGTGCAGAACACGCAGCAAGTCTTTTCGATTTATCACAAGCTGGTAATATCTATACTCGTCTTCAAAACCCAACATCTGATGTTTTAGAACAAAGAATGGCAGCAATAGAAGGTGGCGTTGGTGCATTAGCAACATCAAGTGGTCACTCTGCAATTTTTATGACTATGATTACACTTGCTCAACAAGGCGATGAAATAATCTCTTCAATGTCAATCTATGGTGGCGCTGTAAATTTACTTGATAAAACACTTCGCAAAATGGGTATTGACGTTAAATTTGCAAATGCAGATGATCCATCTAGCTTTGAAGCTTTAATTACAGATAAAACTAAAGCAATTTTCCTTGAAATTATCGGAAATCCAAACGCAAATTTAATCGACCTTAAAGCTATTTGTGAAATCGGCGCAAAATACGGTATACCTGTAATCGCTGACAACACAGTTGCTACACCTTACCTAATCAAACCAATAGAGTTCGGTGCAAATATAGTTATCCACTCTACTACAAAATATATTTCTGGAACTGGTACATCTATGGGTGGCGTTGTTGTAGATGCTGGTAACTTCAAATGGGAAGATAATCCTCGTTTCCCTGAGTTTAACACACCAGACCCAAGTTATAAAGGCTTAATTTTCGCAAAAGCTGTTGGTAACTTAGCTTTTATTATTAGACTTCGTACAAACACTTTACGTGATATCGGTGCTTGTCAATCTCCAATGAATTCTTGGCTTACACTTCAAGGACTTGAAACTTTGTCACTTCGTATGGAAAGACACTGTTCAAATGCTCTTGCTGTAGCAAAATACTTAGAGGCATCAGATGCTGTTATTAATGTAAACTACCCTGCACTAGAAAGCAGTCCATACTATGCTTTACAACAAGAAATAATTCCAAAAGGCGCAAGTTCTATGTTCACTTTTAACATCAAAGGTGGCAAAGAGGCTGGTATTAAATTTATTAATTCAGTAAAATTATTATCACACGTTGCAAACTTAGGCGACTCAAGAAGTCTTGTTTCTCACCCAGCATCAACTACACACTCTCAACTTAACGAAGAAGCTCTAAACAAAGCAAATATCACATCTGGTACAATTCGTCTATCAGTTGGTTATGAGGATATCGAAGATATTCTTGCTGATATCGCACAAGCTTTAGAAATTTCTCAACAATAAATATTAGTAAATTTGAAAAATTACCCAAACAAACGCAGGATTTTTACTGCGTTTGTTTTAATTTGTAGAAAAATTTATTTTTAACATAGGCTTTTAAATATACAAATTTTTTATTTTGTGCCTTTACAACTTACAGCTAGTGCTACCTTTTTTAACGGTGGGAGCAAGCCCCCACCCTACATTTTTGGGTGTTTTAATTAGTGGGTGCATATTTTTCAGCAGAATATGTTATAGCGTGGTCACGGGCGAACACTGTTCGCCCCTACAGGGTGCATTGTTTTTCAAATCGTGCTAGCTCCCTCCGTCAAAATCAAAGATTTTGCCACCTCCCTCGGAGAGGGAGGCTTTTCTTTGGCTCCTTCTTTGAGGGAGCTGTCACCGAAGTGACTGAGGGAGTTTGCACCGTATTTATTACACGGCACGGGCGAACGCAGTTCGCCCCTACAGGGTGCGTTGTTTTTCGTATGGTTATATTTATAGTGTTGTAGGGGCGATCATTGGTCGCCCATCATACCGATACATCCGTTTTAATTATAATCTGTGCAGATTTTAATAAATATTTACACAAAAAAAGAACCTCTTTCGAGGTTCTCTCTGAAAAATCCGTTTGAGATTTCTCACAAAGCCAGAAGGCTTTAAATTTTAACTTTCAATAATACCATAGCCACCATTTGCTCTAATATATAGCACGCAATATGTATCGTTATCTTCTGCGTTTCTAAAGAAGAAAAAATTATGTCCTAGCATTTCCATTTGTAAAATAGCCTCGTCAACAGTTAAAGATTCCACATCAAAATGTTTCCTACGAACTACGTCGTAATCAACTTTTTCTTCAAAAACTTCTAAACCGTCATAAGCATTATCACGAAGACGTTTTTCAAGTTTTGTTTTGTGTTTTCTTATTTGACGTTCCAAAATGTCAACTATTTTATCCACAGCTGTATAAAAATCCTTAGCTTGTTCTTGCGCTCTGAAGTACAAACTAGCATGTTTAACGGTAACTTCGATAATTTTATTTTCACGAAGTTCGCTAAATGTTATGTTAGCAGTTGAATCTTTTGAGAAATACCTTTCAAGTTTTGAAATCTTTTTCTCAGCGTAATCTTTGATAGCCGCTTCAACTTCTACTTTTCTTTGTGTCATAATAAATGTCATAAATACCAGCTCCTTTGATTAAAATAGCTATATTAAATTGTATATTCAGTATATCATACTTTTTTCAACTTGACAAGTCTTTTTATATATTTTCCACAATTTTATTTTTTTAAGTAGCAAAAAGTTATGCAAAATGCTACAAAATTGCATATTTATGCCTTGTAACATGGCATCCAATACTTACTCCAACCGGAAACCCTGCAATGTGTGATGGATGCTGCTCAATAGCTACCGACAACGCTGTAATGTCTCCCCCAAGTCCCTGAGGACCTATTCCACTTTCATTTACACGCTGTAAAATATCGCGTTCCATACTAGCATAAAGCTCACTTTTATTTGAGGTATCAAGGTCACGTAGCATAGCTTTTTTCGATAATAACATCGCCTTGTCAGCCGTTCCTCCGATACCAACGCCAACCACCATCGGTGGACATGGGTTAGACCCTGCACTCACACAAGCCTCAACAACATAATCCATTATATCTTGTGGTGTTGATGACGGTCTAAACGTTCTAAGCGACGACATATTTTCCGAACCACCACCCTTAGGTGCTACCATTATCGATAATTTATCACCAGCAACTATATCAGTGTAAATTATAGCTGGTGTATTGTTATTTGTATTAGTTCCTTCAAGTGGATCAGACAGTACCGACAAACGTAAATATCCTTCGATATATCCCTTTGCCACTCCGTCATTAATAGCTTGCACTAAATCCCCACCAACAACGTGTACATCTTGTCCAAGTTCAACGAAAATCAATGCTAAACCTGTATCTTGACATATTGGAATTTGTTTTGAGCTTGCAATTTCCATATTTTTTTCCATTGTATTAAAAATACGTTTTCCTAGCTCTGAATTTTCTTGATTTTTGCAATCTTTTATACGACACTGCAAATCTTCTGGCAGATATAAATTCGCATCTATACATAATTTTGCAACAGTTTTTGTAATCTCTGAAACATTTATTTCTCGCATGGTTTTAACACTCCATTTATCATCGTAAATTCAACTTTTGTTGTATATTCAAGTGGATTTCCAGATAAAATCGCCAAATCAGCGTGTTTTCCAACCTTAATTGAGCCAATTTTATCATCAAAACCTACTATTTTAGCAGGATTTATTGTAATGCACTCCAGGGCTTGTATTTCGCTTAAACCTTCTTTTACTGCAATCGCTGCGCAAAGCGTTAAAAATTTAAGTGGTGTTTCTGGGTGGTCTGTAGAAATTGAAAATAACACATCATTATCTGCTAAAATTTTCGGTGCTTTTATGTTTAAATTGCTAAGTTCTGGTTTTGAACGGTCAGTCATAATCGGTCCTATAATCATAGGATATTGCTTAATTTTATCAGCAATCAAATACCCATCTGTTGCGTGTACTAACACAAGTTTTATATCAAATTCCTTGCAAATTCTAATTGCAGTAAAAATATCATCTGCACGGTGTGCGTGAAAATGAGCAGGAACTTTTCCTTGCAAAACTGGTATAAGTGCCTCATATTTCATCTCAAAATCTGGCATATCTTCGTCTTCGTGCAAAGATTTTTCTTTATTTAAAAGATATTCTTTCGTTTTGAACAGATTTTCACGAATAAGTGCTGCTGTTGCCATTCTTGTTACAGGAGCTTGGTTTTTTGAATTATACACGCTTTTGGGATTTTCACCAAGCGCGAATTTCATAGCGATATATTCGTCTAAAATCATTTCATCAACGCACACGCCATCAGTTTTTAATAGTGCCATTTGACCTGCAATAGGATTTGCACTGCCCGCCGACACCAAAACCGTAGTTACACCGCTTTTAAGTGTCTCTGAAAACGCCCTATCAAATGGATTGATTCCATCAATTGCACGTAATTCTGGCGTTATAGGGTCGGTATCTTCGTTCACATCATCGCCTTCAAACGAAAGCGAATCTTCAACTATCCCAAGATGCGTGTGAACATCGATAAAACCTGGACAAATCACCTTTCCAGTGGCATCAAATATCTCACCTTCATAGCTTGGCACATCTGTCATATCCCCAACTTGCTCGATTAAATTATCGTGAATTTTAATAAATCCATTTTCTATTATTTCTTGCTCTAAAGTGTATACTTTTGCATTAATTATTAGCATTTATTCTCCTCAATATCAAAAAATGGAGTACAAAAGCACTCCATCGTGTTATTTTCTGCGTCTTGCGCCTGTTTTTTTCTCATTATTGTGCTTAACATCTGTCAAACGTTCTTGGCTATTTGTCATAAACATTTTCATTTTATCTTCAAAAGAAAGCTCACTCATATCCACAACTTTTTTCTTAGGAGTATAGTGTTGAACTTCATCTCTGCGTTGCTGTGGTTGACGTGCAGGTCTTGGCTCTGCTTTTTTGATTGACAAATTGACTCTGCCGTTTTCATCTATTTTAATTATTTTAACTTTTACTTCTTGGTCAATTTTAACCACGTCATTAATATCATTTACGAAAGTATTAGACACTTCCGAAATATGCACCATTCCAGATTTATTTTCGCCAAATGCAACAAAACAACCATATTTTGTTATCCCAGTAACTTTTCCTTCAAAAACTTCGCCAATTTCCATAGTAAAATATCCCCTCATCAAATATTATTTACTGCCAATATCCGCCATAACTCTCTCACCGGGCAAGGCAAGTCCTAATTTATCTTGTGCAACCTCAATAATAGCATCGTCGGTTGCTCCCTCATCTAAAATGCCCATAAGTTCTTCATTTGTGTGCGTTTGCATTCCTATATTAGTGTTTAAGGTTTCAATGCTATGCGATTTTTGACTAATATCATATTGAATGGAAACCATATTAAAAAGTGTGTAGCCGCCGACAATTATCACAGCTATAATAAGAAATCTATTAAG
Organism: Clostridia bacterium; assembly: GCA_044426345.1. Taxonomy (GTDB): domain Bacteria; phylum Bacillota; class Clostridia; order Oscillospirales; family Butyricicoccaceae; genus CAYJLC01. The sequence goes on along the minus strand of JAWXUP010000009.1, from coordinate 12,589 downwards.
TCGTCTAATCTTAGTTTCATTAACTTTTGCCATATCAACACTCCTGTAAGTTATATTTATTTAATTGTACAATATTTTCCGAAAAAATAAAAGTGTTTTTTTAAAAATTATTGATTTTTTTTAATATTTTTTTCAACCCACCAAAAATAGACCTAAAAAATCGGAATAAACCACTAAAAATACCTAAAATTATTACTCCGATACTTAAAAAATATAATGTAGCACCCAATATAATCGCTAAAATTATATACATTCGCCCTTCGCCATTTGCAAGATTTAGTATAAATATTAAAAACATCAATAAATTTATGCACCAAAAAAACGTGTCACATACCAACACTCCCAAAAATCTCAAACGAAATTCACGTCTTATAGCACGAAAAAAATCGTAATTCACACCAAAAATAGCTCCTAACAAACAACTTTGTAGAAAAAGCGTTGTCTGAACTGAAAAAGTTGAAAACAATATACCCACCTACCTAAAAAGACGTGCAAAAAAGCTACCCTTAGACATCTGGTCATCATACTCAACGCTAGAAATTATACCTACAAGATTTAATTCATTTTGCTCTAAATCAAGCTTTTCAACGTGTAAATTATTACCTCGAACGCAAAGCCCACCACAATTTGTAATACAAGTTATCATATTTTCGTCAAACTCTTCTACACTTACAACACCTGAAATGCTCATTTTTTCACGAGATTCTATTATAATATTGTGCATATTCTCAAAATTTTTCATAAGAAAACCCTCCCTTTAATATAAAATATTAATTCGGGAGGGTAAATATTACATTATTTTACTTCTTTGTACAAGTTTTGGGCATCTGCTTTTAACACGTGTGTCGCAATGTCTAGCACTTCAACTTTTAGCACTCTCGTACCATAAGTTATTTCAATAATATCGCCGATTTTCACGTGATAAGATGCTTTAGCTTGCTTGCCGTTAACGATGATTTTTTCGTTATCACAAGCGTCATTTGCAACGGTTCTGCGTTTTATTAGACGAGAAACCTTTAAATACTTGTCAAGTCTCATTAAACGATCATATCCTTAAGGCCTTTACCAGCTTTAAAAGCAGGTGATTTAGACGCTTTGATAGTGATAGCTTCACCAGTTTTAGGATTAACACCTTGTCTTTCAGCACGTTCACGTACTTCGAAAGAACCAAAACCAACTAGAGATACTTTATCGCCTTCTTTTAAAGCGCCAGCTATACTTTCGATGAAAGCATTTAAACACATTTCATTATCTTTTTTAGAAAGACCATTTTTTTCTGCCATTGCAGCAATTAATTCATTTTTTTTCATATTATTAGAACCTCTTTTCAAAATTTCGATAGTACTATTATGCCATAATTCCTATCATTTTTCAAGCTTTTTTATAAAAGTTAATTATTTAACGCTATTTATGAAATTATCCGTGTATTTATGCACATTTTGTTCTAAATCTATGCTATTTTGCTTGCAAATTTTGGTTAAATTGTAGACCATTTCTGCAATTTTTTCTAAATTTCCGTTTTCAATATCGTGTGCTATATCGCATAAACTAGAAATTTCTTTATTATCTAAACCTTCTTTAACAGCTTTAGAGTGTACTTTTTCCATACGAATAAGTGCTGGTAAGCTTTTTGATACACTATTTAAAACGTCATATTTGCTCACTTGATTTTTCTCAACTTTTTTAAGTTTATCCCAATTTGACAGCACATCATCGGCATCTGAAACCTTAACATCAGAGAAAATATGTGGGTGGCGATATATCAGCTTTTTGCATATCCCATCACACACATCATCTATGTCAAATTTATCCGTTTCGCTAGCAATTTGACTATGAAAAACCACCTGCAACATCACGTCGCCAAGTTCTTCTTGCATAAGCGTGAAATCATCGCTATCAATGGCCTCAACGCATTCATAAGTTTCCTCAATGAAATTTCTGCGTATAGATTTATGCGTTTGCTCTTTGTCCCAAGGACATTCCACGCGAAGTTTTTTCATAATCTCAACTAAATCATCAAATTTATAATTTTCCATAATTTTTACAAGCCTCTTGAAGTCAAAAGACCTATATCCTCCTTTTTTATCCCTTTTATTAATATTAAAACACCAAAATATGTCACTGCACCTATAAAAATAAGCACAATCACCGATATTTTATTTTGCATATTAAAATTTTCCTCTAAAATTTTAATAACAACGCCCATAACTACGCTAGAAATCACTGGTTTTACGAAAATTTTGCTAAAATTTATATTAAAATGCATAATTTTTCTCATTTTATGCAAATTTATAAGAGAAATCGTCAAAAAACATAGTACTGTTCCCAATGGAGCACCAGAAATATTAATCATCGGCACTGATATTAAAAAATAATTAGCAATAAATTTTACCACTACACCTACTATCATAGATTTGACCACTAGCATCGGTTTACTTACAGCTTGTAAGCTCGCGTTTGTGATAGTAACCACTGACACAAAAACCACCGCAAGCCCTAAAATAACCAAAATCGGAGTCGCCATTAACACGTCATCTGGTCGCTTATAATACAAAAAATCGAGTAATGGTTTTGCAAGCAATACAAACCCAACCGAGCAAGGCATAGCAATAGTTACCGTCATAAAAAGTGCAGTATTTACGATTTTTTCTACACGAATAGTGCTTTTTTGACTCTCTGCAATGACAGGAATTGCACTTATAGAAATTGCCGTTATCACGGTTTGTGGTAAATTATATAGCGTAAGTGACATATTATACGCACCAAAAAGCTCGCTTGCATTTTGCGAATTAACTCCAATATACTGCAATCTTTTCAAAATCGTCAGCATATCAACCACGCCAGTCAGACTAATAACCGATGCTCCGATAGTTATAGGAATGGCGATAGCGAACAATTTGTTAATTATCTCACTATAGCTTGTACAACGATTGTTTTTAACTCTTTTTTTAGTAAACACTATACATATACACAAGTAAATCGCACTAATTAAAGTTCCGATAGTTACACCTAAAATTGCACCAGCAGAGGCAATATTGACACCATAACCGTTTGAAATTAAGTATTTTGCGAAGAAATAGCCAATTAAAAGCTTAAAAATCGCCTCAATCAGCTGAGAAATCGCAGTTTTGCTCATATCATGGTGACCTTGATAATATCCTCGCAAAATCGCAACTATAGTGGTCAAAAAAACCGATGGTGCAACTGCAATGATGCTAAGATATGCTGTTTCACTTCCAACAATCTCACAAATTTCATCAGCAAAACTAAGTAAAAGCAACGTAAAAACTAGTCCAACCGTACAAAAAATACAAATTGCAGCCTTAATTATACGAAATACATCGCAATTTTTTCCATTTGAGTTACTTTCTGCCACCATTTTAGAAATCGCAACTGGAAGTCCTGCCGTTGAAATCACAAACATCACAGCGTACAAATTGTAAGCTATGCTAAAATCACTAATTCCACTAGCACCTATTAAATTTGTAAGCGGTATTTTAAAAATAGCGCCAATGATTTTCACTAAAACATTGGCACTAACTAAAATAAATGTCCCTTTTATAAGGCTTTGTCTTTTCACCATTTTGCACCCACTTTTATCTTTTTCAATAAAAGTTATGCAAAAAACTAAGCTTTTATGCGTGGAATTACGTATTCTTCAAGCTCTTTTTTAGCTTGAGCTACATCAATCGTTGAAAATTCACCGTTTTCGTACAAAATCTTACCTTGTATCATCGTCATCAAAACATCACGTCCTGAAGTATTGTAAACAATTCCAGATAGCACGTCATAGGTTGGTGTATGATATAAATTTTCAAAATCAAGCATAATTACATCCGCGTCAAAACCAACGCAAAGTTTACCAACATTATCACGATTTTGAGATTTTGCACCATTGATAGTTGCCATTTTTATCGCCTGCTTTGCGTCCACAGCCTGTGGATTACACGTTGTACCCTTAGCCAAAAGTGCGCAAAGTTTTAATTCCTCAAACAAATCGTGAGTGTTATTTGATGCAACTCCATCAGTTCCAAGTGCCACATTTACGCCTTTTTCAAGCATTTTTGCAACATTTGCGATGCCTGAACCAAGTTTTAAATTCGAGACCGGATTATGTGCAACACTAGCATTTTTAGCAGCTAAAATTTCCATATCAGCCTCTTCGATATAAACGCAATGAGCCAAGCTTGCTCGGTTTTCAAGCACGCCATATTTTTCGAAAACTTGCACAGGAGTTAGTCCATCGTGACGTTTTTTGCATTCTTCGTGCTCAAATTTGGTTTCTGACACGTGAATATGCACATTAAGACCGTCTTTTTTAGCCTCATCACGCCAAAATTCCCAAACATCGCAATTTGAAGTGTACTCACCGTGAATACCAGCGTCAACTTTTATGCGACCGTTGTCAAATCCGTGGAAATTTTCCATCATTTCAGTAAATTCCGTATAAGCATTATCCTCTAAATGATTGTATTTTTCACCAAAAAACAGAGTAGCATTACACAAATTACCACGCATTCCACTGTCTGCAAGTACTTTTGCCACAGTTGGCTCTTTAAAATACATATCAGTAAGCGAAGTCGTACCAGTGCTAATCATCTCAGCAATTGCCAATTTTGCGCCGATTTCAACGCATTTCGCATCAAGTTTCGCCTCAGCAGGGAAAATATGCTCATTTAACCACTCATTTAGTGCGTAATCATCTGCATAACCACGCAAAACAGCCATCGGTATGTGAGTATGCGCATTCACAAGCCCTGGCATTAAAACTTTTCCAGTAGCATCAATTTCACGCTTTGCACGAATTTTAGGTTCATTTTGCGATAAATACACGATTTTTCCGTCATCAACACCCAAATATGCGTTGTTTATCACAAAATTATCGTCATCTACCGTTACAATTGTTGCATTTTTAAATAAAATTTCCATTTTTACACCTTAAAGTTTCGCGCCACAATTTGCGCATATACCATCTTCACGTCTTCCAATAGTTTGACAATTTACGCACACTACCATATTTTTAATATTATCTTTTTTCTCAGTTAAAACAGTGATTTCAGCGTGTTTTTCAGCAATTTTCTCAACTTTTTCCACTATTGTTTCTTGAGAAACTTCAATACCTTGTTGAGATTCGTATACTAATTTCCCAACTTCTTTATACAAAGCATCGATTTCTGATTTTAATTCGATAATTTTTATACTGCTTTTTGAAGATTCGTAAACTTCTTTGCTTTTTTGAGTCGCAACATCTGCCGCATAAGTAGCCGTAGTTTTTGCTTTTGACAAGAAATCTTTAATTTTTTGTTCCATTTTTTACTCCTTGGTTAAAATTTTTGTTTTTTTATCCAAAATATTATCTATATTATTAATATAATCGAGTGGATATTTATTGTTAAAATAACTTTCACCCGAAATTTTCGAAGTAGAACCTGAGCCAAGCGCTAAAATATCCATCAAATTTTCCATCATATATACATTATATAAACATTCTGTATTATTTCTAGAAAAACCAACATTTTCGTATGGTTTTATCATATATTGCTGTTTATACATATAATAAGGTTGATAATTCTCGAAAATTCTGTCGTAAAAGTAGTTTATATCGCCTATACTAGCAGTATAATTTTTGTCGATATTAGAACCTTTTTTGATAGCAAGCGTGTGAATTGTAATATTTTCTGGAGCAAGCTCTAAAAGTTTGTCTACAGTGCCATTAAAATCTCCACCTAAACCATAAATTATATCCATATTTATAGCTTTAAAGCCTAATTTTCTCGCTTTTTCGTATACTTCAAGAACTTCTGCAGTAGTATGATTTCTACCGATACTCGCAAGCACTTCATCATCAAAAACCTGTGGATTTATGCTAATTCTATCAACCGAAAACGCTTTCATAAGCTCAAGCTTTTTATCCGTAATAGTGTCAACTCGACCTGCCTCGACCGTGTATTCATACAAATCCGACGTGTCAAAATTTTCATTCACTGCTTTTAATAGACGCTCGAAATTATCTTCGTCAAGCGCCGTTGGAGTTCCACCACCAATATAAATTGTGCGTAATTTTCGATTTTTTATAAGCTTTGCTGTCGTTTCTATCTCCAAAATCAAGCAATCAATGTATTTTTTCATATATTTATTCGCTGTATCAATACTATTTGACACAAACGAGCAATATTTGCACTTTGACTTACAAAACGGAATTCCGATATAAATCGACATATCCTCAGGTGTAACTTTAACGCTTTTTGTAAAATCTGCAACCGATTTACATAGGTCAGTTTGACGTTCAGCGACCATATATTTTTCCATAAATTTCGCTTTGTCAAAGTCCTCAAAAGCAAGTTTTGCTGGATTAATTCCGGTTAAAATTCCCCATGGATTGTCAAAATTTCCGATAGTTTTCGCACATTTATATAGAGAACGTTTTGCATCGTTTTTTTCAAAATAAGGTGAGATATCCTCGTAACTTACACCCTGATAAAAAACAGACGTTTTTACCGTATTTTCTAATTTTTCAGACACTATTTGTCCTTCAGAATTTCCAAAAATCGCCCACGCAAGCTGAGTTAAGTCGCGTGTGCCTTCGTGATTTATACAACTAATTTCCATTACATTCTTGTCGCTTGAAGCATATAACGGTTGCTTTTTCTTTCCTCATTAAGAGTTGAAAAATGCTCGTGACCAGGATATACTTTGTAGTCGCCTTCCATATCGTGAAGTTTTTTAAGTGATTGCAACATTTCTCCAAAATCGCCACCCTCAAGGTCGCATCTACCACATTCACCAGCAAATAATGTATCTCCAGTAAACAAGCTGTCATTTATTTTGATTACACACGAACCTTTTGTATGTCCAGGTGTGTGAATATATGTCGCTTTTAGGTCACCAAACTCAATTTCAGTGCCTTCTTTTGCCATAATATCAACTTTCGGTGCTTTATAATCGCAACGAATATAACGTCCGTAGTGTTTATTAACCAAATCTTGGTCAAGAGCACGCACTTCTTTTTTGTGCACAACAAGTTCAGCGCCTGTAGCATCTTGAACTGCTGACGTTGCAATAATATGGTCGAAATGTCCGTGAGTTAGTAGGATATATTTAAGTTTCAAGTCTTTTTCATTAAGATTTTCTAAAATTAACGGTGCTTTTTCACCTGGGTCTATTACAACTGCTTCTTTGCTTTTTTCGTCATAAACAATGTGGCAATTTGTGTGTATAGGCCCTACTTTCAAGTGTATCACTTTCATTTTTTTCTCCTTATTTAAGCATAGTTTCAGTATCTAAAATTATAGTAATAGGTCCATCATTTATGATTTCGACCTCCATATCAGCACCAAATTCACCAGTTTTAACTACAAGTCCGCTCTTTTTTATCTCGCTCACGAACATTTCATATAGTTTTTCAGACATTTCTGGTCTACCAGCTTTTATGAAACTTGGGCGTTTTCCTTTTTTACAGTCGCCGTAAAGCGTAAAATTTGAAATCGCTAAAATTGCTCCGCCTATATCCAATACTGATAGGTTTAGTTTGTCGTTTTCATCAGAAAAAATCCTTAAATCAACGCACTTTTTAGCAAGATATATAACCTCTTTTTCCGTGTCTGTTTCAGAAATTCCGACTAGTAAATTTAATCCTTGTGAAATTTCACGTTTTTCGTTTGAATTTATAATAACAGAGCTTTTTTTCACTCTTTGAAGTACAATTCTCATATTTTCTCCTAATTTGCTTGACGAATTACGTCCATAACGCCACTTACTTGACGAATTTTATTGCATATAAAGTTCAAATGCTCAATATCGTGAATCTCGATAACTGCATTCATCACCGCATATCCATCTGGCAAATCACGTGCACCAAACTCTGTAATCGAAATTCTAGAACTTGAAAGCACTGCAATAATATCCGACAAGAAACCGTTGCGACTTCTTCCCGAAATTTGAAGTGATGTACTGAATTTTTGCCCTTTAGTACCACCTCCAGCAAAATAACTTTCGTCCCACGAAACCTGTACCCAGCGTTTTTTATCTTCGTCCGTGATGCAACCATTAACATAGTTTACGCAATCGCGACGGTGAATAGAAACACCATAACCACGTGTTACAAAGCCAACAATATCATCGCCTGGGAGTGGACTGCAACAGCGAGAGAATTTAACCAAACAACTGTCAATTCCATCAACTATTACGCCATTATTTGATTTTTGTGATTTTTTAATAGGCACAACAACGCCATTTTTTGCATTAATTTCAGCATCTCTTTTGCGTTTTTTCGCAACTTCTTCTTTAATACGATTTATTACTCTCGTAAGTGTAATACCACCATAGCCAATAGCCGAATAAAGCTCGTCTAAATCTTTGAAAAGCAGTTTTTCAAGCACAATTTTTTGCACTTCAGTATCATCAAAAAAGCCTTTATGAATAAGAGCAATACGAAGTTCACGCTCTAAATCTTCTTTACCTTGAATAATATTTTCTTCGCGTTTTTCTTTTTTAAACCATTGTTTAATTTTATTACGAGCTTCCGAAGTTTTAACGATTTTCAACCAGTCACGAGATGGACCATGTGTTTCTTTTGACGTTATAACCTCGATAATATCGCCGTTTTTAAGACCAGTATCTATAGGTGCAATTTTACCATTTAATTTACAGCCTGTCATTCTATTTCCGACAGCCGAGTGAATTGCATACGCAAAATCTATCGGAGTTGCTGACGCTGGCATATTTATAACGTCACCTTTAGGCGTGAAAACGAAAACCTCGTCTGCAAAAAGGTCTACTTTTATATTTTTGATAAAATCTTCAACTTGCGTATCTTGACCAGCCTCGAGTAGCTGTCTAATCCAGTTGAAAGTTTCCTCACCACTAGAAGTTTGAATATCAGCTTTATATTTCCAGTGAGCCGCAACGCCGTATTCTGCCATAAAATGCATTTCGTGAGTTCTAATTTGAACCTCAAAAGGCACACCTGCTCTGCCGATAACCGTTGTATGTAGCGAACGGTATCCGTTTGGTTTTGGCGTTGAAATATAGTCTTTAAATCTACCTGGAATTGGTTTGTACAAGTCGTGAATATGCCCTAAAACATTGTAACAGTCTGCAACAGTAGCAACTTTTACACGAACTGCACAAATATCATAAATTTCTTCTACAGTTTTATGTTGAGAGTACATTTTACGATAAATGCTGTAAATATGTTTTACTCGACCACCTATTTCTCCAGAAATCCCAGACTCTTCAAGTCGCATCATAATAGTGTTTTGAATACGATTTAAAAATTCAAAACGGCTAGTTTCTTGCTCGTGAAGTCCTTCGGTAATTTCTTTGTAACCGATAGGGTCAAGATAAATAAGTGATAAATCTTCAAGCTCCCATTTAACTCTTTGCATACCAAGTCTGTGTGCAATCGGAGCGTAAATTTCCATTGTTTCAAGCGATTTTGAACGTCTTTTATGGTCTGGCAAAAACTCCATAGTACGCATATTGTGAAGTCTGTCGGCAAGTTTTATAAGGATAACCCTGATATCTTTTGCCATAGCCATAAACATTTTACGAAGATCTTCCATTTGTTCTTGTTCTTTAGAATATCTAATCATTCCAAGACGTGTAACGCCATTAACAAGATCTGCTATAGTTTCGCCAAATTCATCTTTAATTTGGTCGTAGTTAAACTCGGTATCCTCAATACAATCATGCAAAATACCAGCAATAATAGACTCTGTATCAAGACCCATTTCGAGAATAATTTCTGCAACTTCTAGTGGGTGAATGATGTAAGGGTCACCACTTTTGCGTTTTTGACCATCGTGAGCAGCTACAGCTTTATAATATGCTTGTTCAATCAGCTCGATATTATACGTCTGTGATGCTTTCTGGTTTTGAAGTTTTTCCTTAAATTGTTCAATCCATTTATCCATAAAATCACCCTACCCCTTTAAGTCTTTTGACAATATTTGTGTCTTCGAGTGACACTTTGCAGTCAACTTGATTGATTTCTATATTATAAATACCTTGATAAGAAGTGTAACTCATTAAATTACACTCACAAAATACATCTAGGCAAATCAAAAGTTTCGCTGGATTTAAGCCAATTTTTCTTGCATATCCATTCAAATCAAAACTTTTTTTGTCGCGATTCAAATTTCTCCATACGGTGACAAAATCTTGTCTTTGTGGAGTTAACATTTCAATTTCGCTTTTTGATAATTTTTCATTTAATTTAAACTTTTTATAATTTTTAATACATTCTTTTTCAAATTTCGCATCTTTTTTACTAGGACATATGTCTTTTATAATCATTTGCACCGTTTTTGTGCCACGAAATTCATTTATGCTAAGCGAATAAGCAATACAAACCTTATCGCCTTGGCTGAAACAAAGTTCCTTGCTAGACATAGAAAACAACATTCCGACATGCGTTTTCCCTTGACTTTCAAATATAATTTTAAGATGTTTATCCGAGCTGAGTGGAGTTATCGTTTTAATAATAACATCTTCAGTGCAAAAAACAGGCTGTGCATTTTTCATACCGTATGGTTCAAGCACATCTAATCCGTAAACTGCCTCGATATCTATGTCAGAAAAATCTAATTTACAATCAATTTTTAGTTCTGGAATAAGCATTTCATCATCGATTTTTTGCTCTGCAATTTCAAGCATATTGCGTTTAAATTCGTGCAAATCCTCTACTTTTAACGTCATACCTGCTGCAAGTTCGTGACCACCATATTTTACTAGTAGGTCATTTTGAGTAACTAAAGCATCAAAAAGATTAAAACCTTTAATACTTCTTCCAGATCCCTTTGCCATACCGTCTTCAATTGAGAAAATAATTACAGGCAAGTTATATTTTTCAATAATTCTCGATGAAACAATCCCAACAACGCCGTGATGCCAATTGTCTCCCCAAATTATAATGATTTTTTCGCTTGTAAGATTAATTTTGCTCTCTATAGTTTCTAAAACTCCGTTTAAAATGTCTTGTTCTTCTTTTTGACGTTCGGCATTTTGCACGCAAAGTTCATAAGCAGCTTGTTTCGCATACGTTTCACTATCCGTGAGCAGTAGTTTCACAGCATCAGTAGCAAGACCCATACGACCTGCTGCATTAATCCTTGGTGCTATTCTAAAACTTACGCCTGTTGATGAAATATCATTAACACCAATTTCTTGCATTAGGCTATACAAACCTATTTTTTCTGTACGGTTTAAAAGTTCTATACCACGTGCCACGATAGCTCGATTTTCACCAACAATAGGCATAACATCAGCAATAGTGCCAATCGCCACAATATCGCCATATAAGTCCATCATTTTATCAGTGTCACCATCTAATGCACACACAAGTTTAAAGGCAACTCCAACGCCAGCAAGCTCCTTGAATGGATACTTACAATCCTCTTGTTTATGATTAACAATAGCATCAGCAAGTGGAATTATTTCCTTACAAGAGTGGTGGTCTGTAATAACTACTTTTATACCAAGTTCTTTTAAGTACGCAACTTCATCAACAGCAGTAATTCCTGAGTCAACTGTAATCAGCAAGTCAACACCCATATCCTTTATGGTGTCGATTGCTTTCATATTCAGTCCATATCCTTCATTTGCACGGTTTGGTATGTAAAAATCTATATTTGCACCTTGTTTTTTAAAATAATGTGTCAAAAGTGCTGTAGAAGTAACTCCATCGACGTCATAATCACCATAAATCATTATTTTTTCATCATTAGCAAGCGATTCTTTAATAACCGAAACAGCTTTTTCCATATCTTTTAACAAATATGAATCTATCAAATCAGCGTGTTTCGAAGCTATAAAATCATTTATCTTGTGAGAGGAATTATATCCTCGTGAAACCAAAACTTTAGTTGCAATTTTTGATATTTTAACTTTTTGAGAAAGCTCATCTATATATAGTTCCTCCGATGCAATTATCCATCTTTTTTTCTTCAATAACTCCACCTCCTCTTTTATCAAATTTATTATTAACTTATATTATAACAAAAATTAGTCAAAATAACAACCATACTGTGAATAATTTTCTATAAAATAAAACCGTATTTTTATTCTATGCTGTCTTCTATCTATAGACACGTTTATCGGTTGGCTCAATAAATCGTCAGTTCTACCTTTTTTCACTAGTGCAAACTTTTTTTCTCGGCAGTCGCTCGCCGCGTGGCTGATACTTTGGGACGTCCCAAAGTATCCAAAAGACGAAATCTTTTTGCGAAAAGATTTATCAAAATCTGGGGCGTGGTGTTTTTACTGTGTGTACGCAATCCGGCATCCGTTCGCCTAACCACTCGTACTCCAACTCGCTATCGCTTATGCAGTGATATCGGTAAATTTTCTAGACCACGTAGTTGCCTATTTCGGTGCTTGAACTTACGTTATTAGTGCCACGCACGTTTGATACGGTGTTATAAATTTTATTTATACGTGAAAAATAATGCACCCTGTAGGGACGAACTGTGTTCGTCCGTGCCGTGTAATAAATACGGTGCAAGCTCCCTCAGTCACTGTGGTGACAGCTCCCTCGTCAGGGAGCCAAAGAAAAAAAGCCTCCCTCTCCGAGGGAGGTGGCAAAATCTTT
>JAWXUP010000008.1:0-61853 GCA_044426345.1 Clostridia bacterium | reverse complement strand
AAAAGGGGAAAATATTATGCATTATATGGGACTTAACGAAATTCGTGAGAAATTTTTAAGTTTCTTTGAAGAAAAAGGACATTTAAGAGCTGCATCTGCTCCACTTGTACCAATCGGAGATAACTCACTACTACTTATAAACTCAGGTATGGCACCACTAAAACCTTATTTCACAGGCGAAGTTGTACCTCCAAGATCACGTATGACAACTTGTCAAAAATGTATCCGTACACCAGACATCGAACGTGTTGGTAAAACTTCTCGTCACGGTACTTATTTTGAAATGCTTGGAAACTTCTCTTTCGGAGATTATTTCAAACAAGATGCAACAAGATTTGCGTGGGAATTTATCACTCAAGTTATGGAAATTCCAGTAGATAAAATCTGGGTTTCAATCTACTTAGACGATGATGAAGCTAAAGATATTTGGGTAAATGAAGTTGGCGTTTCAGCTGATAGAATCGTGCGTCTAGGCAAAGAAGATAACTTCTGGGAAATCGGTGCAGGTCCTTGTGGTCCATGTTCTGAAATCTACTTCGACCGTGGTGTTGACCCAAAATGTACAAACCCTGACTGCGCTGTTGGTTGTGACTGTGACCGTTACGTTGAATTCTGGAACTTGGTTTTCACTCAATTTAACAACGATGGCGAAAATAATTACACAGATTTAGACCAAAAAAACATCGATACAGGTATGGGACTTGAACGTTTAGCTTGTATTATGCAAGGTGTTGACTCGCTTTTCGACGTTGACACTGTTATGAATATTACAAAACACATCTCTGAAATTGCAGGCAAAACATATAACGAAAACGAAAAAACTGACGTATCTTTACGTGTAATCACAGACCATATCAGAAGTACAACTATGATGGTTTGCGACGGTGTAATTCCATCAAACGAAGGACGTGGATATGTTTTACGTAGACTTCTTCGTCGTGCTGCACGTCACGGAAAATTACTCGGCATTAAAAACGCATTCTTACACGATGTTTGCGACACTGTAATCAAAGAAAGTTGTGGAGCATACCCAGAATTACTTGAAAAAGAAGTGTATATCAAAAAAATCATCGCTGTTGAAGAACAAAAATTCCAATTAACTATCGATGCTGGTCTTAAAATCTTAGAAGATTTAATGGCTCACTCAAGCGACAAAAAAGTTTCTGGCGCTGATTGCTTTAAATTATACGACACTTATGGTTTCCCAATCGATTTAACGCTTGAAATCCTTGAAGACAACGGTTTTTCTACTGATTTAGTTGAATTTGATGCTGAAATGCAAGCTCAAAAAGATAGAGCGAGAGCAGCAAGAGCGCAAATGGGTGACTTAGGTTGGGATCAAGAAGATTTAGGTTTAGATAAATCACTTAGCACTGAATTTGTAGGTTATACTCAAACTGAAACTGAGGCAAATATCATCGCAATAGCAGTTGACGGAAAACTTGAAGATAGCTTATTTGCAGGTCAAAAAGGTACAATTATCACTGATAAAACTACCTTCTACGCTGAAAGTGGTGGTCAAATCTCAGATAAAGGTATAATTACTGCCGAAGGATTCGAATTTGACGTTACTTCTGTTAAGAAAACTGCAGACGGAAAAGTGCTACACACTGGTGTTGTGCTGTCTGGTGTGCTTTCAAAAGAAGACACAGTTTGCACTAAAATTGATACTAAATTTAGAGCAAAAGTTGCACGTTCTCACTCGACAGTTCACTTACTTCACAAAGCACTAAAAGAAGTTGTTGGCGAGCACGTAAACCAAGCTGGTTCATATGTTTTCGACGACGGTTTCCGTTTTGACTTCACTCACTTTGAAGGCTTAACTCCAGCTGAAATTAAAGCTGTTGAAATATCTGTAAATGAACAAATTTTAGCAGGTTTAGACATCACAATGCAAGAAATGGGCATCGAAGACGCAAGAAAAGCTGGTGCTACTGCATTATTTGGTGAAAAATACGGTGAAATTGTTCGCGTTGTTAAAATGGGCGACTTCTCAACTGAACTTTGTGGTGGTACGCACATCGATAATACTGCAAAAATCGGTGCATTCAAAATTAAATCTGAAAGCTCTGTAGCATCTGGCGTTCGTCGTATCGAGGCTGTTGTTGCAATGGCTGTACTAGATTTAATTGACGAAAAAGAGGCTGTTATCGTAAACACTGCAGATGCTCTAAAATCAAACACTAAAGACGTAGCTATCAAAGCTCACGCTGCGATGGATAATATTAAAGAATTACAACGTCAAATTTCAAGCTTAACATCAAAAGTTGCAAATATTCAGCTTGCATCGATGATTAATCTGTCACAAGACGTTAAAGGCGTTAATGTTTTAGCAGTAAAAGTTGAAGATGCTAATATGGAAACGCTACGTACAATGGCTGATAACGTTAAAGAACAAGCACCTAATATGGTTGGTGTACTTTCATCTGTTGTTGATGGGAAAATTAATTTAATCGCAGTTTGTGGCAAAGATGCACTGACTAAAGGTGCTCACGCTGGCAAAATTATTAAAGAAGTTGCTGCACTTACTGGCGGCGGCGGTGGTGGTAAACCAGATATGGCTACTGCTGGTGGTAAAGATCCATCAAAACTTGAAATGGCTTTAGAAAGTGTAAATAATATTGTTGAAAAATTATTAGGTTAGGAGATTTTTATGGATTGCTTATTTTGTAGCATTATAAAAGGCGACATACCGTCAAATAAAATTTACGATGATGAAAAAATCTACGCTTTTATGGACATCGCTCCAGAAGCACCAGTGCATTTTTTGGTAGTTCCAAAAACTCATATTGCAGGTGCGAACGATGTAAATGCAGAAAATTCAGACGTAATTGCGCATATTTTTGCAACAATTCCTAAGATTTGTGCAGATTTAGGCGTTACGAACGGTTATCGCATTATAAATAACTGTGGTGAAGATGGAGGACAAACTGTAGGGCATATGCATTTTCATGTACTTGCTGGCAGAAGTCTTGCGTGGCCACCGGGTTAATAGATGGAAGTATGCGCATTTGCTATTGCGTACTTCATTAACACTGTATTAAAAATACAAGATGTGAATATTATACGTTATATAGGGATAGCCATTATTTCAGTGGCTATCCTTGTATGGCATAATAAGGTAGTTTTTAAAGGAGTACTTCTGGGTATTGCTTTAAGTACTATTATCTTTAATTTTCATAAAAGTACAGAGAATGAGTATGCATTGGTTATGGAAACGCTCGAATTTTCAGCGATTGTGTCTGAAGTAGAGCAAAAATACGATGGTTTTTCATCGGTTATAGCAAATGTGACAATTGGCGATATTAAGTTTAAGAGCAAAATTTATTTCGAAAATCAAGATGATTTGTTAAGACCAAATGATAAAATTACAGGCACGGCGTATATTTATACACCGTCATACAGTAGTGGTTTCGACCGTGAAATTTATTACAAAGCAAACAATATAAATGTGCTAATGAGTGCGCAGGAAGTTGAAATTGTTAGGAGTGACAGTTTTAGTATTTTGCGTACATTTAGTGATTTACAGATTAAAATTAAACAAAATCTAGAGCAAAACTTGAATTTTAGGTCAAGTTCATTCGTAAAAGCTTTAGTTTTGGGAGATAAAAGCGATTTTGATAGCTTTTTTAGTATGGATATCTCGAAAGTCGGAATTTCACATATACTAGCTGTTTCTGGTATGCACGTAGGGTTTTTAGCGAACCTATGTATGAAGATTGTTGGCAAGAAATATGGTGGAATTTTCGCAGCGTTTTTTGTGACAATATTTTTGTTTATTGTAGGACCATCACCTTCTATTTTACGTGCTGTAATTATGCAGTATATGGTGATTATAGCTTGGTTTATTAGCAGGGAAAACTCCGGAAAAGTATCGGTTTGGGTGGCTTTCGTGTTACTTTTGGCATCTGAACCGTACATAATGTTCGATGTCGGGTTTATTCTTTCTTTTATGTCATCGATTAGCATAATTTATTTATACCAGCCGATTTTACAAGCTATTAAGTGTCAAAATAGATACGTAAATAAATATTTATTCAGCTCAATTGCAATAAGTGTATCTGTCACAGCGACAACTACTTTTGCGTTATTTTACTATTTCGGATATATTTCAACGGTGCAAATTTTGTCAAACTTGCTGATAATTCCGATTATAACAGTGTTATTTCCGTTGTGTTTAGTTTATATTTTACTAGGATTTTTAGGAAGTGATATATTATATCCACTAATAAAAATTATCGAACTTTTAGTGCTTATAACACGTGAAATCATACAATATATTGCTAAATTTGATTATGTAATAGTAGACTTTAATATATTGCAGATGAAAGTTTTATGCGTAATTATAGCAATTTGCGCGCTGAGTTTTTGGAGAAATAAATTTAAAAGAACCGTGATTTATTTATCGATAATATCATTTACAATAACAGGAATTTATGCATCTTATACGAGTTACAACGATTTTGAAATTAAAGTTTTTTCGGTTGGTGACGGTCAGTGTATTCTTGTGACGTACAAAGATGAAGTTACGCTTATAGATTGTGGTTCGAGTGAATATTATACGGCAGCGTCGCTGGTCAACGAGTATATGTATAAATATTCGTATGACAGAATTGACAATCTGATAATTACATCGATAGATAGTACTCATATGGGCGATATTATCTGGTTAAATTACGATGTGGAAAATATTATTTACCCTGAAAACCACGTCAGAGCAGATGCAAAAGAAGTTTTGGTACACTTTATAGATGATAGGTCGATTTCGGTGGGAGGTAAACTTCCAGATTATATTAAAATTTACTCGGAAGTTGATAAAAAACTAGCCGTAAAGGTTAATGACACGCTAATTTTACATGCATTTACTAATTTAATGTTGGAACAATTGACTGAAAGTTGTGAAATTCAAGCCGATACGGTGGTTTTGGCAGATAAAACAATTGGCGATTATTATAGATTGCAGAATATTTTAAAGACATTTGATACGCAAAATGTGATTTTGTCAAACGACTACGATATGCTTTCTCGCGTATCGGGTTTTCCATCGAAAACAACTGCACAATATGGTGATATTGTTATAAATTATGGAGGTTATTATGAATAAAACTGAGTTTGAAGTCCTAGAAAGTGACGTAAAAAATAATAATCTAGGGAATTTTTATATTTTTCACGGTATTGAAGATTATATGAAAAATTTCTATCTGAAAAAAATTGAAGAATTGTTACTTGATGAGGCTTTTAAAAGCTTTAATCTTGAAAAATTCGATGAGCAAAACTTTAATTTGGAAGATTTCAGCAACTCAATCGAAAGTTTTCCAGCGATGGCAGAGAAAAAAGTGATAATAGTTCGAGATTTTGATTTATATAAGATAAAAGCCGATATACGCGATGAAATGATTGAGATTTTGAGTGATTTGCCAGATTATGTTTGTGTGATTTTTGATTATGCGACGATTGAATTTAAGCAAGATAAAAGGTTAAAAATAAATAATGTCATTAAAGATAAGGCTCGAATTGTAGAATTTGCGTTTTTATCGCAAAACAAGATGAATACGTGGTTAAAACGTCGATTTAAGGCTGAAAATATTGCAATTTCGGATAAAACTTGCGAATATTTTACATTTATTTGCTCGATGAGTATGTCAAATTTGTCAAGCGAGTGTGAAAAACTTTGCGCTTATTGTACAGAGGAAGTTTTACCGAGTGATATTGATGCGATTTGCTCGAAAGTGCTAGAGGCTAAAATTTTCGATATAACTGACAAACTGTTAAATCGTGATGTAGTTTCGGCATTGCAATTAATAGATGACTTGATTTTACTAAAAACTGATGAATTTTCGATAGTTTCAGTTATAAATTCTCAGTTTCAACGTTTATATTCAGCAAAATTGGGTATGAAACAGCACAAAAATGAGCGATATTTTATGGACTTATGGTCTATCCGTTCGAGCTATGCAATTCGTATGAGTTTACAGCAGGCTGAAAAATATGAGACTAACTTCTTGCGTACAGCTTGTAATTTATGCGTAAAAACTGCTATGGATATGGTGAGTATAAATATGGATAAAAGTCAACTTTTACAACTTTTGATAGTGAAAATAGGTGCAATTAATGCTGAAAATTAAAGAAATTATCATTGTAGAAGGAAAATACGATAAGAATAAGCTTAAACAGTTTATTGACGGAGTGATTATTGAAACTAACGGTTTTCGTATTTTCAAGGATAAAGCAAAGCAAAAAATGATACGCGATTTAGGACAAAAAAACGGTGTAATCGTACTTACAGACAGCGATTCGGCTGGTTTTGTGATTAGAAATTTCTTGAAGTCGATTTTGCCACAAGATAAAATAAAAAACGTGTACATTCCAGAAATTTTAGGAAAAGAAAAACGTAAGGAAAGTGCATCAAAAGAAGGTTTACTAGGCGTTGAAGGTATGGAAGTAGAAATACTTAAAAAAGCCTTGAATCAGATGGTTTATAGTGAAAATACTAGTTTAAATAGTAAAAAAATTACAAAAGCTGATTTATTTGTGGACGGATTATCTGGAGATGGGAGTAGTATAAAACGTGGAAATCTAATCGAAAAATTAGGTCTTCCGAAATATATTACGCCAAAAGCATTGCTTGAATATCTTAATCTAACGATGGATTTTAATTCGTATAAAGTGCTGATTTCACAGATAAATTCAGAGTTATAAAGTTTACAAAAGTGCGAAAATGTGATAGAATATAGAGTAATGTAAAATAAAAAATTGGAGAATTTAATGAGCAATAGAGAAAAAATTATCATTTCATCTGTTGAAATGGACAAACAAAAGAGCTATAGCGAGACAATTAAGCAAATAAATCTCGATAAATTTATAAATATGGGACGTCCGATGTACGCTTACGCTGATACATACGGTTGTCAACAGAATGTAGCTGACACACAGAAAATTATGGGTATGCTCACAGAAATGGGTTACACGATATGTGAAGATATTAAAAAAGCTGACATAATCGTGGTAAACACTTGTGCAGTTCGTGAACACGCTGAAGAGAAAGTTTTGGGTATAATTGGTGAATATAAACGCTTAAAAGAGGCAAATCCAAACTTAATTGTAGCACTTTGTGGCTGTATGGTTCAACAAGAGCATATGGTTGAGCGAATTCGCAAAAGTTACAAACACGTTGATTTATTATTCGGAACCAACGCATCGTGGCGTTTTCCAGAACTTTTACTTAAAACTATGAGCGATAAAAATCGCGTATTTGATATTGGTGGAGAGGACGCTGTTGTTGAGGGAACACCGATACTTCGTGACGGAAAAGTTAAAGCTTTCTTATCTATAATGTATGGTTGCAACAATTTTTGCACATATTGCATCGTGCCTTACGTTCGTGGACGCGAGCGTTCTAGAGAGGCGAATGATATTTTGCAAGAATTCAAAGGTTTAATTGCCGATGGCTACAAAGATATCACGCTTTTGGGTCAAAATGTTAACTCTTATGGCAAAGATTTGGAAAATAGTATCGATTTTGCTGATTTATTAGAACTTTTAGCACAAGTTGGTGGTGAGTTTAAAATTAGGTTTATGACTAGTCACCCGAAAGATGCTACATTTAAAATGATTGATGTTATGAAAAAATACGAAAATATCGCAAATCAATTGCATTTACCGTTCCAATCTGGTGATAATCGTGTACTTTCTGCTATGAATCGTGGTTATACGTGGGAAAAATACCTAGAAATGATGGAATATGCTAAAAAACAAATACCGGATTTAGTTGTAACTTCAGACGTTATCGTAGGCTTTCCAGGTGAGACAGATGAGGAATTCGAAAATACGTTAAATTTGGTAGAAAAAGTTAATTTTAACGCTCTTTTTACCTTTATTTACTCAAAAAGAAGTGGTACACCAGCTGCAACTATGGAAGATTTTGCTACAAAAGAACAAAAACAGGTGCGTTTTGATAAATTGTTAGAACTTCAAAATAACATCGCACTTCGCCATAATCTTGATACTATTGGCAAAGAAATGCGTGTGTTGATTGAAGATAAAAGCAGAAATAAAGAGTTTCCGTATGCTGGTAGAACGGAAGGTGGTCGCCTTGTGAATGTTGCAGGTGCTACTGATGATGATATCGGTAATTACGCAAATATTAAAGTTTTGGACGCAAATATGCGTTCTATGAGTGGAAAAATCATAAAATAGGAGGAATTATGCCTAAATTTTCGCCAATGATAATGCAATATCTAGAAATTAAAGAAAAATATAAAGATTATATCGTTTTTTACAGACTTGGTGATTTTTATGAAATGTTCTTCGAAGACGCACTTTTGGCGTCAAAAGAACTCGATATCACGCTAACCGGTCGAGATTGCGGACAAGCTGAGCGTGCTCCTATGTGTGGAGTTCCGTTTCACAGTGCAGAGGCGTATATTGCACGATTGGTTGAAAAAGGGTATAAAATTGCTATTTCAGAGCAAGTTTCTGATCCAAAAGAGTCAAAAGGTATCGTAAAACGTGAAGTTGTTAAAATAATTACACCAGGAACGGTTATTGAGAGTAGTATGCTTGATGATACGAAAAATAATTTTATTTCAAGCATTTATGCGGACGAAAAAGGTGCAGGAATTGCTTTTTGTGATATTACTATAGGTAAAGTTTTCCTTACGCAGTTCACTGATGGTGATGTAATACAGAAAATTATCAGCGAAATGGGTAAATATACACCAGCTGAAATTATATTGAATAATTATGCAACTAACAACATAAAAATAACTTGGTTTGCTCGAGAAAGATTAAACGCTTGCATTGAGGGAAATCAAGATAAACGCTTTGAAGTTCAAAATGCGGAAGAATTATTCAACGATGTATTTGATGATTATGATGTGAAAAAGTTATCTATTTATGGACTTTTAGCAGTTGGTGGATTATTAAATTACCTAAAAGAGACTAAAATTCATAATTTAACAAATATTACCGAGATTGAAGTATATACTAAAACTCAATTTATGGAATTAGACTTAAATGCACGCAGAAATCTTGAAATTTGCGAGACTATGCGTGAAAAAAGTAAAAAAGGTTCACTTTTATGGGTTCTTGATAAAACAAAAACATCTATGGGTGCTAGAAGTTTGAGGAATATGATAGAAAAACCTCTAGTTAATCCTACTTATATCGGAAAAAGGCTTAATTTAACCGAAGAATTTACCGAAAATCCGATGATTTTAGATGATATTATCGAAATATTAAAGCAAATTTCAGATATTGAACGTTTAATCGGTAAAGTTGTGTACCAAAATGCAAGCCCTCGTGATTTAAAAAGCTTGGAAAATTCAATAGATAAATTACCTCAACTTAAAGATAGATGCGCTACTTTAAAGTGTGATTTAGGAAAACAGATATATCAAAAAATCAATACTTTAGACGAGGTTAAAGAACTGATTTTTGATGCAATTAAGGAAGAACCACCACTTTTAGTGCGTGAAGGCAATGTTATAAAAGATGGATATAACTCTGACGTTGACGAACTTCGTATGCTTGCATCTGGTGGTAAAGAGAAACTTTTTGAAATTGAGGCTAGAGAACGTGAAAAAACAGGTATAAAAACGTTAAAAGTTGGTTATAATAAAGTTTTTGGCTATTATTTAGAGGTTACGAAGTCATTTATCGACCAAGTTCCAGATTATTATATAAGAAAACAGACTCTTGCAAATCAAGAACGTTACATTATAGAAGAGCTCAAAACTCACGAAAATACAGTTATTTCTGCGCAAGATAAGTTGATAAAGCTAGAACAAGAAATTTATGCTAATTTGCTTTTAGAAATTGCGAAAAATGTAAAAATTGTGCAAAATACAGCATCTACAGTGGCACTTTTAGATGTAATTTGTTCGTTTGCTAATGTTGCTATAATGAATAATTATACAAAACCAGTTGTGAATTTAACTGATAGAATAGATATTAAAGATGGCAGACACCCAGTGGTTGATTTAATTCTAAAAGATACACGTTTTGTTCCAAATGATACGTTTTTGAATACTAAAAGTGACAGAGTTGCTATTATTACTGGTCCGAATATGGCTGGTAAATCTACATATATGCGTCAGGTGGCGTTGATTGTTATAATGGCGCAAATTGGATCGTTTGTACCAGCGAAATCTGCTGAAATAGGCATCGTTGACAAGGTTTTCACTCGCGTTGGTGCATCAGATGACCTTGCAACTGGTCAGTCAACTTTTATGGTTGAGATGAACGAAGTTTCAGAGATTTTAATGAATGCTACAAGCAAAAGTTTGGTTATTTTAGATGAAATTGGACGAGGTACATCAACTTTTGACGGATTAAGTATTGCAAAAGCTGTAACAGAATATATAGCAAATAAGCGTAAAATTGGCTGTAAAACGTTGTTTTCTACACATTATCACGAACTTACAGAAATGGAATTTGAACTTGATGGTGTGAAAAATTATAATATCGCAGTTAAGAAAAATGGCGATGAAATTGTGTTTTTGAGAAAAATTATTGCTGGTGGAACGGACGATAGTTATGGCATTGAAGTTGCGAAACTCGCAGGCTTACCCGATATGGTCATCAAACGTGCCAAAGAAATCTTGCACGAACTCGAAAATGCTAATCCTAACACGGTGTATGTCCGTGAAAGTCCACAGATTTCTATGGAAATGGGCAATGAAAGTCTGTTGCATAGTGAAATTCGTGGAGTTGATATTAATACATTAACGCCTATTGAGGCAATGAATCTTATTTATAAATTGCAAAAAATGCTATAAAATATAATAATTATTACGTAAAGGAGTGTAAAATGCGACAAATTCGTCAGTTATCATCACATATGGCCGATTTAATAGCTGCTGGTGAAGTGGTTGAACGCCCTATGTCGGTTGTGAAGGAACTTTTGGAAAATTCGATCGATGCGAAAGCAACCGAAATTACCATAGAAATTGAAAATGGTGGGATAACTTATATCAGAATTGCTGATAATGGTATCGGAATGTCGCGAAATGATGCTCCTATTGCGTTTTTACGTCACGCTACGAGTAAAATTTACCAAGAAAGCGACCTTTTGGGTATCAAAACGCTCGGATTTCGTGGTGAAGCACTCGCGGCGATTTCTTCAGTATCAAAAATTGACCTTTTTACTAAACGTGCTGAAGATTCGAATGCTACTTTCGTCAGTGTAATAGCTGGTGAAGTGCAGTCTATATCTGAGGTTGGTGCGGCCGATGGAACCACTATTATCGTGCGTGATTTGTTCTATAATACACCAGCTCGTATGAAATTTTTGAAAAAAGATTATACAGAAGCGTCGTATATTATGAATATTGTTCAGAATTTGGCACTTTCTAATCCTAATATCGCATTTAAATATATAAAAGATAACAAAATACTGCTTAAAACCAATGGCAAGGGTGACTTGAAATCTGTAATTTACGCAGTGTTAGGTAAAGATGCAACTAGCGAGATGATTGAGGTTAAATCGTATGAAATTGATGGAATATCTGTCAGTGGATTTATATCAAAACCACACGCCTCAAAAGGCACTCGCGCAATGCAACATTTCTTTGTAAATAGCAGATATATAAAGTCTAGATTAATTTTATCGGCACTTGAGGAAAGTTATAAAAATTCGATTATGCACGGAAAATTTCCTTATTGTGTGCTAAATATAGAGATAAATGAGCAAAAAGTTGACGTTAATGTCCATCCTACTAAGATGGAGATTAAGTTTGAACAAGAAAAACGCATTTTTGACGTAATTTATATGGGTTGCAAAAATGCACTCGATAGACAAAATATTATAGTTGAAGCAAAAAATCTGAAACCTATAATCCGTGAAACAAAACCAATTTTTGTGCAAGAGGAAATTCAATATGCACCAAAGCCTAATGTTCAAGTAAAGTTAGAAAATATTGCAGAAAAGATAGAATTACCAATTACAACTCAGCAAAAAGTTGATGAGTATGTTGATTTCGTGGAATTCCCACAAGATGAGCTGTCAGCTTTTATGCCTCCTATTTCTAGCTCTAAAAATGAAAATACGGAGATAACGTCTAAAATTATTGAAACGTCGTTAATTGCACAAGAAATCAACACTGAAATAGAAGAAATCCCACAAGTTTATAAGAAAATTGAAGAAAAAACAGAGGAAAATCGAAATTCTATAGCTAATCCTGTTAAAATTATTGGTGAATGTTTTAATACATATATTTTGTGCGAGTTTAAAAACGAGATGATAATTATTGATAAACACGCAGCGCATGAGCGTAGAAACTTTAATAATCTTATGCAGTCTAAGAATAATATACAGTCACAAGTGTTGTTAGTGCCAAAAGTAGTAAACATTGCTGCGGGTGATTACGGAAATCTGCTGGAAAATCTGCAAGAAATTAATGCACTGGGCTTTAATGTAGAGGAATTTTCGGAAAATAGCGTTGTTGTTCGTGAAATTCCGAGCATTCTTGAAAAAGAAGATATCGAAGACGTGATACATCAAATTGCGTCTGATTTGAAATATAATAAAAGTGTGAAAATCGACAAAATTGACGATATTTTGCATACTATAGCGTGTAAAAGTGCTATAAAAGGGAATATGTACACTAGTGAAATTGAGCTTGAAAAATTAGCATTAGAGGTGCTTTTCGATAGTGATATAAATTATTGTCCACATGGTAGACCTGTTAAGGTTTCTCTTACAAAAAATCAACTTGAAAAGATGTTTAAACGCATAATATAGGTGAAAATTAATGAATAACAGAATTATTTGCGTTGTTGGGCCGACTGCTAGTGGTAAAACTTCGCTTGCTATAAATATTGCAAAATCGCTAGATGGAGAGATTATTTGCGCAGATTCTATGCAAATTTATAAACATTTTAATATAGGTACTGCAAAACCGACTACGGAAGAGCAGGCGCAAGTACCACATCATTTGTTTGATTTTGTAGAGCCTTGCGAGGATTTCTCGGTGGCGAAATACGTGGAGCTCGCAAGTGAAAAAATTTATGAGATAAAAAGTCGTGGGAAAGTACCAATCATTACTGGTGGCACAGGACTTTACATAGATTCGCTTATAAAAGGAAATGATTTTGCGAAAAATGATGATAAAAATGATCAAATTCGCAAAGAATTGTTCGAAATAGCTGAAAAAAATGGTAATGAATTTGTTCACGAAATGCTAAAAGAAATCGACATTGAGAGCTATGAAAAACTACACGCAAATGATGTGAAACGAGTAGTTCGTGCAATTGAAGTTTATAAAATCACAGGAAAAACCATTAGTCAGCACAATGAGGAAACTAGAAAAATTCCACCTAAATTTCAAGCTGTAATGTTTGGAATAAATCCACTTGACCGTGAAATTTTATATGGCAGAATTAATAAAAGAGTTGATATTATGCTTGAAAATGGGCTTATTGACGAACTTAAAATGCTTATTGCAAACGGTTATTTTGTAAATACTGCTAGCCAAGCTATAGGATATAAAGAACTTTTAGACTACATAAATGACAGCGATAAACTTGAAAATTGCGTTGATAAAATGAAACAAGAGTCACGACGATATGCTAAAAGACAGATTACGTGGTTTGGTAGAAATAAGCAAATTCACTGGCTACGTGATATTTTTGATGAGGAAAAGATGCTTTCTGATGCGTTAAGCGTAATAAAGGACGAATTTTATGGGTAAAATTTATAGAATATGCGTAATTTGTCTTGTTTTTTTAACGTCACTAGTAATTGCGACGAATTTAACTAAGTACGTTTTTACGCGCGAAGTGGAGTATACGTCTGCACTTGAAATTACAACTTATGATGACATCGAAAGCTATGGAATTTTTCTTCGCGATGAATATATAGTTGAAAATGAGTTTGATAGCTATGTTCATATCGATATTACGAATGGTTCACGTGTTAAAAAAGGGCAGGATATTGGAATTATTTACAACGATAGAGCATACCTTGAAGAAAGTATGGAAATAAGCGAACTGCGAGACAAATTGGCAGTAATTAATAATGTTGCAACTATTACGCAAACTATGAGCGATTCTTTGAAAACAGCTGTTCAAATTAATGCAAGTATAGCTGAATTCAATCAAAATTTAGATCCCAATGATTTATCTACGGTGAGTTATAATTTGAGTGAAATTGAAAATATTGCGCTTAAAAGTGCGTATTCTCAAATGACAAAAGCAGAACTTGCAGATGAAATAGAAATATTAGAAAATCAAATTGCACAAAAACAACTTAAAATTTCTGGAGATATGCAAACTGTCACAGCAGATGTCACAGGCTTATTTATTGAAACAATCGATTCGTATGAGAATATTTCCGAAGTTACTGTAGATACAATAAAGGAAGTTGTTGATGCGGGCAATCAAAACTATGCTGACAATGAGCAAATTGGAAAGATTATAACAAGTCATGAGTGGGAATTTGCGTGTGTAGTTGACAATGATTATGTTGATGCTATTTTGAAAGCGACAAAACCTCGTTTGATTTTTGAGAGTATGCCATCTAATGAAATATCGGTTACTGTGAGCGAGGTTATCAAGGAAGATGAGCAGTCTGTTGTGATTTTTGCAGGAAAAGCAACCAATGAAACTATTCTTGAAATGCGTAGTTCTAATGTTCAAATTGTTTTAAAATCGTACAATGGAATAAAAATTCCAAAACAGTCGGCTGTCGTGGTAGATGGTGTGTTAGGAATTTACACTTTGAGTGGAAATCAATCGTCGTTCAAAGAAATTGTGCCTATTTTTGAAAAAGAAAATTACTATGTAATCAATATTACAAGCCAAGCGACCAATAAAGATATAATTATTGGAGACAAAATTATTACGAACTCATCAGTATTTTCGAAAACGCAATTTATGAATTAAGGAGAGTATATGACTGATTTTCTGATAAAAAAATTTGTTTTATCAAGCAAATTAGATGAATTTCAAACGAGACAAAGATATGGTTATGTTGCGAGTTTGGTTGGTATTTGTTTGAATATCTTGCTTAGTTTGCTAAAAATTTCGTGTGGAATAATTTTTAATACTATTTCTGTTCTTGGTGATGGTATCAATAATTTATCCGATGCTACTTCGTCTATCGTTACAATGGTTGGCTTTAAAATGTCTGAAAAACCAGCAGATAAGGAACATCCGTTTGGGCATGCTAGAATGGAATATATCTCTGGTTTCGTGGTGTCATTTATTATTATGTTCATAGGTTTTGAACTAGTGACATCTTCGTTTTCAAAAATTTTACACCCACAAGATGTGGAGTTTAATGCAGTTGTTATCATGGTTTTGATAGCTTCGATGATGGTTAAGTTTTGGTTGTATAAATTTAATAAAAATATCAGCCAAACAATAAATTCAAAGGCAATTTTAGCTACGGCAAGTGACTCTAAAAACGATGTGTTTGTAACTTTTGGTGTACTTACATCGCTCTTTATATATCAGATTTTTGATATCAATTTAGATGGATATGTTGGAGTTTTACTTGGTGTTGTTATTATGAAATCAGCGTATGAGTTGGTTACAGATACGCTTAGTCCACTTTTGGGAGAGGCTCCCGATAAGGATTTAGTAGAGCATATTTACAAAAAACTTATTGATTATGATAATGTTCTTGCAGTGCACGATTTAATAGTGCATACTTATGGTTATTCTAGAAATTTCGTATCGGTTCACGTTGAAATGGACGTGAATTACGGATTTATGCAGTGCCACGAGGTTGCAGATAATATAGAACGTGATTTTAAAATGGAAAAAATCAATTTAGTTGTGCATATAGACCCTGTTGTTACAGATAGTGAAATTGTAAATCATTATAAAGAAATGGTACTTGGCGTGGTGAAAAATATCGACAAGAGGATTTCGATGCACGATTTTCGCACAGTTTTGGGAGAAGAGCATAATAATTTGATTTTTGACGTAGTTTTACCTTGTGAAGTGCAAATATCAGAAGAGCAACTTAAAACAAGGATACAGTATGACGTTTTTGCTATAGACAAAAAATGTTATACGGTAATTGAAGTAGATAAACATTATAATGAATTATAAAGGAGGTATTTTGTGAAAAAAGTTAAAATTTTAGTACTTATGTTAGTAATCGCAAATTTACTTTCTGGCTGTATGTTCAAATCTGGAGATGAGCTTTTGCAAGCGCCAAAACCATCAACAGATTATATAGCACTGCAAAATAAACTTGATTTAGAAATTTCAAAAGGCAGTGTATACGCAGCGGCAGATTCTGGGTCAAACCGAGCTACTATTCAGCTAATAGACATTGATGCAGATGCTCAGGAAGAGGCTGTGGCCTTTTTTAGAGAGTCGGCACTTTCGGGTACATTTAATGTAGTTGTATACAAAAAAGTTGGAGAACAATATGTGGATATGGGTCGAATTACAGGACATGGAAGTAGTATTGATACCGTAGAATATCCTAAGTTATCTCCAATCGGAGCTGGTGGTATTGCAGTTTCTTGGAAAATTTCAAACCAATTAGAACGTGGATTAACAGTAGCGAAATTTGAAAATGGAACTCTTGAAGTTGTTTTGGACACGCAGTATATGTCATATTTTATATATGATATTGATTATGATGGATTAGATGAAATTTTCGTTGTAAATGAAGAAAATGGACGAAATTTTGTTAGTATGTATGATATGGTTGATGGAAATATGGAATTAGCATCTACTACTGAATTGTCTATTGAAATTGATACCATTGCACGAATTACAACAGGAGAACTTGCATCTGGTGGACGAGCTGTATCGCTTGATAGTAGAATATCAGGTGAATCAGGGCTTATTTCTGATGTAATAGCACTTAATTATGAAAATGAGCTTGTTAATCTAACAACTGACCCAGAAAGTGTGTCTGGACTGGCAACATTCCGTTTGTTGAGTAGTTATACATCAAAATTAAATACGACAAACTATTTGTATATTCCAACGGTATCGCCTATGTATGGATATCCAGCAGACAATTCAAATTCATCAAATTGGATTACAACTTGGCATATGTATGATGTGTATAACAGTACAAAAAGTGATATCTATACTTATCATAACAATGCAGAGGGCTGGTATTATGCACTCTCAGAAAATCAAATTAGCAATGTAGTGGTTGCGAGGTCTACTACGTCAAACATAAAAATAACACAGTTCCAATATTATATAAATGAAAAAGATTACGTGAGCTTGTTTGAAATTTATACAGTTCCTGTAGAAGATTATCAAGATTCGCAATTTGCAGATGGATATATTAAACTTGGAAAAACTACTACCAATGTGTACCTTGCGAGAAATTTAAACCCACAAAGCACGGTAAAAGTATTAGATGAGCAGATTATTGAAAACTTTAATATTATAGGCGGTAGTAATTAGGAGTAATTTATGAATGATAAAAAGATTTTAGTTTTAGAGGACGAAGAGGGAATTAGAACCTTTATTGTATTTAATCTAAAGCGTGAAGGTTATACGGTTCTCGAGGCTGATACTGGTGAAAAAGCCATAGAAATTTTCGAGGAAAATCCAGATATCACCATGGCAATACTCGATGTTATGTTACCTGGTATTGATGGATTTGAGGTGTGCCGTCATTTAAGGCTTTCTGGTTTTGAGGGTGGCATAGTTATGCTTACGGCGAGAAGTATGGAAAATGACAAGATAGATGGTTTTATGAATGGTGCTGATGACTATGTTACAAAGCCATTTTCCGTGGTGGAGCTTGGTCTTCGAGTGAAAGCACTAGATAGACGTTTGAGTATTGGAAAACCACATAATGATGATATAATTCGTTCGGGAATTTTTGAAATTAATCTTGCACGTCGAGAAGTTTTAAAAGGTACTGTTAGAATTGATTTAACGCAAGTTGAGTTTGATATTTTGAAAGAACTTATCAAAAATCGTGAAAAAGCACTTACTAGAAATGAAATTTTGCAACTAGTTTGGGGCAAAGAGCATATTGACGATATGAAAATTATCGATGTAAATATTAGAAGACTTAGAATAAAAATAGAAGACGACCCTGCAGACCCTAAATTTATAGGTGCGGTTCGTGGTGTCGGATACAGATGGGAAGGCTAAATGAAAGTAAAAGAATTAGACAAGAAAATCCAGAGAATACTACCGAAAGTGCAAAAACCAGCTAGATATGCAGGTGGCGAGTACAATGCAGTGTATAAAGACTTAGACAAAGTAGAAATCCGTGCAATTTTTGCATTACCGGATACATATGAAGTTGGTATGAGCCATTTGGGTTCGCGTATTTTGTATGGATTATACAATAGTTTAGACTATGTTTGGTGTGAACGTGCGTTTGCTCCTTGGATTGATATGGAAGCGGAAATGCGCGCAAATGATATTCCGTTATACGGTATCGAAAGTGGCGACTCTATCGCAGAATTTGATATACTTGCATTTACTCTTCAGTATGAATTATCGTACACAAATATCTTAAATATGCTAAATTTAGGCGGTGTACCACTGCTTGCAAGTGAACGTGACACGCTAAAACATATGGTAGTTGTTGGTGGACCAACTGCGTACAATCCAGAACCAATTACGGATTTCGTAGACGTTGTTATGCTTGGTGAAGGCGAAGAAATGTCGGTTGAGTTTTTAGAACTTTATCGTGTTGCAAAACGTGAAAATTGGACAAAAGACGCATTTTTACGCGAAGTTTGTAAAATCGGTGGTATGTATGTACCAAAATTTTACACACCTGTTTATAACGAAGACGGCACGCTAAAAGAAATGCTACACGAAGATTTTGCACCAGCGACAATTCAAAAACGTATCGTGCAAGACCTAGACACAATGTACTTCCCAGATAAATTAATCGTACCATCTACAGATATCGTTTTCGACCGTGCAATGGTAGAGGTTTTTCGTGGTTGTACACGTGGTTGTCGTTTTTGTCAAGCGGGACATACTTATCGTCCTGTGCGTGAAAAAAGTCCTGAAACGCTGTTAAAACAAGCAAAAGCGCTTATTGAGAGTTCGGGTTATGAGGAAATATCGTTATCATCACTTTCAACTAGTGACTATCGTCATTTAGAGGCACTTTGTGATGATATGCTTGATTATTGCACACCGAAAAACGTATCATTAGCACTTCCTTCTTTACGTGCTGACAATTTCAGCGTCGACCTTATGGAAAAAGTGCAAAAAGTACGTAAATCGGGTTTAACTTTTGCTCCAGAGGCTGGTTCTCAACGTTTGCGTGATGTTATTAATAAAAATATTTTCGAAGACGACCTTTTAAGTGCGTGTGATATTGCATTCCGTGGTGGTTGGAACAACATAAAATTATACTTTATGATGGGTTTGCCTACTGAAACTAACGAGGATTTAGACGGAATCGCTGATTTAGCCAAAAAAGTTGTATGGACTTGGAGAAATTCAGGTGCAAACCGTCAACGTGGCGTTCGTGTTACTGTTAGTACGTCTTGTTTCGTGCCAAAACCAGGCACTCCATTTCAATGGGACAAGCAAGCTACTCGCGAGGAATTAGTGGAAAAACAAAATCATATGAAAGAAGTTATGCGTATTAAAAACGTAAATTATAACTGGCATGATGCTCAAACTTCGTTTATGGAGGGTGTTTTTGCACGTGGTGATAGAAAATTAAACGCAGTAATTGCAAAAGCATATGAAAAAGGTTGTACATTTGATGGTTGGGATATTTGTTTCAAACTAGACAAATGGATGGAATCGTTTGAGGAATGTGGAGTTGATCCTAATTTCTACGTAGCTCGTGATTTCGGATTAGACGAAGTTTTCCCTTGGGATCATTTACTTACAGGTACGAAAAAATCACATTTACTGAAAGAAAGAGAACGCTCAAGACAGGCGATTACAACTCCTGAATGTAGCAAACAATGTGCGAATTGCGGTTCGTCAGAATTAATTTTGGAGGGTCATTGTCATGTATAAAGCAAGAATGTTATTTAAAAAAGAAGGTCGTGCGAAATATATCTCGCACCTTGATAATATGCAAGCAATTCAACGTTCAATAGCACGTGCTGGACTTCCGATTTGGCATACCGAAGGATTTAATCCACACGCGTATATCTCGATTGGACTGCCACTTTCAACTGGCTTTTCTAGTGAGTATGAGCTGTTAGATTTTAATTTTTTAACAGAAATAGTACCAGAAAACGCAGTAGCCGATATGAACGCAGCATTACCATCTGGACTTGAAGTTGTAGATATTTATATGGCGGAACGTAAAGCGAAAGAAATGAAATTTTCGCAATATCAAATTACTTATGATTTTGATAACGGCAAAGATAGCGATTTTGTAAAAAAAGTTACAGATTTATTTAATCAAGACGAAGTTGTGGTGGTTAAACGTACGAAACGTTCGGAAAAAGAGGTTAATATTAAAGAGTTTATTGCAAAGCTTGAATTTTGTGATATAGACGAAAATACAGCAAAAGCTACCGTTATTACTTGTGCTGGTGACCCAAATTTAAGTCCAGAATATATTACTAAAGCAATAGAAAAATATCTTCCGGAAATAAAGTTTGATGGTGCGTATTATCATAGAACTTGTGTTTTTGATAAAGATTTGGTTATTTTTAGATAGTAAATTTAAAAGGAACGCATTATTTGCGTTCCTTTTCGTATAATAAAATATTGTTATGAAAAAATAATGCACCCTGTAGGGGCGAACAGTGTTCGTCCGTGACGCACTATAAAATATTTCCGCATAAAAAATATCGCATATAACGTAGGGGGACGGCGTCATCGACGTCCCGTTTACCACGCAATAAAATTTGTGCAAATGTTAAATTAAATGCACGCAATAAAAATATCCACAAAAAACAAATAAGGACATAAAGCAAACGAATTAGTTTGCTTTATGTCCTTATTTTAGCGATAATCTTTAATTAAATTAGCAATAGAGGCAGTAGCGTTTGCAATAAACGCTTTTCTTGGAAGTTGCACAGCTCGTGCTTTTGTATAATATTCAAGCTCATATTCATATAAAATTTGCTCAAAACTAAGTCCTTGATTGATTTTATTTAGCAAAAATTCTTTGGTTTCTAGAGTAACTGCTCGACACGTGTCAAAATATGCTTGCTTGTCTATAACTATTCCGTGATGTGGTGCAATTACATATTCGCAAGGAATATTTTCGCAAAGCGTAATAGAGTTTAAACACTCATCAAAACTAAGCAAACAAGCACATTCCACAACTCCAACTTTACTCATCGGTCCGACACTTTCGTTTGCAATAAGAAATTTATCGTCAATCAGAAAAACAACCGAGCATTTTGTGTGACCTTGAGCTTCAAAAGTTTGCACTTTAATATCATTAGCATAGAAAACTTCGCCATCTTTAACGGTAATATCAACTTTTAATAAATCATCGTCATAATTTGGAACGAAATCGCCATAATAACTAATATCACGAATGGCTTTTAATGCCGATGGTCGAGTAAACACATATTGAGCATATTCAGATGCGACAACTTTTACATCTGGGAAAAGCTCTTTAATATATGGTACACCACCAACGTGGTCATAGTGCGAGTGGGTTAGGAAAATATAGTCGAGTTTTTGTCCGTGAAGGGCAATCTCGATATTTTTTAATAGAATTTCAGCGTCTCTTGGTGCGGCGGTATCAATTAAAATACTAGTATTGTCAGTTTTGAATAAAAAACAATCACCAGAAAGTCCACCTGTAACATTTATTAATTTCATTAAATCCTCCGTTTGAAAAAGACTGCAACTTAAAAAAGCTACAGTCTTTAAATATTAAACTGAAATTATCTGTAAATGATTTGGTCACGAGCAGGGCCTACGCCAACTACTTTTACCGGACAATCAACCATTTTTTCTAAAGCTTCGATGTAATTACGAACATTTAGTGGTAATTCATCGTAAGATTTGCAGTTTGTGATATCTTCTGTAAAACCAGGGAACTCTTCGTAAATTGGAGTACAGTAGTCTAAATCAGAGAAATCAGCAGGGAATTCTTCAATTCTTGTACCTTTGAAATCGTAAGCAACACAAACTTTTAAAGTTTCTAAGCCACAAAGTGGGTCGATTTTGTTAATAACGATTTCAGTTAGACCATTTACGCGAACACAATATCTAGCGATAACAGCATCAAACCAACCTGTACGACGTGGACGACCAGTTGTAGTACCAAATTCGTAGCCAGCAGTTCTGATTTTTTCGCCGATTTCATCGTGAAGTTCAGTAGGGAATGGGCCTTTACCAACACGAGTAGTGTAAGATTTTGCAACACCCATAATTTCGTTAATCGCAGTTGGACCAACGCCAGAACCGATTGTACAACCACCAGAAACTGGGTGAGAAGACGTTACGTAAGGATAAGTACCCATATCAAGGTCTAAAAGTGTTCCTTGAGCGCCTTCGAAAAGTACGTTTTTATTAGCTTTAATAGCTTTGTAAATGTCAATAGTAGTATCTTTTACAAAAGAAGAAATTCTTTTTGCAAGTGGACGATATTCTTCGATAACTGCGTTAACGTCGATTGGTTCGCCACCGTAAACGCCAGTGATAACTTTATTTTTTCTTTCACAAGCAGTTTTTAAAACATCTTCAAAACGGTCTACATTGATAAAATCGTGCATACGAATACCAACACGTTCAGATTTATCCATATAACAAGGACCAATGCCTTTTTTAGTAGTACCAATATCATCAGCGCCACGAGCTTTTTCAGACAATGCATCAAGTTCTAAGTGCCAAGGTAAAATTACGTGACAACGAGCATCAATGAATAATTTATCAACACAAACGCCTTGTGCGATTAATCCATCAATTTCTTGCAACACAACTTTAGGGTCAACTACAACACCTGCACCGATTACGTTTATGCAATCTTTATATAAGATACCAGAAGGTATAACGTGCAATTTGTAAGTTACTCCATCAACAACAACGGTGTGACCAGCATTGTTACCACCTTGTGAACGAACAACCATATCAGCTTCGCTTGCTAATATATCGATATATTTTCCTTTTCCTTCGTCGCCCCATTGAGCTCCAAGTATTACTTTTCCAGGCATTTAAAAAGCCCCTTTCAATTTTTAAGTTAATATAATTTTACACAAATAGAGAATTTATTAATAAAATAAGACTTTATTTATGCTTTAAATATTGATATACTTGTAATATATAGATGTAAAATAACATTTCTAATACTTACTGAAATAGTATAACAGAAAAAAAAGGATATTTCAAGTAAAAAAATAAAAAAAGATATTTACAAACTGCAAATTTTATGATAGAATACTAAAGTAATGCACCTGTGCTTTGATTTAGGATACAAGTCTTGTTAAGCAAGACATCACCAAACCTTTCTCACGGCTCGAGGCGTAAATTTTATACGAGGTGAAAACTCATGATCAGAAAAGACGACAAAACAGCGGTAATAGACGCTAACCGCACACACGCGACAGACACAGGTTCTCCAGAAGTTCAAATCGCTATCTTAACAGCTAGAATTAACGAACTAACTGAACACTTAAAAATCCACAAAAAAGATAACCACTCTCGTCGTGGCCTTCTAAAAATGGTTGGTAAACGTCGTAGTTTACTTAACTATCTTATGAAAAAAGATATCGAAAGATACCGTGCAATCATTGCTAAACTTGGTATCCGTAAATAATCAAACAATTTTAGGGAAAGTGTTTACGCTTTCCCTATTTGTAATATTATGATGTTTTTTAAAAAGGTAAATCTAGCCTGTTTTTTATAAATTACGCAGATTTTCTCGTGAAAAAGTATCGTAATATTAAAAAGAAAATTAGCAGATATATTACGCATAGCAGTTGAAAATGCTTATAAAATTATACGTTTTATAATTGTTTTCAAGTGCTAAATGCCGAAATATATCTCTAAAAAAATATAAATTTGGAGGAATAAAAAATGGCAACTCACATGAATTTTGACAATGTCAAAACTTTCGAAACGACCCTTGCTGGTCGCCCACTTATCATCGAAACAGGCAAAATTGCAGGTCTTGCAAACGGTTCTTGTACAGTTCGTTACGGCGATACTTACGTGCTAGTAACTGCAACTGCATCACAAAAGCCTCGTGACGGTATCGACTTTTTCCCATTATCTATCGACTTTGAAGAAAGAATGTACGCAGTAGGTCGTATCCCAGGAAGCTTTAACCGTCGTGAAGGTAGAGCAGGCGAACGTGCAACTTTAGCATCTCGTCTTATCGACCGTCCAATGCGTCCTCTTTTCCCATCTGATATGAGAAATGACGTTGCAATTATGGTAACTGTTATGTCAACTGACTATGACAACGCACCTGAAATTGCTGGTATGATTGGTGCTTGCGTATCTGTTGCAATCTCTGACATCCCATTCCCTAAAAATATGGCTGGCGTAAATGTTGGTTTAATCGACGGAAAACCAGTTATCAACCCAACTTCTGCTGAGCGTGAAGTTTCTCAAATGTTAGTTACTGTTGCTGGTACTGCAGAAAAAATCGTTATGATTGAAGCTGCTGCTGACCAAGTTCCAGATGATTTAATGTACGAATCTATCGTATTTGCTCACCAAGAAGTTAAAAAATTAGTTGCTTTCATCGATGATATCCAAGCTCAAATCGGTAAAGAAAAATTCTCTTACGAAAGCCACGAATTAAATCAAGAATTCTACGCTTTAGTTAAAGATTTCGCTTACGAAGACATCAAACTTGCTCTTGATACAGACGATAAAACTGTTCGTGACGCTCGTATGAAAGTTATCGAAGACAAAATTGCTGAAACATACCCAGAAGCTTACGAAGAAAACAAAGGCATCATGGGCGAATTATTCTATAAATTACAAAAATCTATCGTTCGTGCGTGGTTACTAGAAGGTAAACGTGTTGATGGACGTGGTATGGAAGAAGTTAGACCTCTTGCTGCTGAAGTTGGTATCGTTCCTCGTATGCACGGTACTGGTCTTTTCACTCGTGGACAAACTCAAGTTCTTTCAATTGCAACTTTAGGTACTCTTTCAGATGCTCAAAAACTTGATACAATCTACGAAGAAGACGCTAAAAGATATATGCACCACTACAATTTCCCACCATATTCTGTTGGCGAATCTCGTCCAGTTCGTGGTCCTGGTAGACGTGAAATCGGTCACGGTGCACTTGCTGAAAAAGCATTAGAAGCTGTTATACCAGACGTTGCAGATTTCCCATACGCAATTCGTGTTGTATCTGAAATCGTATCTTCAAATGGTTCGACTTCTCAAGGTTCTATCTGTGGTTCAACTCTAGCTCTTATGGATGCTGGTGTTCCACTTAAAGCTCCTGTTGCTGGTATTTCTTGTGGTCTTATTACAGAAGAAAACGGCGAATTTACTACTTTCACAGACATCCAAGGAATCGAAGATTTCTACGGCGATATGGACTTTAAAGTTGGAGGTACTCACACTGGTGTTACAGCTATCCAAGTTGATATTAAAACTGACGGTCTTTCAAACGAAGTTATCAAACAAGCTTTCGACAAATGTTTAAAAGCACGTTTAATGATTTTAGATGAAATTATGTTACCAGTAATTGCTGAACCTCGTGCAGAACTTTCACCATACGCACCAAAAATGTTCTCAATGAAAATTCACCCAGACAAAATCCGTGAAGTTATCGGTAAAGGTGGTAGCGTAATTCAAGGTATCACTGCTGAATCTGGTGCTAAAGTTGAAATCGACGAAGACGGTAACATCGTAATCTCTGCTGTAAACGGTGCTGCTTGCGAAGTTGCGAAAAAAATGATTGAAGACATCGTTCGTGAACCAGAAGTTGGTATGACTTACGACGCTACAGTTATGAAAATCATCGAAATCGGTGCTTTCGTAGAATTTATGCCTGGTAGACAAGGTATGGTTCACATCTCAAACTTAGCTGACTACCGTGTTGCAAAAGTTGATGATGTTGTATCTGTTGGCGATAAAGTTCGTGTTAAACTTATGAAAATCGACGATAAAGGCAGATTAAATCTTTCAATGAAAGACGCTGAATAGTCGCTAAAAACTAAATTTTAAGCTGTAAGATTAATTTCTTACAGCTTTTTTGTGCGTACTATTTAGATATTTCTCTAAATAGTATTGACTTTTTAAAATTACTATGTTAAAATCTATTTAGAAGATATTCAAAATAGATTGGAGAATAACATGGGATTTCAGGAAACTTTTAAAGCACTTGCAGACCCAGTTAGGCGTGAAATTTTACAGTTACTTCGCCAGCGAAAAATGGCTGTCGGTGAAATTTGTTCTCACTTTGACATAACGGGTGCGAGTGTTTCTTATCATCTGTCAATACTGAAAAAAGCAGATTTAATCTTCGAAAATAAGGAGAAGAATTTCATTTATTACGAGTTGAATACGTCGGTAATCGAGGACGTAATGCTTTGGCTTTCAAAAATAGGAGGAAATGACGATGAAAAAGAGTAAAATAATAATTTCAACACTACTTTGCCTACTTCCAATGCTATTCGGAGTTATTTTCTGGGACGAATTGCCTCAAACTATAGCAACAAACTTTGATTTTTCTGGAAATGCAACGGGTTTCTCGTCAAAAATTAGCACTGTCTTTGGAATACCAGCATATATGACAGCTCTTAATATTTTTCTGGTCTTTGCACTAAATTTCGACACGAAAAAGCGAAATCAACCACTAAAAATGAAAAATTTAGCATATTTTACGTGTCCTTTCATCTCAATTACCGTGATGGGAGTAATTTTACTAAAGGCTCTCGGTGTAAATATTTCAATGCCAAGCTACGTGTCTGCTCTTCTTGCTATAATTTTTGTTTGTGCAGGAAATTATCTGCCAAAATGTAAGCAAAATTACACTATGGGAATTCGTTTGCCTTGGACGTTAAACGATGAAGAAAACTGGAATTATACGCATAGAATTTGTGGGAAATTCTGGGTTGCCGGTGGTTTTTTATTAATTGCAAACATTATTTTTCAGAATAATTTTCTTCTTTTCGCCATTTTGATAATTTTATGTATAGTTCCTTTTTTATCATCATTTAAGTTTTATTTATCGCATAAATCATTGTAAAATACAAAAAACGTACCGAAATTTATCTTTTCGGTACGTTTCTTTATGTTTTGTTGTATTTTTGCACGCAAGGAGAAGAAAAAACCGTCTCCTACAAGATATTATTTTTCGCTATCGATAATCATTTTGGTT
Source organism: Clostridia bacterium (assembly GCA_044426345.1). Classification (GTDB taxonomy): domain Bacteria; phylum Bacillota; class Clostridia; order Oscillospirales; family Butyricicoccaceae; genus CAYJLC01. The sequence goes on along the minus strand of JAWXUP010000008.1, from coordinate 34,660 downwards.
TTAAGCACTGCAATTAGAGTTTTTGCATCTTCAATTTCGTTATTCATCGCCATTTCGCATAGTTTTTTAAGTGGAATTTTCACGCAGTCTACGAACTCATTTTCATCAGGACACGCTTCGCCTTGGTGCAAACCACGAGCAAGATATAAGTGAATTACCTCATCAAGAAAGCCCACCGATGGATAAACTGCGCCTAAATCTATAAATTCGTCTGCAGTTAGTCCAGTTTCTTCTAAAAGTTCACGTTTTCCACAATCAAGTACACTTTCTGGTCCGTGGTCTAGCTTTCCGGCTGGAATTTCGGTCAGAATTTTACCAAAAGCATATCTGAATTGACGCACTAAAGTTACATTCATATCGTCATCAAGTGGTAAAACGGCAACTCCACCTGGGTGTTCGCAAATTTCACGATAAGTTACCTTGTCGTTTTGCAGAACAACTTGGTCAAGTCTTACCGAAATAATTTTACCTTCGTATTTTCGTTCGGTAGATTTCATAATTTCTTCCATAACATTCTCCTTATCACAAGTTTATAATTAAATAATATCACAAATTTTTATAAATTACATCATTTTTTATTTTTTAATACAAAAAGCTACCAGAAAATTATCTGGTAGCTGAAATTATGCTTTTTTAAACGGTCTAAAATATTCGATTAGCTCATCAACAGCCTGTTCGGTGATTGTTAGCATATATTCGAGGTCTCGAGTGATACTACCAGCACGAGTATCGTAGAAAGCTTTCGTGTCGAAAATAAAATTCATAAAGGTTTCTTTATTGTAATCACGAGATAATCGAGTTTGAAAACCTTTTATCAAGCAACCTTGCATAGCAAATTCGTATTTCATATGGCGTAAACCGTGTGAAATGTCGAGATTATATTTGTGAGCATAGCAATAATAATCGCAAATATAGTGCGCTAAAATTCCGAGTTGGATAGCTTTGACATAATCTGATTTTGCTGATTTAACTTTATGTTGACTGTTGAAAATTCGAACTAATAAATTATTACCACGATGAGGTTGAGTTCTCAAATCTAAATCTGGTAACACTGAGCCTATCATCACAAGCAAACGTTTCCTGCGTGGTAAAACGCCACGTGTTATTCGATTTGCTACAATCGCGTGAGAAATTACATCCATTTTAACACCTTCAGAAAAATTTGAATAAATTAACTACTATTAGATTATCACAACTAAACAAAATTTTCAATGGTAATTTATGCAATTTAACCTAAAAATTTATTATAATTAGATTTTTGTGAAATATCGCCAACAACACAAATAGATGTTTTAGAAAAATTGATTATTTCGCTAGCAATTTTCTTAACATCTTCTTTACTTACAGCGTCATATCGTGCGATTATTTCATCTGATGTTAAAATTTCATTATGGAACATAACCGAGCGTGCCAAAAAATGCATTCTTGAGCTATTACTTTCTAGCCCCATTAAAATATTTGCTTTGATTTGCTCACGTTGACGTAAAAATTCTTCGTCAGTAATTCCGTTTTCTAGCAAGTCAACTAACACGTCGTAAATTAAGTCTAAAGCACGTTTTTCAGTGTTTTTTGAAAGTGCTACGTAAATCGAAAAAATTCCAGTGTCTAAATTCGCCGAATTAAAGCTAGAAACACTGTAGCAAAGCCCATTTTCTTCACGTACTTTTTGGAATAATCTTGATGACATACCACCACCTAAAATTCCGTTCATAATTTGCATTGCGTAACGTTGTTTGTGGGACATAGAAAGACCCTCAAAACTAATGCAGATATGATTTTGTTCAATATCTTTTTCGATAAAAAGTTGACTTTTATTATATTTTGCAAGCTCAGATTTTTCAGATTTTCCACTTGGTAGCGCTGAAAAAACACGCTCAATTTCTTGCATATGCTCGTGCGAGTAACTTCCACACATCGAAATAACTATATTTTCACCGATGTAGTTTTGGTTAACAAAATCGTGCATAACGTTTGAATTTATGTCTTTTAAAGTGTCAGGAGTTCCTAAAACAGGGAAACCTAGTGAACTTCCACGATGAATTTGCTCGAAAAGTTTTTCGATAACAATATCTTCGGGTTGGTCTTCGTACATTGAAATTTCTTCTTCAATAACCGTGCGTTCGAGGTCGATATCCTTATCATCAAACTTAGAATTTAAAAACATATCCGAGATAACGTCAATTGCCAAATCTAAGTGAATATCAAGCGCCTTTACGTAGTAACAAGTACATTCTTTGGTAGTAAATGCGTTGATTTGACCTCCAATCCCGTCCATATCGTGCGCAATTTGTTTTGCAGAACGTTTTTCGGTTCCTTTAAACATCATATGCTCGATAAAGTGCGAAATTCCGTTGATATGTGAAGGCTCATTTCTAGAACCATTGAAAACCCAGATACCAACTGTGCACGATCTAATATTTTTATTTTCTTCAAAAACGATGCGAACGCCATTTTGCAATATTTTTACCATTTTTTTCTCCTTAAAATTGCTTATATACTTTATATTAACACAAATTTCAGCAAAAGTGAAGTTAAAAAAAGTTATTTTATAAGTTTTAGCAAAATGTTGAAAAATTATAAAAAATAGTGTATAATAAGAAAGATTAGATTTGAAAGGAATGACTTATGTCGAGCAAAAATTCGTTTTTAAAAGGGGCTGCGGTTTTGGTCGCGGCGAACTTTATTGTTAAATTTATAGGTGTTATTTATAAAATACCACTAGGAAATCTTATAGCTGGAGACGGCATGGCATATTTTAGTGCTGCATTTGAAATTTATCAGTTATTACTAGCGTTTTCAACTGCTGGTTTGCCTGTTGCAGTGTCAAAAATGGTGTCAGAAAGCTATGCTTTGGGTCGGTATTCGGAAGTAAATAAAATTTTCAAAGTTGCTCTTGCCACGTTTGTTGGCGTGGGCTTATTCGGCTCGTTTATTATGTATTGTGGAGCTGGTTTTTTCTCGGAATTAATAGAAATGCCAATGGCTAAACTCAGCATTCAAGTGCTGTCACCAGCGGTTTTCTTCTTCTCAATCGTGGCGATTTACCGTGGATATTTCCAAGGTATGCAAAATATGAATCCTACAGCACTTACACAAATTTTGGAGGCTGTTTTCAAATTATTCATCGGTATAGGACTTACAATTGTCGTGATAAATCTCGGTTTTTCTTCAGAAGTTCAATCTGCGACAGCTATTTTTGGTACAACTTTTAGTACTATAATTGCAGCGACTCTGCTCATATTAATTTACAGGTCGAAATTAAATCGCGAAAAAGTTATAAATAACGAACTTCTTGGTGGAGAAATCCGTACATCAAAGCGTATAGTATCCGACTTAATTAAAATCGTAATACCAGTCACTATTGGTTCGTTAGTTGTAAATTTAACTGGATTTTTGGATTTATTTTTGATTATGAACAGATTGGTTGCATCAGGAGTTTCCGAGCAAGTAGCAGAGTTTGCGTATGGTTCGTACAAAGGATATGCGTATACTTTATTTAATTTACCACCGTCAATTATAGCGTCAGTAAACGTTACTCTGATACCTATAATTTCAGCGGCATTTGCAGTAGGCGACCGAGAAAAGTTGCAGTATATTATAAATAAAGCACTGAAAGTTATCATAATTTTCACGTTACCGTGTGCTGTTGGTTTAATGTCAATTCCAGGACCAATTTTAACTATGCTGTATCCTACAAAACCTGATGAGGTTGCGATTGCAACGCCATTGTTACTACTTCTAGGTCTTGCAACACTTTGGACAACACTGTCTTCGCTTACAACGGTTATGTTACAAGCTGCAGGTAAAATTAATTTACCGATAATTTCGATAATAGTTGGTGGTGTAATTAAATTAATTTCAAACTATATTTTAATTGGAAATCCCAATATAGGCATCATAGGTGCAACGATTTCTACTAACTTGTGTTATTTTGTTATGCTTATTATAAATATGCATAATATCAAGAAATATACACAAACAAAAATTAGTCTTGTTGATAGTTTTGCACGTCCGATTTTATCGGCAGTTCTAATGGGAGTTGCGACTATTACAAGCTTTAAGTTACTAAATAATGTATTATCATTAAGCAATAGTGTTTCGACTGTTATCACTATCGGTGTTGCAGCTGTTGTATATTTATTCTTAATTATCTTTACAGGAGCAATCACAAAAGAAGATTTGAATTTAATTCCTGGAGGAAGTAAGCTTAGCCGACTTATTAGAAGATAATGACTAGAATTTTGAAATATAACATAGAAAATTCGCAAGACGAGGTAACAATCCGTGATTTTTTACGCAAAAGAGAGTTTCAATCGAAGATTATCTCACTTTTAAAGCGAACTCAAGATGGTATAACCGTAAACGGTGTGCACGCTTTTACAACGCGTAAATTATCTATAGGTGAACAGCTAGTAATTACTATTTTAGATGAGAAACCATCGGAAAATATCGTGCCTCGTGATGTGTTTGTAGACATTGTGTTCGAAGATGACGATATTATGGTGATAAATAAGCAGGCTGGCGTGCCAGTACATCCGTCTCAAGGTCATTTTGAGGATACTCTGGCAAATGGTGTTGCTCTACATTTTTTGGGTCAAGAATTTACTTTTCGTTGCATAAATCGACTAGATAAAGACACTAGTGGACTGCTAATTTTAGCAAAAAATCGACTTTCTTCAGCGATTTTGTCGAATATGGTGGCAGATAATCAAATTCACAGGCAATATCTTGCGATTTGCAAGGGAACGGTCGAGGTTGAACGTGGAAAAATTGACGCTCCAATTGCTAGAGCTTATGATAGCACTATCGAGCGTGTTGTTGATTTTGAGCGAGGTCAGCAAGCCGTTACTAATTTTGAACGAGTTTTGTGTAAAAATGGTCACTCTTTGTTAGCTTTAAAGCTCGAAACAGGCAGAACACATCAAATTCGTGTACATTTAAAGTCTTTTGGTTATCCTTTAATCGGTGATTTCTTGTATAATCCAGATTTCAAAAATATAAATCGTCAGGCACTACATTCGCATAAATTAGAGTTTTTACATCCAATTACAAAAGAAAATATGTGCTTTATGAGTGAATTACCACAAGATATGAGCGTGATTTTTGAATAGAAATATTAATCGTTGATATATGCATATAAAATTAAAAAAAGGCTTGCATTTAACATATTTATATGTTATAATATTTGAGATAACGGATATTCCTCTGACTGCATAGGGCGGTGTATGAATTTCTATGAATGAAGGAGAACAAAAATGGATTTAGTAAAAATCTTATCAGAACAACACTTAAAAACTGATCTTCCAGAACTTGCTATCGGTGATACTGTAAAAGTTCACGCGAAAATCAAAGAAGGAACTCGTGAAAGAATTCAAATTTTCGAAGGCATTATCATTGCTATGAAACACGGTGGCATCAACAGAACTATCACTGTTAGACGTTTATCTTATGGCGTTGGCGTTGAAAAAATATTCTTATTACACTCTCCAAACGTAGCGAAATTTGAAGTGGTTAAACACGGTAAAGTTCGTCGTGCTAAACTTTACTACTTACGTGATCGCGTTGGTAAAGCAGCAAAACTTAAAGAAAGAATTTAGTTTACTAAAGCCTGAAACCTTGTGTTTCAGGTTTTCTTTTTTTCAAATTACATCAATTGTTTCCTACTTTAAGATAAGTGTGTCTGAGGGAAACTGGTAGGGGCGAACCTGTGTGTTCGCTCGTTCTTATTGGATTAAAAACAATGGTATAGGGAATATATTGTATAAACTTAGGTATCATAAAAAGTAAAAAAAGAGCAATTATTCTATCGTATATTTTAAAATTTATATTACAAATAGTGTTAAAGCGATAATACAAGACTTATTGTTGAATGTTTTATTCCTTTCGAAGATAAGTGTATCTAAGAAATTAGGACAGCTAGGCGATTGTATAGTGGTGCATCTACAATGCTCCATCACTGAATATAAGGGACGGTACTGCGTGGTTGCTAGCTAAAGTGAGGGAAAGTGTTTTTATAGGCAATTTCAGTGTTATATGTGATTATTATTTGCAGATTTTCAGCTTACAACATTTCACTTTAAAAAAGTGATGTATACAGCTACTTAAATCTGATTGATTAGTCAATATGTATAAAAATAGACTACTTTTTTTGTCAATATGATGTTTGCATACAAGATTTTAATGTGATATAATATAAATATAATATTAACAAATATTAAAATTTAAAGGAGTTTCTTATGAAAAGTTTTTCTTATTTCTCACCTACTAAAGTAGTGTTTGGTTCAGATGCTTTAGATCATTTAGCGGCTGAACTTGCAGTTTATTCACCTAAAAAAATCTTAGTTCTATATGGTTCTGGTAGCGTTATCAAATCTGGTGTATTAGATAAAGTTACTGCTGCTCTTGATGCTGCAAAATATGACTATATCAAAATCGGTGGCGTTCAACCAAACCCACTTTTAAGCTTTGCTGTTGATACAATTGCAAAATCTCAAGAAGCTGGCGTTGACTTCGTATTATCAGTTGGTGGCGGTAGTGTTATCGATACTGGTAAAGCAGTTGCAATCGGTCTTGCAAATCCTGGTGAAGACATTTGGCCTTTCTGGTTACGTGAAAAAACACCTACAGTAGCCCTTCCACACGCAAACGTTCTTACTATTTCAGCTGCTGGTTCTGAAACTTCTCAATCTGCAGTTCTTACAAACACTGAAAATAGCTGTAAAAGAGGTTTATCTTCAGACTTAAACCGTCCAAAATTCGCTATTTTAAACCCAGAATTTACTTACACTCTTCCAAAATATCAAGTTGCTGCTGGTGTTGTTGACATCTTTATGCATACAATGGATAGATATTTTGCAATCAGCGAATCTAATGATATGACTGATGAAATTGCAGAAGGTTTAATGCGTGTTGTATTCAAATATGGTAAAACAGCTGTAGAAGACCCAACAAACTATCAAGCAATGAGCGAACTTATGTGGGCTGGTAGCTTATCTCACGTTGGTTTAACAGGTCTAGGTTCTCCTGGAGACTGGACTCCACACCAAATGAGCCACGAATTAAGTGGTTACTACGATGCAACTCACGGTGCAGCACTTGCTTGTACTTGGAATGCATTTGCTAACACTACTTACGAAGAATGCCCAGAACGTTTCGCACAATTTGCTAGAAAAGTTCACGGTTTAGAAGGTGACGATGTTGCTATTGCTAAACAAGCTATTGATGCTACAGTTGCTTACTTCAAATCTCTTGAAATGCCTGTAACTATCAGCGAATTAATCGGCAGAACTCTTGCAGAAGACGAATTAATCGAGCTTGCTGATGCTTGTTCTTTCAGAAAAACTAGAAAAGTTGGTACATTAAAAGAAATCGGTTATGAAGGAATTCTTGCAGCTTACGCTTATATCAACAAATAATTTTAATAAAAATCAAAGTGGCACTCATTTTCGAGTGCCACTTTTTTAGGAGAAAATTAATGATAGAAAGAAAAGCAACGTTAAATGATGTCGAACTTTTAGTGAAAAGCAGAAAACTTCAGCTGATTGATGAAGGTGAACCACCGTGCATAGGAATTGACGATGAGCTATCAGCTTTCTTTAGTTCTAAAATTGCAGATGGAACGTTAATTCAATATATTTTAGAAAAAAACGGTGAAATGTTGGCAACAGGTGGCATTTTATATATGGATTTTCCACCATCGGGTACAAATTCCACAGGTAAAGTTGGTTATGTTGCAAATATTTATACAAAGCCACAGTATAGAAGAAAACGCTACGCTATCAAGATTTTAGGACTATTAAAGCAAGATGCCCAGTCTAAAAAAGTACAAGAAATGCGACTTGTAGCATCAAAAACAGGCGTATTTGTGTATGAAAAGTTTGGATTTTCAATCGCAGAACGCTGGATGGAGATGTCAATTTAAACATAAAAAAGCCATTAGAGATTTAATTCCCTAATGGCTTAAATTTTTATGTTAGTCGTTGTCTTGCTCGTCTTGCGAGGTTTCGTCTTCATTAGTGGCGATAGCAGAGTCATCGCGTTTGAAAGTATCGTTACTAACAACTGTAGCTACTTTTTCATCGTCCATAGGAGGTACAGAAAGTACTACTTTTGGATAATTCTTTTTCGGTAAATCTTCTAAAATTTCACCATTGAATAATTTTTCGAAAACATCACCGTCGATAACTTCGTTGCGAATTAAGAATTCTGCAACATTTTCAAGTTTATTCATATGAGTTGACAATAATTGCTCACAATTTTCGTAAGCACGTGCAATAATATCTTGAACTTCTTTGTCAATTACAAAAGCAGTTTCGCTTGACATATGTTGATTTGAACCAAAATCGCGACCTAAGAAAACTTCGTTAGGGTCTGAAGCGTAGTTGATAGTACCAACCTTTTTACTCATACCGTAGCGAGTTACCATATCACGAGCAATTTTTGTAGCGCGTTCGATATCGTTTGATGCCCCAGTAGAAATATCACCGATTACAAGTTGTTCAGCGACACGGCCACCAAGAAGTACCACGAGTTCTTCTTCCATACGAATTTTTGATGTGTAGAACAAATCTTCTTGAGGTAAACTTAGTGTAAATCCACCAGCTCTACCACGAGGAATAATTGAAACTTGGTGCACAGGGTCTTGGTGTGGCATAAGTTTTGTGATAACTGCGTGACCTGCTTCGTGATATGCAGTTAATTTTTTCTCGTGAAGATTCATAACACGAGATTTTTTCTCAGTACCCATAATAACTTTTAAGAATGAATCTTGAATTTCCTCGATATCAATTTCTTCTTTACCACGTCGAGCAGTTAGAAGAGCGGCCTCGTTTAGAAGATTTTCAAGGTCTGCGCCAGTGAAACCAGGAGTTGATTTTGCAATATCAGCAAGGTCTAAATCTGGTTTTAATTTTTTGTTTTTAGCGTGAACTTTTAAAATTGCCTCACGGTCAGAAATGTCAGGAATACCAACGTAAACCTGTCTATCGAAACGACCTGGACGTAAAATTGCAGGGTCTAAGATATCAGCACGGTTTGTAGCTGCGATAACAATAACGCCAGCATTTATACCGAAACCGTCCATCTCAACTAGTAATTGGTTTAATGTTTGTTCACGTTCATCGTGACCACCACCAACACCAGCACCACGTTGACGACCAACAGCATCGATTTCATCAATGAAAATAATTGCAGGTTGAGATTTTTTCGCTTGAGCAAATAAATCACGCACACGAGAGGCACCGACACCGACATATAGTTCAACGAAGTCAGAACCTGAAATGCTAAGGAAAGGAACGCCAGCCTCACCAGCAACTGCTTTAGCAAGAAGAGTTTTACCAGTACCTGGAGGGCCCACTAGAAGAACGCCCTTAGGAATTCTTGCACCTAAATCAATGTATTTTTGTGGATTTCTTAAAAAATCTACGATTTCTACAAGTTCGGCTTTTTCTTCTTCAGAACCAGCAACATCTGAGAAACGAATTTGAAGATCACCTTCAGCGGCAATTTTTGCTTTTGATTTACCAAAATTCATAGCAGATTTACCACCACCATCTTGGCGTTTCATCATAATATACCACACAACACCTAGTCCTAAGAAAAGTATCAAATATGGAGCTAAGCTTGCGATGATATACATATCTGCGCCAGTTTTATAATCATACTCGGTTAAAATACCAGCAGATGTTTGCGCTGTTATAGTTTCGCTTAAATCATTCATAAAAATGTTGATATTAGCAAGTTCGTGAGTTACGACTTCACCGTCTTTAAGCTGTAAAGTTAAATCTGAACCTTCTATGTCAAAAGATTCAACTTGTTCATTATTAAAATAGTTTACAACGTCAGAATAAACAGCAACATTAGGTGTTGATGACATTTGTAAAGCTAAAAAAGTTCCTAGCACAATAAGTAAAATGATAATATATGCGCCAAAACCATTTATTTTTTTATTCTTCAAAAATTTTTCACTCCTTTTCGATTTTGAATTATGAGATTATTTAGAATATATTTCTGGTTTTAAAATTCCAACATATGGAAGGTTTCTGTATTTTTCTGCATAGTCTAAACCGTAGCCTACAACAAATTCATCTTCGATATTAAAACCATTGTATTTTACGTGAACATTAGCTTTGCGACGAGCTGGTTTGTTTAAAAATGTGCAGATTTCAATAGAGCGAGCGCCTCTTTTTTCTAAAATTGAAGTGATATAACTTAATGTAACACCACTATCTAGAATATCTTCAACTAAGATTATATCGCGACCTTGAATTGAAGTTGCTAAGTCTTTGATAATTTGAACTTCACCAGAAGTTGAAGTGCCAGCGCCATAGCTAGAAACTACCATAAAATCAATTTCACAAGGAACAGAAACTTTACGAACTAAGTCTGCCATAAAGATGAAAGAACCCTTTAAAACACTTACGATAATAGGGTTTCTATCGATGTAATCAGCGCTAATTAAGCTACCTAATTTTGTTGTTATTGATTCTATTTGTTCTACAGAATATAGAACTTCTTGGATATCATTTTTCATTATAAATTACTCCTAAATAATATATTTTTATTGTTTTTTGATTGTCTATTTATGTCTACACCAATAAAACACACGCAAACAATACCGTTTTTGTCACGTAGGACAGGTACGAACTCACGCAGTTTTTGTGGAATTTTTTTATCTATAAATAATTTTTTTAGTGATTTTCGACCACCATTTAAGCGAATTTCATCGCCTTGTAATTTATTAGTTACACTAAGTGTACTAAAGTCAATTTTATCATAATCTGCCGTGTAATTTATGAACAAATTGTTAAATTTATTCGTAAATATAATTATTTGGTCATTTTCGACTATGAAATCGAGTTTTTGTTTTTGGAAAGTTTTTGCTTTAAATATTATTGTACCATATTCTCGGAAAATTTCAACATCTTTATACAAATCTAAGCAAAAAGATGTATTCTTACTTCGACATTTCTCGACAATCTTGTCAAAAAAAGAACTAGATAATGTTTTTTCAAAATTTGAAAGTATCGAATTTAGCACTCGATAAGCTATTGAATGATGTAAATTTAGAAGTTTTTCGATATCAACAACGTATTTATCAACATCAAATTGCACAATTTGTGGAAAAACTTCATTTGTTACACATTGAAAATAATCTTCGTCCAGAAGAACAGTCTTACTCATTATAAATGCATTTTGTGTTGCTTTTGTGTTGATTTCGTTCAAAACTGGCAAAATATGGTGACGAATTTTATTTCTTGAATAATCATCGGTATTATTTGATGAGTCAATTATAAAATCAACTCCGTTTTCGGATAAATATTGCTCTATTTCTGCTCTTGTTTTGTGTAAAATTGGACGAACTATATTTTGTCGCGACAGGGGAATGCCACAAAGTCCCTTCAGACCTGTTCCACGCGAAATATTTAGTAGAATGGTTTCTAAATTATCATCAGCATTGTGAGCAGTTGCGATTTTATTTGCGTTAAAGTGTTTGGCAGCTCTATTAAAAAAATCATAGCGAATTTGCCTCGCACTAGCCTCAAAACCTTGAGATTTATCTAAAACTATATCGATTTCCTCAAAATAAAAGGGGATATCGTGCATTTTGCAAAAATTTTCTGTAAACCTTAAATCTCGAAGTGATTCTTCACCACGAGTTTTGTGATTTAAATGGCACGCAAAAACAGTGATGTCTCGTGATTTTTCAAGCTGTTTTAACGAATGAGCAAGCGCAATCGAATCAGCTCCACCCGAAACACCACATAATATGCGGTCGTAATTTTCAATTAATTGCTGATTTATCATTAGAAGTCCTTTGTTTTGGGTTTATTGATATTTTTTTACACACCAAAAATGCTAAAATTAATCGTTGTATTTTGTAGGGAGAACTGCGTTTGTCCATCATAACCAATACGTCCGATTTTAAAATGTAATTTGTGTAAATTTATTATATGGTAAATGGTTTGTGCAGATAAATTACGAATGAATCCGATCTTGATTTGAGAAAATAGTATATTCGCCAATCCATTGTAGCTTTATCGTGCCAGTAGAACCATGACGGTTTTTAGAAATAATAACCTCTGCTACATTTCTCTCGTCGGTTTCTGGGTTGTAATAATCATCTCTATATAAGAACATAACGATGTCGGCGTCTTGCTCGATGGCTCCTGATTCACGTAAATCCGATAGCATAGGTCGCTTGTCAGAACGTTGCTCAGATGCCCTTGAAAGTTGCGATAAACACACAACAGGTACGTCGAGTTCTTTTGCCATTATTTTTAATGAACGAGAAATTTCCGATACCTCGGTTACACGGTTGTCTGAACGTTTTCCACTTTGCATAAGTTGTAAATAGTCGATAACGATAAGCCCTAAATCATCGCCCATACGTCTGCATTTCGCTTTGATTTCAGCAACTGTAATAGATGGATTATCATCAATGAAAATTTGAGTTTTCGCTAAAACGGAAGACGCTCTAGCTATTTTGCCCCAGTCATCATCATCTAAATCACCAGTTTTTAGTTTTCTTGAGTCAATTAATGCCTCATTCGACAAAAATCTGCTTGCAAGCTGGTCTTTCGACATTTCAAGCTGGAAAACTGCAACACTTTTTTTACTTTTCTTAGCAGCGTTCAACGCAACATTCAGCGCAAAACTTGTTTTACCCATACCAGGACGAGCTGCAACAAGCACTAAATCCGATTTGTTAAGTCCTGTAATAAAGTGGTCGAGGTCGGTAAAACCTGTTGGTATCCCTGGAATTGAGCCTTCGCTCGCAGCTAGTTCATCAAGTTTTTCGTATAAATCCGAAATTATGTTTTTTATATGAGTCAAACCCTTGATTTCACGACCGTGACGGATTGCGTAGATTTTTTGTTCGGCAGATTCTGCAACGTCAGAGGCACGGTCTAGCGAATTATACGCCATTTCGTTTACTTCGTTCATCGTGTCAATTATTTGCCTTAGCATAGCTTTGTCACGTACAATTTCCATATATTCTTGTAAATTCGCAGAAGTTGGAGTTATGTCCATAATCTGCAAAATATATGTGCGATTTGTCATTTTTTCTGTATCATCAGAAAAAGGTAGCTCATTTAGTACAGTAATTGGATCAATTTTTTGCGAATTTGTAAACATCGAGTACATAGTTTCGAATATTTTTTTATTGATAGGCATAAAAAAGTCATCAGCATTCAACCCTTCAATAGCACGTGGTACGGTCGAAGGATCTATTAATAATGAACCGATAACGGCTTGTTCTGCCTCAATGCTATGAGGAATTTGACGTGATAATAAATCGTCCATTTCGTTATTTTTCCCTTACGTTTACAATGATAGTACCTGTGATTTCAGGATATAATTTAACTTTTACATTAAAAGTGCCAAATTGTTTGATAGCATCGTCTAATACGATTTTTTGTTTGTTGATATCAATTCCGTGTTCACTTTTTAGGTGTTCAGCGATGTCTTTTGTAGTAACAGAGCCGAAAATACGTCCACTTGTACCACCTTTTTGTTCAATAGTGATAGGACATTTTTCAAGTTTTCCTGCGATTTCTTTTGCAGCAGCGATTTCTAATGCAATTTTACGTGCAGCAGATTCGTCGGCTTGTTTTTTCATATTTAAGTTATTAGCAGATGCTTCAACAGCAAGGTTTTTTGGGAATAAAAAGTTTCTTGCATATCCGTCAGATACGTCTACAAGTTGTCCTTTTTTGCCCTTTCCTTTTACATCAGCGTTTAAAATTACTTTCATTTCATTGTCCTCCGTTTAAGTTAGTTTTCTTGTTTTGTTTCAAATTCGTCAAGCACTTGTTTTAGCATACGCTCAACGTTTTCTGTTGTGTCACCGTCAAATTGGCAAGCTGCAGCATTGATACTACCTCCACCACCAAGTTTTTCCATAATGACTTGAACATTTATATTAGAATTTGACCTTGCAGAAATATTTGTTGCATTTTCCGTTTTAAAAATTACGAAAGATGCCTTGATGCTGTTAACATTCAGCATTTCATCGGCACATTGCGACGCCAATGAGCGTTCAACATTTGAGCTAGATATTGCAATTGCGAACTTTTGTGCATAAATTTTTGCAGTAGATGTGATTTGTTGTTTCAAAAGGTATGAGTCAAAATCATTTTGGAAGAGTAATTTAACGGTATCAACATCAGCACCAATACGTCGTAAGTAAGCTGCTGCCTCGAAAGTTCGAGAACCTGTTTTTGATGCAAAATGTTTTGTGTCTAGCATAATACCACAAAGCAAAGCCTCTGCCTCGATTTTTGTTATTTTTGAAGTGTTTACCATATATTGCAGAAGTTCTGTTACGATTTCAGATGCCGAAGAGGCATATGGTTCGTGCATACTTACAGTGGCGTTTTCGATATAATCTGCAGCACGTCTATGGTGGTCAATTACAACGATTTTTGATGCAGAATCTAGAACAGCGCGAGATTCAACAAAATCAGGTCTGTTTGTGTCAACCACGATAAGCAAAGTTTCAGGTCCTAGCTGAATTAACGCATCATCTGGTGTTATGAAAATATCTTTATAAGCATCGTGTTTAAGTAGTTTTTCGATAAGTGGAGTTGCTGAGGTTTTGGTTGTGTCGATAACGATTTTGTGAGGGATATTATTATTTCGCATAGCAGCACAAATACCGATAGCCGAGCCAACGCTGTCAAAATCAGAGAATTTATGACCCATAACGAAAACTTCAGAGGCATCTTTTATGATTTGGTTTAACGCATTTGCTATAACACGAGATTTAACTTTAGTACGTTTTTCAACCTCTTTTGACATACCACCGTAAAACTCAAATGAATATTTATTTTTGATAACAACTTGGTCACCACCACGAGAAAGTGCCATATCCAGTGAATTTAGAGCAAAATCGTAATTGTCTGCAAAAGTATCACCATCACGACCAATACCGATACTAAGAGTTGCTGTAATACCTTCAGCAGTTTGAATTTCACGAATTGAGTCTAAAATTGGGAATTTAACTCCGATATAGTCCTCAATTTTTGAATTTGAGAATACGAAAAGATAACGGTCACGGTCGAATTTTTTGAAGATACCGTTAGCCTCTTTTGTCCATTCGCTGATTCTTGTGTTGATAGCGGCAACGATTATTGATTTTTCGGTATCAGTAGAATTTCTAAGAAGTTCATCGTAGTTGTCGATTGAAATTACCGAAACAATAGGTTTGCTATGTTCGAAAGCAAGGCGAGTGTTAACATCTGAAGTGACATCTAAAAAGTAGAAATTAACTAAATTATTAGATTCTGAATCACCAACAGAAAAAACACGATAAATATTTTCGCCGATAGTTAGTTCGCAAGGAAATTGCGAAAAGTGATTTTTGATTTTATCTTGAGTAAGTTCTGGCAAAACAGTTGATGCAGAAAGGTCTAGCGAGTTTGCACCGTCTAGAAAATGTTTTAAAAATTCTTCATTGTACCATTTAATTTGATTATTTTTTTTATTTACAATCAAAATAGCAATTGGAAATGTGCGATAAGAGTTACGAGCAACCGACTCTACAGAGGCAATCCTACCATTGACGTAAGTGTCGATTGTAGACCTCATTGTACGCTTGTGATTTAGTGTTGCAAGTAACATAATTACAGCGAGTGCTATGTGCAAATATGCTATATTTTTGTATGTATCTATAGTCAAAATAACGATAACAAAAGAAACTGCAAGATAAATGTATAGGAACTTACTTATTAAATTTTTTAAATCTTTTTCCATATTAAACTCCTTTGTTTTTGATATCTATATTAAACTATTATACCAAAAAAAACATAATTTGTCCACGTTAAAACTACCAAAAATGTGTCGAATTTTTGAGCGACTTTATTAATAAGTATAGCGAAATGATGAAAATTGAGAAATTTAATTGAAAAATATATAAAAAGCCTAATATTATAAGTAGTGAATTACACAATAAACTAATGAAATTGCAAAAATTTTCAACTTTTTTGTGATTTTGGAAAAATATCAATAAAAAGTGTTTTAAAATAAAATATCCGTCAAGGATTTTGATAGGTAGAGAGTTGAAAATTGCTAGTAAATAATTAATTCCACTTAAAATGAAGAAATTCCTACTATAAAAACCGTTAATTGCTATAAAATAGCATAAATAACCTAGCAAAAGGTTTGCAAAAATACCAGCTGCGTAAATTATAACTAGGTAAAGATTGCTCTGATGATTTAGTGCGTAGCATTTGATACTACCACCGACTAGGGTTACATTTAACTGATTTATTGGTAAGTTTTTTATTTTCATAGCCAAAAAGTGGGCGAGTTCGTGAAATAAACACGAAATTATAACAAAAACAAAAAGTTTTATGCCGTGTATAGCTATCATTACGGCAGAAATCATTAAAAATGAGCTTGAAATTTTAATTTTCATAGAAGTCTATCACCGTACTTGGGTCGAGCAGTTCGCCATTTTGCGAAATTTCAAAGTGTAAATGCTCGCCAGTAGCCATTCCAGTATCACCAATAAGTCCGATTACATCGCCTTGTAGCACGTCGTCGGTTGCGTAAATTTCTGACATATGACCATAAAAGCTCTCATAACCATCAGCGTGTAAGATACGCACGTAATTTCCGTATATTTCATCAAAACCAATGTCGGTTACTACGCCATCTAGCGTTGAGAAAACTAATGGATTATCAAGCGTTGCAAGGTCAATTCCGGTGTGAAAATCATCTTCAAAAGTTAGTGGATGAGTGCGAGAACCAAAGACCGATGTAACGATTGGATTTGAAATAGGGCATAAAAATTCTTGGTTTACGTCTTCAATTTTGGGAAAATCAGCAAAAGAAAGGCTTACAGAAATTGCAGTATCTTCGATAGTTTTGGTGTCTGGGATTAAGTGTATATTTTGCGTGAAAAACGTATTAGTTACAGGGTTTTTAGTAGTTAATATAACGCAGATTGACAGCAGACATAGGGCGTATATTGTTGTTTTAAAAGTCATTTAATCACCTCAAAACAATGTATGTCACAAAAAATGGAATATATAACAAAAACTTGCAATATATTTTAATAAACGAAAATCAAAAAGGGAGGACTTTATGGAGCAACAAAAAATTTCTTATATTGATATGGTGATAAACAAAAAGGTAAATTATGACGAAAGCATAGATGCTATTGTGCCAGATTTATATCCTGACATCGCGAAAATTATCGGTGTAACGGCTACAGCGTACGTCAAAGATGCGACGGTACAAAATGACAGGATTTTGATTTCTGGGGACTTAAAATGCGACGTGTGTTACATTCCAGAAGGTGAGCTAGCGCCTGTAATTATGAAGGTTTCGATGAGTTTTGCGCATATTGAACAAGCAACGATAGAAAATCTAACCGTAAATTGCAAAATTGAGCTAAATAAAATTGAGGCACGTATTATTAATCCGAGAAAAGTGTCGTTGTTAGCCAATGTTTGTATCCACACAAAAGCCTTTACAGACGCAAAAATGAGCATTACGCAGTTTGAAAATGACGGTTATGAGATTTTAAATCACGAGGAAACTGTAAATTTAATTGACAGCGTAAATGTACAGGAATTTCTGTTAACTGACAATGTGGAATTTAAGGCTATATTAACTAATGATTATGAAATTTATGGAATTAAGCCAAAAATAGTGATAAATGATACGAAAATACTTAAAAATAAGCTGATGATACGTGGAAATGTTGAATTTTCATGCGCTTTGATGGAAGAGTTTGAGATTAATGATATCGTAGCATCATCTCCGTTTTCGCAAATTTTGGACATAAATATTAATGATGAAACTCTTGATACGGATATTGACGTCAATATTAAAAGCTTTGACATCGAAAACGTTACAGGAGCAGAATTTTCGTATACATTGAGCGTGAAAACTTGCATAACGCAGACGAAAATTGAAAAAATGCCAATAGTTCTTGATATTTATGACACAACGAGCGAAATTTTAGTAAACTCAACAAAATACAGTTTGTTAGATACGCCGAAATATGAATGCGAAAAATGTGATTTCAACGTGGCAATTGCTACAGATAATATCGTAGATGCCATATTGCATACAGAATGTCAATTATATACAAAACTTAGCGAAAATAGTCTGCTTGATTGTTATATACATTTAATAGGGATATATAAATCTGGCAAAGACTACTATGATTTTGAAACAGATTATGCATTTTTAAACGCTCAGGAATATTCGGATATTTGCTTTGAAAATGTTGAAATAACCAAAAATTTATCAGGTGATATAAATCTTAAAATTGCAGTTGATGTGCATAAATATAAAGATGAACGTATTAATATTGAAATAGTTGAGACTGTAGAGCGTGGAGTATCGCACGAAAAAAATGGAAATAGCATAATTTTGAAATATATTTCCTCAAAAACTGAATTATGGGAAATTGCAAAGCAATATAACACTACAATGCTTGATATAATCGCATCAAACGGACTAGAAGGCGACGTGAAAATAGTTGAAGACACTATGCTTTTAATTCCTGTAAAATAAAAAAATTAGTCAAAGTGTGCAAAAAACGATGGGTATTTCCTGAAAAATTTGCACACTTTTTAATTATGCACTCAAAAAAGGATATTTTATTCTAATAAATCGGTGAAAAGTGTTGACAATAAATGAAGTGTGTGTTAATATTTAATACAAGGAAATATGGGCTGTGATAAAGAACACGGATTTTTTCACTGAGGGTTTTAGAGAGATGTCGGTTGCTGAAAGACATTACCAATGTATTAAATTTATCATCTTTTATGCTTTGAAACTGAACTAAAAGTAAGTTTTGACGGAGTGATTTACGTTATAAAATTAAGAGTGGTTGTTATTTTTAGTAACAGCAACGAGAGTGGTAACACGTAGTTTTTAAACTTCGTCTCTTAACGGAGAGGGAGCTTTTTTTATATTTAGTAGCAATAAATTTACTTATAGGAGATTTTATATTATGACAAGTTTAGCGCTGGCAAACTTAATAATTATGGAGATTATTCTGGTGGTCTTCGTGCTTTGTCATACTCATAAACAGGATTATAAGTTTTTTTAAATGATTATTATGAAACTTTAAAACCTTTGTTTATGACCTATTTGTGTGATAAGCAGAGGCTTTTTTAATATTTTGGAGGAAAAAATGACTATTAAAGATATCGAACAGGCAGCTTATCGACTGCAAGGCGTAATTCATAAAACACCTATCGAGCGTTCAAAAACTTTCTCAGATATGGTGGATGCAGAAGTTTATCTAAAATTTGAAAATCTGCAAAAAACCGGTTCTTTCAAAATACGTGGTGCTTATAATAAAATGGCAGTGCTAAATGAGGCTGAAAAACCAAACGCTGTTGTCGCATCTAGTGCAGGAAATCACGCTCAAGGTGTCGCGTTTGCAGCTCAACAATTAGGTATTCCAGCAACAATCGTTATGCCAAGGTCAGCTCCAATTGCAAAAGTTGCAGCTACTGAAGGTTACGGAGCACAAGTTGTACTTCACGGCGATGTTTATGATGATGCTTACAATAAAGCTATCGAAATTCGCGACGAAACAAGTGGCGTTTTTATGCACCCATTTGATGATGAAGATGTAATCGCAGGTCAAGGTACAATCGGACTTGAAATACTTGCTGATTTACCACTTGTCGATATAGTTGTAATTCCAGCTGGTGGTGGCGGACTTTTATCTGGCGTTGCGTGTTGCATTAAAAACATCAATCCTCGCATAAAAGTTATAGGTGTACAAGCTGAGGGTGCAAAAGCTATCAAAAATTCTTTTGGCAAAGATGCAGTTGTGCAAAGCGAATTTGTTCGTACTATTGCAGACGGTATCGCTGTTAAAAATCCTGGTGAAATCACACACCAATATATAAATAAATACGTTGATGAAATCGTTACAGTATCTGATGACGAAATCGCTGAAACTATATTATTACTTTTAGAACGCTCAAAACAAGTCATAGAACCAGCTGGTGCAACGTCACTTTCGGCAGTTCTAAACGGAAAAATTGACGTTCGCGATAAAAAAGTTGCGTGTATATTATCGGGTGGTAATATCGACGTTAGTTTTATCCACCGTGTTATCCAAAAAGGTTTGGTGAAACGTGGCAGACAAATGAAATTTAACACAATTCTACCAGACGTTCCAGGTAGTTTGGTTAAACTTTCTCAAAGCATCTCTGAACTTGGTGCGAACATTGTATTAGTATCGCACGACAGAGTAAATGTTGATTTAAGCTTAGACGAGGCAATTATCCACATTGGTTGCGAAGTTGGTAGCGAAGATCACGGAGCAAAAGTAGTCTACGGACTTACAAAATTAGGGTATAAAATTACATTAGAGTAGGGAGAGATAATTGTGGAATTAAACGGATCAGACATTTTAATTAATGTACTATTAGAACAGGAAGTTGACACTGTTTTTGGTTATCCTGGTGGAGCAATTTTAAATATCCACGATGCACTTTATAAATATCAAGACAAAATTCATCACGTGCTAACTTCACACGAGCAAGGTGCTTGTCATGCGGCAGATGGATACGCAAGAGTTTCTGGAAAACCAGGCGTTGTAATCGCAACTTCTGGCCCAGGCGCTACAAATATAGTAACAGGTATCGCAAACGCTTATATGGACTCAATTCCTCTTGTTGCAATCACTGGTAACGTTGCAAAAACGTTAATCGGACGTGATAGTTTCCAAGAAATCGACATCGCCGGCGTTACAATGCCTATCACAAAAAACAACTACATCGTAAGCGATGTTTCTGAACTTGCAGACGTTGTGAGAGAGGCTTTTGAAATCGCAATTTCTGGCAGACCAGGACCTGTACTTATTGACATCGCAAAAGATGCAACAGCACAAACTTGCGAATATATTCCAGTACCAAAAGTTGTAAAACGTGAAATTCAATCTTCGAAAGATAATAAATACGATATAGCAGTGCAAATGATTAGAGAGGCAAAAAAACCACTTATTTATGCTGGTGGTGGTGTAACATTTTCAATTGCAAGCTGTCAACTTTTTGAATTTGCAGAAAAATTCGATTGCCCAGTTTCAACTAGTATGATGGGTATTTCGTCAATACCATACGACCATAGATTGAATTTAGGTATGATTGGTATGCACGGAACTCCTGTTTCGAACAAAGCGTCGGTGGAATGTGATTTAATCATCGCAATCGGCACTCGTTTTGACGATAGGGTTGCAGGAAATCGTAAATCTTTTGGTAAAAATGCAAAAATTATCCACATAGACATAGACCGTTCTGAACATAACAAAAACGTTATGGTAGACTTATCTATTTGTGGTGACGCGAAAAACGTATTGCAAATTTTAACCGACAAAATCAGAGTAAAAAATCACTCAGACTGGGTTGATTATTTAAATGAATATAAAAAATCGCACCCACTTCCAGTTATTGACCGTGAAGGATACGTAAGTATTTGTGACGTTTTAGAAGAAATTCATCAAAACGTGTCAGAAGATGCGATTATCGTAACCGATGTTGGTCAACACCAAATGCTAACTGCACAACATTATAAATTCAAAAAACCTCGTACTTTCGTAAGTTCTTGTGGACTTGGTACTATGGGTTATGGTTTAGGTGCTGCAATAGGTGCAAAAGTTGCAAAACCAGACTCGGAAGTTGTACTTATCACTGGTGACGGCTCGTTCCATATGAACTTAAACGAAATGGCGTGCGTTGTGTCTGAAAATCTTGATATTAAGGTTTTTGTTATCAATAATAGCGTACTTGGTATGGTTCGTCAGTGGCAAAGAATGTTCTATAAAGGTAGATACGCAAACACAAATATTGCTCGTAAAACTGATTTTATCAAACTTGCACAAGCTTTTGGTGCTGACGGTTTTAGAGTAGAAAAACCAGAATTTGTTAAAACAACGATAAAAGATGTTATCGAAAATAAACATCCTACAATTTGCGAGGTTGTAATTCACGAAGACGATAGCGTTTTCCCAATAATTCCACCTGGTGGTAGCGCTGAAGATATTATTATTAAGGAGGAGATATAGATGACTGATAATAGAGTTATTGTATCGGTGCTTGTTAAAAATAAAAAAGGTGCTTTGATGCGTGTTTCAAACGTTTTTTCAAGACGTGGAATTAATATCAGACAGCTAACTGTTGCCGAAAATACTAACCCAGAAATTTCTAGGATTTCTATTCTTATCGAAGACGATGGCGATTTAGACCACAAACAAATCGACAAGCAATTACGTAAAATTGAGTATGTTATTGAGGCTGTTATCGTTCCTTATAACGAGGCTATTAGCAAGGAATTATTGCTTATTAAGTTTAATTATACAAACGAAACTCTTGGAAAATTACAAAAAAAATTGTTTGAGTTTGGTGGAAAAATCATTGCTTTTGATAACAAACGACTTTTAGGTGAAATTGTAGATTCAAATGAAAGAATTAACGAAGTTTTAGTTGCAATGCAAGATTTTGACGTTGTCGAAATTTCTCGTTCAGGCGTTACTGCTGTTGATGGTAGACACGAAACTTTCTACGAATAAGGAGAAAAACAAATGGAATTTTTAAAATTAGCAGAGCAACGTTATTCTGTTCGTAAATTCAAACCAGAATCTATTCCACAAGAGCAAGTTGGAGCTATTTTACAAGCGGGACATTTAGCGCCTACTGGTAAAAATACACAACCTCAAAGAATTTTGATTTTGGACAACCAAGAATCGCTTGAAAAGTTAAAAGACTGCACAAAATGTCACTTCGACGCACCACTTGCAATGCTAGTTTGTGCTGATAGCGAAGACTGTTATATCCGTCCGTATGATGGAAAATATGGTCACGAAATTGATGCATCAATTGTTACTACATATATGATGTTAAAAGCACAGGAAATGGGTATCGGTTCTACGTGGGTTATGCACTTTAATCCGACCAAAATGCGTGAAACTTTCGCAGTGCCAGAAAAATACGACATCGTAGCACTTCTTGTTATGGGATACCCAGCAGAGGACGCAACACCATCACCACTGCACTATCAATTCGACGATGAAGAAAACGTGGTATTTTACAACAAATTTTAGGTGAATTGTAGGGGACGACGCCCTCGACGTCCCATTAAATAAAATTTGCACAGATATATTAAAAAATAATGCAATGTAAACTCCCTCAGTCACGGCTCGTGACAGCTCCCTCTAAGAGGGAGCCAAAGAAAAAAAGCCTCCCTCTTAGAGGGAGGTGGCAAAATCGCAAGATTTTGACGGAGGGAGTTTGCACGTTTCAATTCATTAAATAAACAGCACAAAAACGATATAAAAGGGAAACCTTTGATATAAATAAAAGAATAATAAAACACAAATATTAGGAGGAAATTTAAAATGGCAAAAATGTATTACGATTCAGACTGTAACCTATCATTACTTGAAGGCAAAACAGTTGCTATCATCGGTTATGGTAGCCAAGGTCACGCTCACGCACAAAACTTAAAAGATTCTGGTGTTCACACTATTATCGGTTTAAGACCATCTTCAGCTAGCGTTGAAAAAGCAAAAGCTGCAGGTTTTGAAGTTTATGACACTGCTGAAGCTGCAAAACGTGGCGATATCGTTATGATTTTAGCACCAGACCAAAACCAAACTCAAATTTACAACGAATGTATCAAAGACAACCTTGAAGAAGGCAACTGCTTAATGTTCGCACACGGTTTCGCTATCCACTTCAAACAAGTTGAAGCTCCAAAAGGCGTTGACGTATTCCTTATCGCTCCAAAAGGACCTGGACATACAGTTCGTTCACAATACTTAGAAGGACGTGGCGTTCCATGTCTAATCGCTATCCACCAAGACGTTTCTGGTCAAGCTCATGACATCGGTTTAGCTTATGCATCTGCTATCGGCGGCGCTCGTGCTGGTGTATTCGAAACTACATTCAAAGAAGAAACAGAAACTGACTTATTCGGCGAACAAGCTGTACTTTGTGGTGGTGTTACTGAACTTATGAAAGCTGGTTTTGATACTTTAGTAGAAGCTGGTTATGCTCCAGAAATGGCTTACTTCGAATGTATCCACGAAATGAAATTAATCGTAGACCTTATCAACGAAGGTGGTTTCTCAGGAATGCGTTACTCAATTTCTGACACTGCTGAATACGGTGACTACAGAACTGGTACTCGTTTAATCACTGAAGAAACAAGAAAAGAAATGAAAAAAGTTCTTCTTGAAATCCAAAACGGTACTTTCGCAAGCGAATGGGTTACTGAAAACACAGCTGGTGGACGTGCTAAATTCTTAGCTACTCGTCGTATGGAAGCTGCACACGGCGTTGAAGTTGTTGGTGCAAAACTTCGTAAATTAATGAGCTGGTTAAAAGACTAGTCGGTCGGTCGGTCGGTAACACCAAATTATTTTAAAAATCTGTAAGGGACGGGTTTCCCGTCCCTTATAATTTAGGATTATTTATAATATATAGCTGTAGGGTACGGCGTCCTCGACGTACCGTTTGCCAAGCAATAAAATAAATAAATACAAAAATGTGACCTGTAGGGTACGGCGTCCTCGACGTACCGTTTGCCAAGCAATAAAATATAATAAATACAAAAATGTGACCTGTAGGGTACGGCGTCCTCGACGTACCGTTTGCCACGTCCTCGACGTACCGTTACCACGTCCTCGACGTACCGTTTACCACGTCATTACCACGCAATAAAATTTGTACAGATATTAAATTAAATGCACGCAATATGACGGACGAACAAAGTTCGCCCCTACAATTATGCGATGATTTAATGAAAATTAATCAATATACAAAAAAATATCCACAAAAAACCAACCTCGAAAGGAAATTTTTATGTTCAGAGAAATACGTAGACTTAACAAACAAATAATGAAGCAAGAAGAAGTAATCGAAATGCTTGAAACTGCAACAAACGGAGTTCTTGCGGTTGATGGTGACAACGATTATCCATATGCAGTGCCACTAAGTTTTGCGTATTTAGACGGAAAAATTTATTTTCATAGCACAACTGCCGAAAGTCATAAAATTGATGCAATTTCAAAAAATCCAAAGGTGTCTTTTTGCGTAGTAACGCAAGATAATATTATAGCAGACGATTTTAATACACTGTATAAAAGCGCCATTGCTTTTGGTATTGCAAGAGTTTTAACTGACGAAGATGAAATTTTCAAAGGAATTATGGCTATAACCAAGAAATATTCTGGAGATTATATGGAAAAAGGCAAAGAACATGCAAAAAGAAGTGCAGGAAGGTTCTGCGTTGTTGAAATTGAAATTGAACATTTAACGGGTAAATTTGGAGTTTAGATAAATGCTAGTAGGGGCGAACTGTGTTCGTCCGTGCAGAGCTGAAAATTATTATCAATAAAAAAATAATACACCCTGTAGGGAATGGCGTCCTCAACGTCCTGTTTACCACGCAATAAAATTTGTACAGATATTAAATTAAATGCACGCAATATGACGGACGACCACAGGTCGCCCCTACAATAGTGCTATGTTTTATAATGATTTTGTACGTGGTTGCCAAAATTACACAAAAATAAATCTAAATAGACTATAAAATAAAGAGAGGTAAATTATGAAAAGTCATAAAATTTTAAGAGGTGCTGAAGCTGCACCTGCTCGTTCGCTATTTTATGCATTAGGTATGACACCAGAAGAAATGCAACGTCCACTAGTTGGTATTTGTTCTGCATTTTCTGAAATTGTTCCTGGTCATATGAACTTAGACAAAGTTACAGCGGCTGTTAAAGCTGGTGTTTATGCGGCTGGTGGTATGCCAATCGTTTTCCCAGCAATTGGCGTTTGTGACGGTATCGCAATGGGTCACGAAGGTATGGGTTATTCGCTTGCATCTCGTGAACTTATCGCAGACTCAGTTGAAACAATGGCTATTGCACACCGTTTTGATGCATTAGTGCTAGTTCCAAACTGTGATAAAATCGTTCCTGGTATGATGATGGGTGCGTTACGTGTAAATGTTCCATCTGTTGTTGTTTCTGGTGGGCCTATGATGGCTGGTCACGATGGCGACACTGCAATGAGCTTATCTACAATGTTCGAAGCTGTTGGCTCGTATGTTTCAGGAAAAATTGATGAGGAAAAATTAACTTTCATCGAACAAAACGCTTGTCCTACTTGTGGATCTTGTTCTGGTATGTTCACAGCAAACTCTATGAACTGTTTAGCTGAAGCACTTGGTTTAGGACTTCCAGGAAATGGTACTGCATCATCAACTTCTTCTGAAAGAATTAGACTTGCAAAAACTGCTGGTTATGCAGTTATGAATTTACTTGAAAAAGACATAAAACCTCGCGATATTGTAAATATTAAATCTATACAAAACGCTTTGGCTACAGATATGGCGCTTGGTTGTTCATCAAATAGCGTACTTCACTTGCTTGCAATCGCAAACGAAGCACACGTTGAACTTGATTTGAATATTATAAATGAAGTTTCTGGAAAAACTCCAAACTTATGTAAATTAAGCCCAGCTGGTACTGATCATATCGAAGATTTACACGCTGCTGGTGGTGTTCAAGCTGTTATTAAAGAACTTGCGAAAAAAGGATTGGTTGACACAACTCTAATCACTGCTACAGGTAAAACTGTTGCAGAAAATATTGAAAAATTCAACAATACAAACCATAAAATCATTAAAGATATCGATGCTCCAAACTCACCAACTGGTGGTATTGCGATTTTATTTGGTAATATCGCGAAAAATGGTGCAGTTGTAAAACGTTCTGCAGTAGCTCCAGAAATGCTTAAACACTCAGGTCCTGCTAGAGTTTTCAACAGTGAAGAAGAAAGTATTGCTGCTATTTTTGCTGGTCAAATCGTTGCTGGTGATGTTGTAGTTATCCTTTATGAAGGACCAAAAGGTGGACCTGGTATGCGTGAAATGTTATCACCAACATCAGCACTTGCTGGTATGGGACTTGACAAAACTGTAGCGTTAATCACTGACGGACGTTTCTCTGGCGCAACTCGTGGTGCGGCAATCGGTCACGTTTCTCCAGAGGCATTTGCTGGTGGTGAAGTTGGACTTATCCAAGAAGGCGATACAATCGAAATTGATATCAATGCTGGTTCGCTTAACGTTGCTATTTCAGATGAGGAAATGGAAACAAGACGTGCAGTATTTACACCACACGAAAAACCAACACACGGCTGGTTAAAACGTTACAGAAAACTTGTATCTTCAGCTGGCGAAGGCGCAATTTTAGCTAGTTTTAAAGATTAATTTATATGTGTGTATGGGCGAACAGTGTTCGTCTGTGACACACTGTAAAATATTTCCACGTAAAAAAATGCACACTGTAGGGTACGGCGTCCTCGACGTACCGTTCAATAAAATCTGCACCGACTATATTAAAATGCACTAAAATGTAGGGTGGGGGCTTGCTCTCACCGTGACGCGCATTTAATTTATGTACTATTCATAATGGAAATTGGCGTATTGGTATTACGGGCGACCACTGATCGCCCCTACGAAAATACGAGGTTTGTAATGGAATTTTACGTATCGGTATTACGGACGAACACAGTTCGCCCCTACGATGTACGGTGAAATAGATTTTTTGTAAAAAGTATGCAGAAATCAATATAGAAAATAAAAAACAGAAGGGAAATTATAATGAAAGTTACTTTATCACAAAACTTAAAAGCAAAACCAACTGATGAAAGCAAACTTGGTTTTGGTAAAATTTTTACAGATCATATGCTTGTAAAAAAATATACAAATGGTGCTTGGCAAGAATCTGAAATCGTGCCTTACGGACCATTCGCACTAGATCCATCTTGCGTTTGTCTTCACTATGGACAAGAAGTTTTTGAAGGCTTAAAAGCTTATAGAACTGCTGACGATGAAATTATGTTATTCCGTCCAGAGCAAAACTTTGCTCGTTTAAACAAATCAAACGACCGTATGGGAATACCTCCAATCGATGAAACTGAAGCTCTTGCAGAACTAAAAGAACTTCTTGCAATCGAAAAAGATTGGATTCCACATACAAAAGGTACATCTTTATATATCCGTCCATTTATCATAGCGACAGAAGTTGGTTTAGGTGTTCACTCGTCTACAGATTACATTTATGCTGTAATTTTAGCATCTTCTGGTTCTTATTATGCAAATGGACTTGCTCCGGTTAAAATCTTAATCGAAGACCATTTTGTACGTGCTGTAAAAGGTGGTACTGGTACTGCGAAAACTGGTGGTAACTACGCATCGTCTATCGTAGCTCAAGAAGTTGCAAATGAACAAGGTTACGAACAAGTTCTATGGCTTGATGGCGTTGAACGTAAATATATCGAAGAAGTTGGCGCTATGAATGTTATGTTCGTGCTAAAAGATAAAGTTGTAACTCCAATGCTTTCTGGTAGTATTTTAGATGGTATTACGAGAAAATCTGTACTTGAAGTTGTAAAATCTTTCGGTATTGAAGTATCTGAAGAAAGAATTTCTGTTGAAGATTTAGTTAAAGCTTATGAAAATGGCGAATTGCTAGAAGCTTTCGGTACTGGTACAGCTGCTGTTATTTCTCCAATTGGCGAACTAAAATACAAAGATGTAGTGATGAAATTAAACAATGGTGAAATCGGTGAGCTTTCACAAAGAATCTACGATACATTAACTGGTATTCAGTATGGTGAGTTAGAAGATACTTTTGGTTACACACAAAAATTATAATTTGCATTATCAACTGAATGAAATCTTATACCTCTGCTATTTTTTAGCAGAGGTATAATTGTATAAAAAGAGGCAAGCTAAAAAATGTTTCACAAAAGCAAAACTTACCTTAACCTTAAAATAGGAATTAAATGCACGCACTAGCAAAGTAAAAATTTTTCAGAGAAAAATTATTTACGCAGCGATAAAATTAGATCAGTTTTGATAAATCTTTTATAAAAAGATTTCGTCTTTTGGATACTTTGGGACGTCCCAAAGTATCAGCCACGCGGCGAGCGACTGCCGAGAAAAAAGATAGCAGGAGTGGTAAGTGGCAGAGGCACAAAATAAAAAATTTATATATTTTGACGAAAAGTCCACTTTGAAAATGATTTTTTCGGATAGCCTCTGCTATTTTAGTAGAGGTATTTTGATGCAAATTTCAGATTAAAAAATAAAGGATTTTTATATACTGTCAAAAATTATTATATTGTATGTATGGTGTACATATTTCTGTTTAGTACAATACACATTGGGTTTCATTATATTTAATTTGTATAAAAAGTTAAACAATATTACATAAAAAAGATTTATTTTTATCTAATTCTGCATAAATAAACATACTAAACTTGACAAAAACTAAGTTAAATTGTATACTTAAAGTAAGCGTGAAATAGTAAATAGTTAAAAAACTAAAAATTTAAGGAGATTATATTATGATATATCCAGCATTAGTTTCAATAACGTTTAGACAACTTACGGTAGAAGAAATCATAGCACTTTGTGTTGAAAATGGCATTAAAGCAGTAGAATGGGGTTCTGATGTTCATGTTCCGGAAGGAGACATTGAAACAGCAAAATATGTAAAAAAATTAAGCGATGAAAACGGAATTAAAACAGCATCTTACGCATCGTATTATATTTTAGGCAAAAATGAAGATTACAAAACAGAATTTGCAAAACATATTGCGTGCGCAAAAGAACTAGGAACAAAAACCATTCGTTTGTGGGCAATGAGAGAAGCATCGCAAGATGTTTGTCAAGAACGCTTGGTTAAAATATACGAAGAAGCGAATGCGATTGCTGATATGGCAGAAAAAGATGGAATAACTATTTCATACGAATTTCATCACGTAACACTTACAGATACACTTGAATCAACACTAAAATTGTTGGAAAATGCTCCAAAAACTTGTTCGCATTGGCAAAGACCGATTGGAATGTGCGAAGAAGAATGCTTTGAACAAATAAAAGCTTTAAAAGATAAAATTAGAAATTTACACGTAAATAATCGTCAAGATGACGGTCAATACCACGCATTAGAAAATATTCGTGGTCAGTGGTTGAGATATTTAACAGAGCTTAGCACTAGAGATGGCGAAGATATCTATGCTTGCGTTGAGTTTGTTAGAGATAAAAAAGTAGAGCAATTTATAGATGATGCGAAAACTTTGAATAGCATTTTAAGTGAGATTTACGCTAAATAGGTAAAAAATAGGTGATAAAATGAAAAAATTCGATGGAATATATCTTTTTACTGATGTAGATGGCACTCTTGCCTCGGTACATGATGAAATTCCACAAAAAAATATAGAAGCCGTTGAATATTTCACTCAAAATGGTGGTACTTTTTCGGTAGCTACAGGGCGTTATTTAGGCGACGTTGATATGCTAAATGTTCTTAATATCAACGGTTTATCGATATTAAATAACGGTGCGTGTATTTATGATTTTGCTAATAAAAAAATTGTTCGCACGCAAAGTTTACCTAATCAATCTGTACAACCACTTGTGGATTTTTGCAAAGCTAATCAGGAGTTGGGTCTACTAATTGTAAATGATGAAGGGTATATAATACCAATTTTTGATGATATTAAACGTCCAATTTTTCATAGTAGACACGAAGTTCGAGATATATCAGAGATAAAATTACCTTATTACAAAATTCTTATTGTCGAAAATGGAGATATCTACGAAATTATAAAAAAATTACGCAAAAGCGATATTTTTGGCATTGATATAGTGCAAACAGGTCATAATTCTATTGAAATTGTACCTAAAAATGTCAGCAAAGGGGACACTTTTCTTGAAATTTGCAAAAAATATGATATTAAAAAAGAACAAACATATTTTGTCGGAGATAGTTTTAATGATGTTACGATGATGCAAAATGCTGGATTTTCTGGTGCGATGAACGAGGCTCATGAGTTAGTTAAAAATGAGGCTGATGTGGTTGTTTGCGATTTTGAACAAGGTTCAATTTATCATATGGTGAAATTAATTGAGAAAAAAACAAATGAAATTTAAATTTGGAAGGAGTCTTAATCAATGATTAGATGGGGCTTTATAGGCTGTGGAGATGTTGTTGAACATAAAAGCGGAAAGCCTTTCTGGGTGGACGGTCAAAGCGAAGTTGTAGCAGTAATGTGCAGAAACATTGACAGCGCAAAAGTTTTTGCTGAAAAATATAACATCGCAGATTATTATGACGATGCAAGCAAATTAATCGCAAATCCAAACGTTGATGCAATTTACATAGCAACTCCACCAAGTACACATATGCCATACGCAAAAGAAGTTATAAACGCAGGAAAACCTGTATATGTTGAAAAACCTATGGGTATGAATGGTGTGGAATGTCAAGAAGTAGTTGACTTAGCACGTGAGAAAGGTGTACCACTTTTTGTTGCGTATTATAGACGTGGATTGCCATATTTCCAAGCTGTAAAAAAAATGATTGATGACGGAGAGATTGGTCAAGTTCGTAGCGTAAATATAACTCATTATACTGGTAAACCACGTGCAAACGAACCTTATTGGCGTAGAGAAGCTGATATTTCAGGCGGAGGTTTATTCCACGATTTAGGCTGTCATACACTTGATGTTTTGGATTATATAGTAGGTCCGATAGCAGAAGTTTATGGTATGCACGCAAATCAACGTGACTTGTATGATACAGAAGATATTGTGATTGCAAATTTCAAATTTGAAAATGGAGTTTATGGGACAGGAAACTGGTGTTTTGAAGCTAGTGACAAAAAAGAACAAGTTGACATTGTTGGAAATGACGGTAGAATTGAATTTTCGGTATATTCGTTTAACAAGCTTAAAGTTATAAAAAATGGTGAATGTAAAGAAATCGAAATTGCAAGTCCAGATTTCGTACAAGAACCTCTTATCCACAATGTTATATCAACTTTACGTGGTGAAACCACTCCATTAAGTACGGGTGAAACCGCGGTTAGAACAACACGTGTAATTGATGCGATAACTAAATAAATTAATACAATTAAACGATAACGATTGTGCGATGATATCTACGATTAGGATATATCATTAAGTACGTTTCTATTTCGTTGCGATTTAAATTATAGGGAATGGTTTGACACCGTTCCCTAATTTTTTTGCATAAAACAGTTGATTTAAAAAGCTTGCAAATTTCGTTAAAATATCTTATAATATATACTGAGAATTGTACATATCAAATATAAAATATAAATAAAAAAATATAATAAAAATTTAAATATTAGTGCATTTATCACAAAAAATAAATTTGATGGAAGGTGAAGAATTGACGAATAAAGTTTATAAAAGAATAGCGATAATATTTTCTTCATTAATTGTTTTGGGATTAATAGTAAGTTGTACTTTTCGTATAGAAAAGCAAGTTACAGAGCCTGTTGAACCTACGGAAACTAATACAAAGCAACAGATTGCGAATTCGGACTCTGAGGCTCTGCAAATGATATTTTCGATGTCAGGAACGAATGACAGAATTCCATTTCCTTGGGATAATAATAGACTTTTTACAAATCAAATGTTTAGAAGTTTGTTTTTGTCGAACAGTACATATGATGCAGTTGAGAATGATTTAGCCGAATCATTTGAAATCTCAGATGATGGATTAACCTATAAAATTACGCTAAAAGATGGATTAAAATGGTCTGACGGTCAAAAAATAACTATGGAAGATGTAGTTTTTAGCATTGAAACGGTATTAATTACGGAATCTTGTAATGGAATTTACACGTCTGCGTTTTCAAAAATCAGTGGTTATAAAGATTATATTGCTGATAATGAATTAGGTTTACGTGGATTAGAAGTCGAAGGAAATGTTTTGACGATTACACTTGACTATGTGCATCCTATGTTTATTCAGGTGTTGGCGCAGTTTGCTATTTTGCCGGAACATATTTTACAAGAAACGGATTTATACAAGCTAAAAGACAGTGATTACTGGATAGACCCTGTTGTTTCGGGAGCGTTTAAAGTTGATGAAATTGTAGCAAATGAGTATTACAAACTGAAACTTAATGAAGAATACGATGGAATAACTCCGAAAATCGAAGAAATTATAGTGTATTTAACAGAGGATTATAAGCAATATACTCTAGATGGGAAAGTTGATACATATGTGTCGAATATTCCTGCTGAGATTAGTTTTTTTGAAAATATCCAAGGTATGGATAAAAATATGGTAGACTTGTTATTTTACAGATATTTCATTGTAAATATGCAAGGTGTTGATGGAAATGAAAATGAGGCTATGCAGGACGTAAATGTACGTAAGGCTATTTTGTATGCAATTGACAGAAAAACTTTGTTGCAAGGAATATATCCAAATTTAGGACTGGAATTAAATTCGGGAGTACCAGACTTTTTTGAACAAAGTAACGGTGTAACGTATGACTATGACCCAGATTATGCACGTGAACTTTTGGCGCAGTCGGATTATGATATGAGCAGACCACTTCGTCTTGCGTATTATTACCTTGACCAAACTTCGATTGATTTTATGAATGCAGTGGCATCGTATCTTGAAGAAGTGGGATTTACTATTGAGCTTATACATATGGATAGTGGCAGTGAATTTTTATATCAAACTCGTGAGTATGACATTGCTTTAAAAGGGTTATCAGTATTTGAAATCAGTGAGTGGTATGGGGAATATATATCATCAAATACATCTTTTCCGAATATTTTTGGTGGAAACGGAGAGTTTGACGAATTATTCATAGCTTTTTCGGCAGAAACTGATTTGGAAATAAGAAAAGAGTTATTGCTTGAGATGCAAAATTTAGAGCAGGAATTGTTCTATAAAATACCACTTTTTACAATTGGACAAGTAATTTTTATAAATGAAGACCGAATTTATGTTCCGGAAGGAATAAATTTTGGTAATACATATTATAAATATGATATTGACTTTGAAGAATGGGAAATAAAATAAAAAAAGCAGACTTGTTTTTTGAACAGGTCTGCTTTTTTGTGCTATAAAATTTGCCTTAATTATAAAATATTTAGTCTGCAAAATGAGTGTGCATAGTTTTCCATTGTTTAAGTTTGATGTTTAGCCAAAAAGTATAAATTCCTAAAGTTATAATGCAAAGTAAAAACCATTTAATCCAGTTGCCGAAAAGACCTATAGCAGTGCCATCAAAACGTAGTCTGCGACCATCAATGGTAGTGTGCTTTACTTCCCAGTTATAAATTAAACAGTAAGCCCAAGGGAAACATATGCCTAGCGTACAAGTTGTAATTAAACTCCCTAAAATTTGCCAGCCTATAAGTTGTAGAAGTCCACCATCGAACTTTGAGGTAGGTGTTTGCATAGTTACAGTGTTCATAAAAATCTCCTCCTTGAAATTATATTATAATTGTACAACATTTTTCGAAATAAAACAATAAATAAATTCATCATTATAGATAAAGTGGCTTGATGTGAAACTAAGCTTTATATTAGTTTGTTAAGTATAATTGGCATTATATAATTTGTAATCTATACAAAATCAGTAGAGATTTGACAAAATGATTTTATTGTGATATTCTTAATATAATAAGGAATAAATCTAAGCAAATAGATTTAAAAAATCCGTCATAGTACGAACTACAACGGAAAAAGCGATGCTTAGCCACCCAAGGTTTGAGCGATTTATTAAGCGGCGAAAAAAATCCGTCATAGTATGAACTA
>JAWXUP010000160.1:0-2682 GCA_044426345.1 Clostridia bacterium | reverse complement strand
AGCTAAAAAATAACGCAGTAAGAGTTGAGTGCATAAAAATATATAAGTAATTTCTTAAAATTTAAAATTGAATAGGCAAAACATCAGCAGATAGCTTATCAAAAGAATAACCTTCATTTTTGTAATATTCAATTATATCTGGTAGTGCTTGAAGGGTTTTAGATTTTGACCCACTGTCGTGCATTAAAACAACGCAACGTGAATAACCTTTGCTTTTTGTAGCGTTTTGAATAATGCTTTCTACTGTAGGGTTCGCAATAGAATCATCACCGGAAACATTCCAATCAAAATACACAAAATTACGATTTTCAAGTTCAATTTTAATGTCATCGATAGTAGAAGAGCTGTAAGGATTCACACTACCACCGGGAAAACGATAAAGTGCGGTTTTTTCGCCTGTAATTTGATATATTTTATCCCAAACGGCGTAATAATCTTTTAAAAAATTTGTTACTGAACTATAAACGTCGGTATAAATGTGTGTATCAGTGTGAACACCGATAGCGTGTCCTTCATCGAATGCACGTTTTAAAATTTCCATATTTTCGGTTTTATTTAAATATACACCTTGAACAAAAAAGGTTGCTTTTATGTTGTTTTCGGCTAAAATGTCTAATATTTCAATGGTTATTTGCGAAGGACCATCATCAAATGTTAGATATACAACATTTTCGGCTGGTTCGCCTACTTCGACAGGGTCTACTCGGAGGTCTTCGTATAAAAAGTTATGTAAAGGAGAATTGCCATCATACATATCAGGCTTTGGAGGTATTGCATCTATAACTTGTTGCAATTGATGATTTTGCTCGATATTTTGCGTGATTTGATTTTGCAAAACTAAAATTTCAGCCTCTTTTTCGTTCATTTGATTTTGTAAATCTTCGTTATATTCAACGGAAATTTGTTGCATTTCATCTTCTAGTTTTTTGTTCTCTTGAAAAATACTAAAACTTGTATATAAAAGAGCTATAATAATGAGTAAAGCAAACGTTAAAACTGCGTGAGCTTGCGATAAATTCCTACCTAAACCACGTTTTTTTGTCATATTAATAAAAATCTCCTCTTTTCATTTATCACAATTTCATTTATTGTGACTATAGTAAAACAGCCTGTTGGATTTTATTTTAAAAGCACAAAGTTAATTATTAACTTAATTGTATCATAAAAACTTGTATTATTCCACCAAAAATCGACATAATTTTTACATTAATTTCAAATAAATTGACAAGGTGTATTTTTGTGTGATAAAATAAAAGTAGTTTATTGATTTATCATTTTACAGACAAAAAGGAGGCAATCTATGAGTTGTTTAAATACTGCAAAAATCCTGTTTCCATCAAGTGAAATTGACATTGCAAAATGGGCAGTTGTTGCTTGTGACCAATATACATCACAACCAGAATACTGGGAAGATGTGCTAGATATAGTGCGCGATGTTCCATCAAGTTTTCATATAACTTTACCAGAAATTTACTTAGAAGATGATGATGTAGGAGAAAAAACCGACGGAATTCATAAAAATATGAGCGATTACATAAATCAAGGTAAATTAATCGAACTTCCAGAAGGTTTAATGCTGGTAGAGCGTTATTCTGGTGGAGAACACCCACGTAGAGGTATCGTCTTAGAAATAGACCTTGAAAGTTATGATTTTAATAAAAATTCTGCATCGCCTATACGTCCAACCGAAAAAACTATTGTTGAACGTATTCCACCAAGACTGAAAGTTCGTCAAAACGCAGATGTTGAACTGCCTCACGTTATGCTTATAATAGATGACCCAGCACAAAAAATTATCGAGCCACTTTTTGAGCAAACGTCGGATTTTAAATGCGTTTATGATGTGGATTTAATGCAAAAAGGTGGACATATATCGGGTTATTTGATTGAAAAAGGGAATAAGACCGATGATATTTTAGCTGATTTGAACTCGCTTTTTGATGAGCAAGTTTTTGCTGAAAAATATAAGTTAGAACAAGGAAAATATCCAGTGCTACCATTTGCAGTTGGTGATGGTAATCACTCTCTTGCTACTGCAAAAAGTCACTGGTTAGAAATTAAAGCAACGCTTACAGCTGATGAACAAGAAAATCACCCAGCACGTTTTTGTTTGGTGGAAATAGTAAATATTCACGAACCATGCTTGATTATAGAGCCAATTCATCGTGTTATGTTTGACACGAATGTTAAGGATTTATTAGAACACGCGATAGAATTTTTTGCAAATCACGGCAGTGAAACTGAAATTTGCGACACTTATCCACAAGATGTGCAAAATACACATATTTTTCCTTTTTACACAAAAGAGGACAGCAAATTCTTATTAGTGAAAAATCCAAAATGGGCAATTGCAATTGCAACGCTACAAACTTTCCTTGATGATTATTTAGAAAAAAATAAAGCCTGCAGAATTGACTATATTCATGGTGCTGATGTTACAGAAAGTTTAGCAAATGCCGAAAATACAATTGGTTTTATACTACCAGACCTTGAAAAAGGTGATATTTTTAAAGGAGTTATTTTAGACGACGTACTTCCTCGTAAAACTTTCTCAATGGGTGAGGCACACGAAAAACGATATTATATGGAAGCAAGAAAAATTACTGTTTAGTTTTTTATTATTCATAGGTTGATGAGTTTTTTCTATCTCTACACTCAACGCTTACTGCGTAGTTTTTTAGC
>JAWXUP010000054.1:0-17876 GCA_044426345.1 Clostridia bacterium | reverse complement strand
TGATGTTCGTGATGCTCGTGACCACAACCACAACTTTCACCATGTTCGTGGTGATGTTCGTGATGCTCGTGACCACAACCACAACTTTCACCGTGTTCGTGGTGATGTTCGTGATGAGATACTTCTTTGATTAGTTGGTTTAGCAAATCGGGTTTATTGTCGATTGATTCAAGTAAAACTTCGCCAGAAAGGTCGGTTATAGGCGTAGTTATAATTGTTGCAGTACTGTTTAATTCGGTCAAAAGTGCGATAGATTCTTTGATTTTTTTATCAGAGGCTTTGTCCATTCTGCTTAAAATTATAGTGTCAGCAGATACAACTTGGTCGATGAAAAATTCACCGAAGTTTTTGCTGTAAATTTTACATTTAGTAACATCTACAACAACGATTTTGTTATTTAAAACACCATTAATTTCTGATTGAACAGCACCTACAGCTTTTGCAACATCGGACAATTTACCAACACCAGATGGTTCGATTATAATGCGTTCAGGGTGGTATGTTTCAACAACTTCTTTTAGTGAAGTTTCAAAATCTCCAACAAGAGAACAACATATGCAACCACTGTCTAGCTCTTTTATTTCCACGCCAGAACTTTTAAGAAATCCACTGTCAATGCCGATTTCTCCGAACTCATTTTCAATAATAGCTAATTTTACTCCTTGAAGTGATTCTGAAACAAGCTTTTTAATTAGAGTTGTTTTACCAGCACCTAAAAAACCTGAGATAATATCAATTTTAATCATTTTTCTCCTACTTTCTATATTATAATTATATTTTAAATTTAAGAGTTAGTGTTTGCTAACTTATAGCATAGCATCTTTGTATTTTTTTGTCAATATAATCACTTGTAAATTCACGAAAAATATATAATTTTTTGAATTGTTGATAATATTTTGGTATACTTTTCATAATTGAAAATGCATTAAATGTAAAAAGGAGCTTTTTAAGTTAGTTTGATAACCTAAAAAGCTCGCAATGGAAAACAATATTGTAAATAATAAGTATTTACCGTGTTTTAATGTTATTTTTTCTTGTTAGAGCGTAAATTAGAAAGATCAACACTGTATGATTCGGTCTCGGTTGGCAGACCTTTTTTTTCAAGCAAATATTTAACTAATCTGCTTAGCATACTATAGAATGTTGCGAAAATTGGAACACCCAAAACCATTCCTGCGAATCCAAATAGTCCACCGAAAAACATAACGGAGAATAGCACCCAAAAACTTGCAACACCGATACTTTGTCCTAAAATTTTCGGTCCTAAAATATTACCGTCGAATTGTTGTAGAATAATTATAAAAATAATAAAATAGATAAACTTAACAGGGCTGACGGTTAAAATTAAGATTGCACACGGAATAGCTCCAATGAAAGGCCCAAAGTAGGGGATAATATTGGTAACACCAATGATGGTTGCTACAAGTGGTGCATATGGGAAATTAAAAATAACGCAAGCTACAAAGCAGATTGCACCGACAATTAGTGAATCTAATAATTTACCATTGATAAATCCATTCAAAATTATATAAGCATTGTGAATTTCTTCTAGCACAAATTTAGCACATTTTTCAGGAAGAATAGCAAATGTCAACTTTTTAATTTGCGACAAAAACAAATCCTTTTTTGAAAGCAAATATACAGCAACGATAATAGCGATGATGATATCTTTTGCGAAAATAAATAAAGCTATAAACCATTGCGATACGCCAGTTACTAGGTTTGAAAGATTAGGTAATAGTCTTGATTTTAAAAGGTCGAACATACCTTCTACGGAAGTAAGTGCTGGTATAATTTGGTCATTTATCCAAATATTGAATGAATTTACTGCTGTATCTAGGTGGTTTAAGATGTCTTGATTGATAGAAGGGTAAGCCTCGAAAATATTTTCTAACCACAATGGTGTTGTGAGAATGATTTCCTCGGGAAAACTTAAAATAAAGTTATTAATACTGTTATAGATTTGAGGTAAAACCATTGAAAGCAATAAATATACGCATAAAAAAGCAGTTAACATACTAAATAAAACAGCGAGGGAGTTTATTGTTGATGGTTTTATATTTATTTTTTTCTTCGCACAGAGATTTTTTATATTTTTTGAAAAAAATCCGTGAATTGGAATC
Source organism: Clostridia bacterium (assembly GCA_044426345.1). Classification (GTDB taxonomy): domain Bacteria; phylum Bacillota; class Clostridia; order Oscillospirales; family Butyricicoccaceae; genus CAYJLC01. Next base: position 15,753 of record JAWXUP010000054.1, on the reverse strand, counting down.
AATAAAAATGTTAAAATAGCACCATAGTAAAAAGGTCTTAAAATTGAATTTATAAGCTTGAGAATGCCTATAACTCTTGATACATTTGCGGCTAAAAAGTAAAAAACTATACATAGAAAAATTACAATAAGCGAAGTTAGAGCAATTTGAAATTTTCCGTTTGGTCGTGGTGTATTCATAAAAAATCTCCTAACATACTTGACTAATACTATCATATCGCAATTGACACTAAATGTCAAATAAATAACAATTAAAATTTATGTTATTTTATGTTAAATTTTACTATTTGTGCCAGAAATAAAAATTGCGTTAATTAAAAATAGCTAGACCAAGCAGAAGGAAAATCTTTGCGTAGGTGTATCAAAATTAAACTAAATGCAACAAACAAATATTCAAAGATAGTTGAATTGAATTAAATTGAGATGGAAATGATTTAAAATATTCAACACGATTGTAAGGGTAAATAGCTTTACAGGAACGAAAAAATTAACTAAGAATCGTTAGAATAATCTTGAAAATGCTGTAAAACTAAATAGCTTTACAGAAAGCTAAAATAATGAGTTTTATGTTATAATAATGGTAAAAGATAGGATATTTCCTCGATTTAAGACGAATATATTGAAAAAATAAGGTGATGGCAGAAGACATAGATAATCCTCTACGGTATATCAGTATATCGTAATAAAATGTACTGGGAGGATTTGTGTGTATGCTTGCTCTTCTGGAATTAGCAACAAATATCTTGAAATGTTAGTAAAAAATTAACATTATTTAGTTCTTTTATGAATAAAAAAGTTATTGACAATTATTCTGCAATGAACTATAATTAGTTCTGTAAAGAACAAAAAGGAGTTTTGCAAATGACCGATATAAAAGAAACTTTTCATAGAATAAGTACAAAGAGAAAAATGTATTTTAGCGATATGTTAGAAAAATATGAGTTGAATTTAATGGAAGTGGAAATTTTAGCATTTTTAAGTGAGCAACCAGATAATAATACTTTTACCGAGATTATGCGAGCCAAAGACTATGCAAAATCGCATATTTCAAATGCAATAACTCGCCTTGTGAACTTTGGATATGTGGAAAAAAGACAGCTTGAGCGTAACAAAAAGGTTTATAAGTTGTCCTTGTTACGTAGTAGTGAAAATATTATAGAAGACTATAATATTTGTGTGGAAAAGTTTCGAAAAGATGCGTTCGTGGGCATAAAAGAACGTGAAATTAAAATTTTCGAACAAGTTATTGATAAAATGGATCAAAATTTGGATTAGGAGAAAGTATGAAAAAAATAGCAAATATATCAAAATGGTCACTTAGAGGAGCTATTGTTTTAGCATTAATTTACGATATTTATATCGGACATTTTTCAGGGATTACAGGTGGGACAGCTGTACTTTTACTAACTTTTGTAATTGATTTTGTTAATAATAAAAAACGATTTCTTTCGGATAAATTGATTACAATATATTGTATGTTCTGCTTTTTTGCATTGGTTTTAGGAACTATGTTGTTATTTTATATTAATATTTCTTGGTGGGACGTATTGATGCACGTTTTTTCGGGCATAATATTAGCGTTTACAGGAAATGAAATTTTGTGTGCATTTCAAAAAGAACCGATTAATCCATTTGTGCAGTTTCTTTTTGTGGTAGGATTTGCTTGTATAGGTGGAGTTTTTTGGGAAATATATGAATTTTTTGTGGATATGCTACTTGGATTGGATACGCAAATGGTAGTTTCTACAGGGATAAATGACACGATGGAAGATTTAATTGCAGATGTAATCGGTGGAATTTTGGTTGGAATTTTTTATATTAAACAGAAAAAATAGAAAAACGAGCTACCTTTAATTAGGTAGCTCGTATACTGTCGAAAAAGTGAAAAGCTAAAAAATGTTGTCAAAAGAAAAACTAACCATAATCTTAAAATAAAATTTAAAAGCACAAGCTAGCAAAGTAAAAATTTTTCAGAGAAAAATTATTTACGCAGCGATAAAATTAGACTAGTTTTGATAAATCTTTTATAAAAAGATTTCGTCTTTTGGATACTTTGGGACGGCCCAAAGTATCAGCCACGCGGCGAGCGACTGCCAAGAAAAAAGATAGCAGGAGCTGTAAGCGGTAAAAGCTGAAAATAAAAAATATGAATTTTGACGAAAAACTATGTTTTAAAATTAGTATTTCGTCATTTTGTATAAATTTATTGTTTTGGTGACTGTGTCACAAATTCGGTGAAAAAGGAGTGTTTCGCTATTTAAGATAGAGACCAAATTACTCGTTTGGATAGAGCAAGTTTTTTAAATAATACTTTTTCGACAAGCTAAAACGAGCTACCTTTAATTAGGTAGCTCGTTTTGATTTTAATTACATTATGATAACTATTTATTTACCAAAAACTTCAGCAATTCGAGTTAGCTCATCGGCGATTTTGATAGATTGAGGACATCTGTCTTCACAAGTTCTACAGCCTATGCAAGAACTTGCAAATTTACCATTTTTAGCAGTAGCCCAGTTGTATGTTCTAGTTGCACCATTCATATCGTCGTAAACTAAAATTTTGTTCATAACGCCTAAAAGTGTTGGAATATCAATTTCTTCTGGACAGTCTTTAACGCAATATTGACAAGCTGTACATGGAATATTAGGGATTGTTTTAAATACATCTTGTGCGTGATTTATAACTTTTTGTTGTTCGTCAGAAAGCTTTTTGAAATCTTTCATAAATGCAACGTTTTGTTCCATTTGTTCGATAGTAGACATACCACTTAAAACCATCATTACGTTATCAAGAGATGCAGGGAATCCTAAAGCCCAGTGTGCATATGGCATTTGAGTATCAGCAGCATCGAAGATTTCTTGGATTTGTGGAGGTGGAGTTGCAAGAGCGCCACCACGAACTGGTTCCATAACGATAACTGGTTTGTTGTGTTTTGTAGCAACTTCATAACATTTTCTAGATTGAACGATTAGGTCTTCCCAGTCTGCGTAGTTTATTTGTAATTGTAGGAAATCAACTTCAGGGTGAGCAGTTAGAAGTTCATCTAAAATGTCTGCAGAGTCGTGGAAAGAGAAACCGATGTTTTTGATTTTACCTTGTTGTTTTTGTTCTAAGATAAATTTCCATAAACCACGTTCTTCGTATAATTTAATTCTAGCTTTATTTATGCTGTGTAATAAGTAAAAATCGAAATATCCTGCACCAGTTCTTTCTAGTGATTTAAAGAACATACTTTGTGCTTCTTCAGCAGTTTGTCCAATCCAACCAGAAAGTTTTGTAGCAAATTGGAAAGATTCTCTAGGATATCTATCGAATAAAACTTCTTTTGCTGCATATTCTGTTTTTTCGTTCATATAGATATACGCAGTGTCAAAATAAGTAAATCCATTTTCTATAAAAGTATCCACCATTTGCTTGCTTTGTTCAATATCAACTTCGCCATCTATTGTAGGTAAGCGCATTAAACCAAAGCCTAACTTTTTAATTTCTTTTCCATTGTAAATCATTTGAAAACCCCCTATAATATAAATCTATTCGTATATGTATACATTATACTACAATGATATAGATATATCAATGATTATTATAAAAAATATATAAAAAAATGTTATCAATGTATAAAGATAATAAGTCCTTTGTTTAAAACTGTATAAATTTTTTGTTTTGTGCCACCACCACTTACTGCTAGTGCTTGCACTGGAATTTTATTTTAAGGTTAAGGTGAGTTTTGTATTTGTGTTATATTTTTTTACTAGCCTCTTTTTCGATAGCCTGAAACTAAGTCTGGTTATTTTATTGGATAAAAATAAACGACGAAGTGTTACTTATATACAAGTTTTGAGAAAAGTATCTTGCATAAATTTGAAATTTCAGTTATCATATAATTAGATATAATATGCAATATATAGTATGAAAAAGTTAGCAAATATTTAAAATCTAAGGCGAAAATTAATTTGTAAAGGTTGAAGAAAATTATGACTAACGCAGAAATTTTTAAAATGATTGAAGACACAAAAATCATCGCAATAGCTCGTGGTGTAAAACCAAACGAGGCAGTAAATTTAGCAAAAGCTTTATATGACGGTGGAATTCGTATGCTGGAATTCGCTTTCGATATGAAAAACCCTGAATGTACTGATACAGATGAGTGTATCAAAGCAGTAGCTGAGGCTATGGATGGTAAAATGTGCGTAGGCAGTGGCACACTACGTTACCGTTCTTCCAAAACACGAAATCGGACAAATGACAGTAAATTCACTTAGAAGATTTGGTGTAAATACGTCTGACATCATTCGTGATGGCGATAGAATGGGTGTTCTTTATTTAGAAAAAGGCGCATCTCAACGTCCAAGTAAAGTAATTTATGATAGAAAAGGCAGTTCTCTTGCTACATATGCACCTGAAAAATATGACTGGAAAGAAATTTTCAAAGATGCAAAATGGTTTCACTTTACAGGCATAACTCCAGCTTTATCTGACGAAGCTGCACAAGCTACTTTTGAAGCTGCAAAAACAGCTCACGAAATGGGCGTTCCAGTTTCTTGTGACTTAAATTATAGAGGTAATCTTTGGAGCAAAGAGCAAGCTAATAAAGTTATGACTCCAATGATGCAATATGTTGATGTTTGCATTGCAAATGAAGAAGATGCTGCTGATGTTTTTGGAATTCACGCAGCTGATACAGATGTTACAACTGGTAAATTATCTCACGAAAGCTATAAAGATGTAGCTAAACAGCTAGTAGACCGTTTTGGTTTCAAAAACGTAGCAATTACACTTCGTGGCTCGATTTCTGCAAGCGATAACGAATGGGCTGGTATGCTTTATGCTGATGGCGAGTGCTATTTATCTAAAAAATATTTAATCCACATCACAGACCGTGTTGGTGGTGGCGACAGCTTTGGTGGTGGTATAATTTATGCACTTATGGCTGGAAAAGCTCCACAAGATGCTATTGAATTTGCTGTTGCAGCAAGCTGTTTAAAACAAACAATCGAAAATGATTACAATTTATCGACAATAGCAGAAGTCGAAAAGTTAGCGAATGGAGATGCTAGCGGAAGAGTTCAACGTTAGCTGTAATAATTGGGCAATAAAATAGTTAATTAACTCTTACTATGATGAAAGTGGTAAGAGTTTTTTTATGCTAAGATGGTAGTGTGCAAAAAACAGTAAAAATTTTAGTAAATGTCTATATGAACAAATATAGATTTATAATTGACAATTTATTAAAAAATTGTTAAGATTATAATAGGTATAAATTTCATTGCGTAGATAAAACATTTGAAAAGGGGAGAAAAGGAATGAAAGACATAAATTCGCTTATTTTTATCGGGGATTTGGAAAAATACACTTCAAAATTAGATACTGATTATAAAATAAGATACGAAAGACTTTTGGCTGAATGCGAAAATTACTTTGGCGTGGAAATACCAAAAGAGCATCCTAAAAAAAGCACAACTTATATGGGTATTACAATAGTAAACCTTGCACTTTGCTATCGTCTTACATTAGACGAAAAATATCTTAATGAGGCAAGAAGATGGATAAATGGTGTGCTTGCTTATGAAAAATGGGGATATGCACATATGGTAAATTATGATTTAAGTGCATCTTGGATTTTGTGGGGATTATCTCTTGGTTTTGATTGGTTAGAACCATATTTAGAAGCTGATGAAAAAGAAAAAATCTACAATAAAATCGCTCACCACGTAAAAATTATGTACGATTACATTTTAGCAAATAAAAAAGATTGGCCTGTTGACTATTGCCAAAATCACAACTGGATTAATCTAAATGGTATTGCTACATCTGGTTATGTTATGAAAAAACATAAAGGTGAAGGTCAAGAATATATTGATATTGCTATCGAAAATTTCAAAAAAGTTTTCGAACTTATGCCAGAAGACGGTTCAAACTACGAAGGTGTAACATATTGGCGTTATGGTGGTATGTGGTTATTTGTTTATGCACATCTTGCAAAAGTTGAATCTAATATCAACTTCTTTGAAACCTCAAAATACCTAGAAAATACATTTTTCTATAGACTATATCAAAGTGCTGGTAATATGGCACTTCAAGTTGACTTTGGTGATTGTCACGATAGATACAGCTGTCATCCATCGTCTGTTTATTATAAAACTGCTGCAGAATATAAAAACGGTTATGCTCAACATTTTGGTAATCTTGCAACAACAGTTTGGCTTGAAGATGAAGGTAAATACAGTAAAGTTAAACCTGGTATTTTACCAGAAGCTGGACTTGAATTTATTTTCTTTGACCCAAGCGTAGAACCTAAAGAATTTAACGACCTTCCGAAACAACAATATTTCGAAGACCTAGGTTTGGTTGCCATGAGAAGTGGTTTTGATGATAACGCTAGAGTATTTTCGTATAAATGTGGTTACCCAGGTGGTAAAAAACAATGGGAAGGCTATGCAAGTGGTAAATATGAAGGTATGACATTATCTCTAAGCCATCACCACCCAGATAATACATCTTATGTTTTCTGTAATGGTAAAGAATATTTTACTCGTGAAGATGGATACAACAGAAATCTTCTTCCAATGAATCATAGCGTATTGCTTGTAGATGGCAGATATACAGATGTTGAAGATGATAACGATATCTATACAGATTCAGCTTTCAAACGTCAAGCAGAATATCCTGATTTCAATATTGCTACTGATTACCACGGTAAAATCGAATGCGTAAAACACGTAAAAGACCTTACAATTGTTAAATCAGACAATACAAAAATCTATCCTCTTGACTTGAAAATGAAAGAAGTTTCAAGAAGTTTCATCGCAAACGAAGCACTTGATTTTGTTATATTTATTGATAAATTCGCAAGTGAAGATGAACATATCTTTAGTGTAGTTTGTAATACAGAAAGTGAACTTGTGGGCGATGCAATCAAAACAATGCCTATGGGTGATAAAGAGGCTTGCTATATCGCAACAAGTGCAGATGCAGTAACTCGTGAAAGTAAAGAACAAAAAATTGTTGCAGTTATGACAACTCAAGAACCAGACAAAGTATGTAAAGTTGATATTTGCACACAACTTACAAGTTCGGCTAAACCTATCAAAGAACAAGTTATGGTTGAAGTAATAGCATTTTCTGAAAGTGCTACAATTTCATACGAAGGTGACGTTGTAAAAGTATGCACAAAAGATAATACATATGAAATTGCTTTGAGCAAAGAAGATGCAAAATTTAGTGCAAATGGCGAAGTAATTGAAATCTAATATATAAATCTTTATGGATTATATAGACAGAGGTTGTAGCACAATAAAAATGTGTTACAGCCTCTTTTTTATTTATAATTGTGGAAATGTGGAAAACTTTAATAAAAATTTCAAGCTTGCTTTTTCACGTATTATGGTTTAATATAGATTGAGTAACTATAGGAGGAAAAATTATGAAAATTTTACTTGATTTATACCTAACTTTTTTTATTTTAGGTAGCACAAGTTTTGGTGGTGGGTATGCAATGCTACCTGTTTTGCAACGCGTTGTAGTGGAACGAAAAAAATGGGTGACAGAACAAGATTTGGCAGATTATTTTGCGATAGGACAATGCACACCAGGTATTATTGCAGTTAACGTCGCAACTTTTATTGGTATGAAACGAAAAGGTATTGCTGGTGCTATTGTAGCGACTTTAGGGTTGGTTAGTCCTTGTATTGTCATTATTTCGATAATTGCTATTTTATTTAGGTCAGCTGGCAGTAATGATGTTGTTAATTCTGCGTTTTTAGGTCTAAAAGTGTGTGTTGCTGTACTTATTATAGGTAGTGCTTGGACTTTTATGAAGAAAGCAACAGTTGACAAGCTTACTGGTATACTATTTTATGTAGTATTTTCTTTGATGATGTTGAATTATATTTTCCCAAATGGAGGAGCAGTGTTAAAGTTTTTAAGTTCTCCAATAATTTTGGTGGTCGTTTCAGGGATAATGGGATTGATTTTTGCTCCAAAATCTATGAAAGTTAGCAAAAAGGAGGATAAATAATGACGAATTTAATGATTTACTTCAAATTATTTTATGAATTTGCAAAAGTCGGATTATTTGCCATAGGTGGAGGATTAGCTACCATTCCTTTTTTGCAAGATTTAAGCGACAGCACAGGTTGGTTTACGCAATCGGAACTTGCTGATATGATAGCAATATCGGAGTCAACACCTGGACCAATCGGTGTTAATATGGCAAGTTTTGCAGGTTTTGAAACTGCAGGTATACTCGGTGCAATATTAGCTACAATCGGACTTATAACACCGTCGCTTGTAATTATAATAATAATTTCAAAAGTTTTGTCGCAGTTTAAAGAAAGCGAAGTTGTGCAGAAAATATTTTATGGTATTAGACCAGCATCGGCAGCATTAATTGCAGCAGCAGCTGTTCAAGTGAGTGAAGTAGCGTTTACAAAAGAAACTGAAATGGGGAATATAATCTTCCCTGCAGGTGTCGCTTTAGGGTTACTTATCTGGGGACTTATGTATTATACACCGGCAAAAAAATTACATCCGATTTTCCTTTTGGCGTTGAGTGCAGTTCTTGGGATTTTCTTTGTGTAATTTATGGTAAAAAGAGTTTTAAAGCAATAATCTTTCGACGTTATTTGACATTTTCCTAAAAAAATGATAAAGTATTTATATCTTTATTACTTAGGAGTTTAAAATGCCAAATATTACAGAGCAAGAAACAATAACTATAGAAACGCAGAGCACAGCACCAACAACAATAACAGCAGTTAAGCCACAAAAAAATTATACTTTTTTGATTGTATTAATAGTTCTTTTTTCTTTGATAGCTGCAATATCTAGTAGTGGAACAGCATATTTTTATTGGAAAAGTACACAACCAGTTGAAGTGGAAATTTTAGAAGAGCCAATTTTAGAATCCGAAGAAATTAAAGAAGTTGAGATTATTTCTTTTGGCGATTACAGTCTACCAGTAAACTATGCACTACCTGTTAATAGCTATGATCAAGAATTATTTGCTACAGAGGACAACGGTTTAATTTCTTATGGAGATGCTAGATTAGGTATTGAAGTGTCTCAGCATCAAAAAGAAATTGACTGGCAAGCTGTTGCAGATGAAGGAGTTTCATTTGCTATGATACGCCTAGGATATCGTGGATATGGCGAAGAAGGACTTATTCGTTTAGATGAATATTTCCACTATAATATGGAAGAGGCAAAAGCAGCAGGAATAGACGTAGGTGTATATTTCTTCTCTCAAGCCACATCTGTATGGGAAACGCTTGAAGAGTCATATTTTGTGCTAGAAAACTTAGAGGGATATGAACTAGACCTTCCGGTTGTTTTTAATTGGGAATTCATTGATAATAATAGTTTAGCACGCACAAATACTATGCAAGGACAATGTATAACGCTTTATAATCAAGTGTTCAATGAGAAAATGCAAAAAGCGGGATATGATACTATGACCTATTTTAATCAATCGCTTGCATATCTGTACTTAGATTTGGATTTATTACAAGACAATCCATTTTGGCTTGCATCTTATCGTAGTAGCCCAGTTTTCTATTATGATTTCCAAATTTGGCAGTACACAGATAAAGGTACTATCGACGGAATCGAAGGTTATGTAGACTTAAATCTTATGCTCACCGACTTTACCGAAGAAGAAATTATAGAAGAAGTAACAGAAGAACTTCCAGTAGAAGACTTAGAAGAAACACCAGTTATAATCGAGTAACGGGTTATCTCAAAAATTAAACCTCCCATATAATAGTCCGTGCATTACGGATTATTATATAGGAGGTTTTTTAGTATTTTGTGCGTTACGAAAATAAATTCAATTTTGTTTATAATCTTATAGGCTTAGTGTTGTCCACAAGCATCTGCGTGTTCGTGATTATGACAAATAGAACCTGTAGATTCTAAGTTTCCTGCCAAATATTGTTCCACAGCAGTTTTAGCACTACCAGTAATGCCTAAAACAACTTCGACACCACGTTCATTGAAGATATCGACAGCTCCACCACCCATACCACCAGAAATAATGACTTCTACACCCATATCAGCTAAAAAGTTTGGTAAGAAACCTGGTTTGTGGCCTGGATTTGGCACAGAAACTTCTGCGTTAATAGTACCATTGGCTACATCATAAACCATAAAGTTTTCACAATGTCCAAAGTGTGACCAAATTTGTGCTCCGTTACAAGATACTGCAATTTTCATAATGTTTTTTCTCCTTTTATTTCATATCATTTTTTATAGTAATAATTTTTTCGTAGATTTTTCTGACAGCAGTTCCGGCTGTACAATCTACATCAACAATGGTATATCCAGCATTGACTGCACGTACTGCCTCTGAATCAAATGGAATTTTCCCTGCAAAGAAAAAGTTGTTATCCTTGCAATATGTTTCAATTTCTGCTGTATGGTCAAGACTTGTATCGTATTTATTCACGCAAACTAAAAATTTCACTTGAAAAGTTGTAAGCATTTGCACTAATCGTTTCAAATCGCTTATTCCACTATTGCTAGGCTCTGCTACAATTAGCACTAAATCCATACCACTCACAGACGCCATAACAGGGCAACCAATACCTGGAGAACCATCTGAAATTGACAAGTCGCATTCTGGTGCAGATTTTATCATTGCTAGCTTTACTTCTGTCACTAATTTTCCAGAATTTCCACGTCCCATTTTTAGAGTAGCTGTAGAAAATACGCTATCATCAACATATAATTCTTTATCGCCAGCTAAATCTGGTACAAGAGAAATTGCGTTTTGAGAACAAACATATTCACAAACTCCACAACCCTCGCAAGAAAATTCATTGACAACTGCTTTGTAGTTTAGCAGATTAATAGCATTAAAGCGACAATTTTTCTGACATATACCACAACTTACGCATAAATCTGCATTTACAATAGCTTTATCGCCACCCATAAACTCGGTCTTTTGTGGTTTTGAGGTTTGGTTCATTACCAAATGTAAATTAGGTGCATCTACGTCACAATCTGCAACAGCTTTTGCATTTGCTAAGCGAACAAGAGCTGCACAAACCGTTGTTTTTCCTGTCCCACCTTTGCCACTTAAAATCAAAAGTCGTTTCATAAGCTACCTCCTATTTTTTCTAAGAGAGCCGAAAAACGATTTCGTTCTTCCAAAATCATTTCTGACACAATGTCACCGTTTGCGATATATGTAGCAAGTTTCGTGTGGTATGGAATTCGTTCTAATATGGGAATGTTTTTTTCGTTGCAAAAATTTTCTAATGGCAGATATGGCTCAGTTTCCTTATTAATAACCATTCCACAAGGTTTCCCTAAAAGTGTTATTAATTCATATACCATTTTAATATTATGGAAACCAAACGCTGTTGGTTCTGCTACTAAAATGCAATAATCCACATCCATTACAGTTTCCATCACAGAACAGGCACTACCAGGAGGACAATCCAAAATGGTCATTTCTGCTGCATAATCTAAGGCATTTTTTATGACACCAATACCTGAGGCCTCTCCTTCATTTAATACACCTGTTACGATTTTTGTGTCCTTGTATTGACCTATCTCCAAAATACCAATCGGTTTTTCAACCTCAGATACGGCATCTTTTGGGCAAACAAGTTTACAACCACCACAATTATGGCACATCTCCGAAAATACCATAGGTTTTTCTTTGATGTATACAAGTGCATTGAATTTACAAAATGTCACGCATTTTTTACAACCATTACATTTTGTTCCATCAAATTGTGGTACTACGGTAGAAACAATCTTGGTTTCTGTAATTTTTGGTTTAAAAAACAATCGTCCATTAGGTTCTTCCACATCGCAATCAATATATACACATCGCTCGGCAACCGCTGCCAAATTGACTGCAACAAAGGTTTTTCCAGCGCCACCTTTACCACTTAAACAGGCTATTTTCATTGTACGCCATGGAAACCACCGTGAAACTTAGTTAATAGTTCCAATGTTCCACCTTGGTATGCTTTCAAATTATCCGTTGCGGTTTTATCTACGGATTTATAAATTTTCATATCTGCTATCTCGAATATATCTGCTGCATTCTGACCACAACGAGGTGTAATCAGCACTGTAATATTACTGTCTACCAAAAATTGTGCTACCTGAACACCTGCACCACCTTGTGCATTTGCTGCTGGATTTTCAACGATTTCCTCAGCTCCATCTTCGCAAAATAAGAAAAATGGCGCACGAGCCAATACAAGGCATACATCTTGTTTGTTTTCATCTAAAGGAACTGCAATTTTCATTTTCTTTCCTCCTTGGTTTTCGTATTGTTTATGTTTGCGACAACCACCACATCCACATTTATGCTCTTTGCCATCGCACAGCAAATATTCTCCACCACTAATATGGATAGGTCTGCCTTCTACAAGTGCATCTGCTAATTTTTTTCTAGCACTGGTGTAAATTTGTTGTACGGTAGCTCTTGCGATATGCATATATTCACCACATTGTTCTTGAGAAAAGCCTTCTCGGTCGATGATACGCAAGGTTTCGTATTCATCAATTTGCAATATAACAGGTTCGGATATTTCTGTTTGAGTTATAGGTACAAAACCTATATTTTCTGGCAGTTTGCATACTTTTCTGCACTTTCTTGGTCTCGGCAATACCTTCACCTCCAATTTGTTTATGGCATATGCTATTTATATATTGATTATATATCTAATTTTTCGAAAAGTCAATTAGTTTTTTGGTATATGCTATTTATTTTGTCCTAATTAAACTTGACGAGACCTAATATACATATCTAAATTATCTATGTAATGCATTGTATGTATTCCATATTTTTTTATTTTCAGCTTTTACCACTTACAGCTAGTGATATCTTTTTTCTCGGCAGTCGCTCGCCGCGTGGCTGATACTTTGGGACGTCCCAAAGTATCCAAAAGACGAAATCTTTTTATAAAAGATTTATCAAAACTAGTCTAATTTTACCGCTGCGTAAATAATTTTTCTCTGAAAAATTTTTACTTTGCTAGTGCGTGCTTTCAAAATTTATTTTAAGGTTAAGGTAAGTTTTGATTTTGTGAAATGTCTTTAGCTTGACATTTTTTCGACAGTTGGGGAATGTATACAAGATATTTTATCTTTAATTGGGATTTTATTTTTATCAAATATGCAAAGTTACTGTAGTTGGAAATAATGTTCATACAGGCGTTTTTAAAATCATTTTAAACTTCTGTCTTGACAGATGTAATGACATATAATATAATGTTATAAACTACTAAAGAATTTTGAAGGGGTTTTGAGTTTTGAAAGATGAAATTATAAAATTAAAAAAAGAAAAAAATGCTGTTATATTAGCACATTATTATGTACAAGACGAAGTGCAAGAGATTGCAGATTTCGTTGGAGATTCTTATTATTTAGCTAAAGTTGCAAAAGAAAGCGATGCAGATATAATCGTATTTTGTGGAGTGAAATTTATGGGCGAAAGTGCCAAAATTGTAAATCCAGATAAAATGGTGTTGCTTCCAGAAAAAAACGCAGATTGTCCTATGGCGCATATGGCAACGGTTGAAAGTGTAAAGAAAATCAAAAGCGAGTATGACGATATAGCTGTTGTGTGTTACATAAATTCTTCGGTTGAACTAAAATCGGTGTCCGATGTTTGCGTTACTTCTTCTAATGCGATAAAAATAGTAAAATCACTTCCAAACAAAAATATTTTATTTATTCCTGATGAAAATTTAGGTAGGTATTGTCAATCTAAAATACCAGAAAAAAACTTTGTTTTCAATAAAGGATATTGCCATGTACATTCGACAATAGATGCTTTGGAACTTATGGCAGTGAAAGAAAAATATCCATCGGCGCTAGTGTTAGCTCACCCAGAATGTAGAATGGAAATTCTGGATATAGCTGATTTTATCGGTAGTACTTCAGCGATTATTGAATTTTCACAGACTGCAGATTGCGACGAGTTTATTATCGCGACAGAAGTTGGAATTTTATACGAATTAAAGTCGAAAAGTCCTAATAAAAAATTCCACATCATCAGCGAAAAACAATGTTGCCCTGATATGAAATCAATTACTTTAGAGAGCGTTTTATCAGCCCTTAAAAATAATAATCACCAAGTTTTTGTAGATGATGTTATAGCGATTAATGCGTTAAAACCTTTAGAAAAAATGCTTGATTTGGCAAAATAAATTATGAAATGAAATAGATGGAGTGAATGAAAATGTCTATTATTAATACAGATATTGTTATAGTTGGCTGTGGTGTTGCAGGTCTTTTCACTGCATTGAATTTACCTAAAGATAAGCGAATTGTTATTATAAGCAAGGCAAAAAAAGAAGAGAGCGACTCTTTTTTAGCGCAAGGTGGGATTTGTGTTTTGCGTGATGAAAGCGATTTCGATAGTTTTTTTGAAGACACGTTAAAAGCCGGTCATTATGAAAATGATAAAAAAGTCGTTGAAACAATGATAAAAAATTCTCGTGAAATAATCGAAGATTTAACTAAATTCGGAGTGGATTTTGAGAAAGAGAAAGACGAATTAAAATATACTTGCGAAGGCGCACATTCGAATTCGCGTATTTTATTTCACAAAGACATAACAGGAAAAGAAATCACATCAAAGCTGTTATCTGCTGTGTCACGCTGTGAAAATATCACGTTATATGAAGATACAACAATGCTTGATATCATAAATGAAAACGGCGAATGTAGAGGTATAATTTGTAACCAAGACCAAAAAACCTTGGTAATAAAAGCTGATTATACGATTTGGGCGACAGGTGGAATAGGTGGCTTGTATAGGCACTCAACGAATTACAAACACCTTACAGGAGATGCCTTGGCTATTGCGCTAAACCATAAAATTGCGCTTAAAAATTTGGATTATGTGCAAATTCACCCAACTACTTTTTACTCAAAAAAAGAAGGTAGACGCTTTTTGATTTCGGAATCAGTTAGAGGTGAAGGTGGAATTTTGTATGGCAAAAATAAGGAACGTTTTGTAGATGAATTACTGCCACGAGATGTGGTATCAAAGGCGATTTTTGAGCAAATGGCGAAAGAAAACACCGATTTTGTATGGCTTTCTTTTGAAAATATTGATAAAGACACGATTGTTAATCACTTTCCACATATTTATGAGAAAATGCAGTGCGAAGGTTATGATATCTTAAAAGAACCGATACCTGTCGTTCCAGCGCAACATTATTATATGGGTGGCGTTGAAGTGGATTTAGTTAGCAAAACGAGTATGGAGCGACTATATGCAGTGGGTGAAACGTGCTGTAATGGTGTGCATGGTGCGAATAGATTAGCAAGCAATTCGTTACTAGAAAGTTTGGTTTTTGCTAAAATTTCAGCAAATCACATAGCAAAAAATTATAAAACCAGCGTTAAAAAAGTAGATAAATTAGATTTAATAAAGTATACTATAATGGAAGAAGTATTAAGTGGATACAGTGCAATGCTCATTCCTTTAGTGTCGAAAAAATAGTATAAAAAAGCACAAAAAGGAGAGTTTTAATGAATGAGATTACTAATACTTTGGTCGTAGATGAATTGCTTCGTCTTGCGTTAAAGGAAGATATAAGCAGTGAAGATATAACGACTAATTCTGTCGTGAAAGACGATAAAACCAAAGCTACGGTCGATTTAATATGCAAAGAAGACGGTATTATAGCAGGACTTAGTGTTTTTGCACGAGTTTTTAAGTTGCTCGACAATGATATAAGTATTGATTTTGCAGTGCATTGGATAGGTATTGATTAA
>JAWXUP010000159.1:0-2713 GCA_044426345.1 Clostridia bacterium | reverse complement strand
TTTTGGTTGGAAAAGTTTAGATTCAATCACTTCATATATGAACTATAATAGTGAAATTATGGCGAATTCAGCTCTGAAAAAGATAGTTGGTGACAAAGATGATTAAAATTGTAAAAAGAGTAACTGCTTCAGCGATTTGGGATATAGAAGGAATTGAAGTTCGCCTTCAGCATAAAAAAGAGTTCCCAGAAAAAATTATGGTCAGGAAAATACAAGAGTATCGTGAGATATTAATATCGAAATCATATATTTCTGATAACACCGAACTTTGCAAAGCCTTTAAGTTTTTTGGTGGGATTGCGTTTGTTGCAATTGGTTTAAGCGTGCGAGATAGCTTTATTCAGTGTTTTAACCATTATGCAAAACTTTTCGTAGCTGAATGGGCAAAAGGCAATAAATGCCTGAAATCAAAGTTTGTTGGTTATGAATATGTGTTTCAAACTATGCTCACAAACAAAGAAATACATATTAAATACAATTTCAGATATATTTTAGACAGCGCTACTAATAATTTTGACTTCTCACTGTTAGTAGAGCAAGCTTTTGCGGAATATTGGACAGAAATTATGCTTATTAAAATGAAAAATAACGATAGTATGTCGGATGTTGCAAATCGTGTTGGCGATGCAAGAGTTAGTAGATATTTTATGGCAAGACCAACCGAAACAGAAAAATATTTAAAACGTCTTGTCAAAAAATACACTGATAATCGTGAAATCATAACCAAAAGAAGTCTTACTAAGTTTATCTTTGGAAATAATGGTGATTCGCATTTTTTAGGAATAGATGAGAGCTTTCATAATCTTTTTGTAGGTGTTATAGAAAATGAATTTGAGCATCAAAAAATAAAATTCATTGCAGAAAATTACTTAGAATTTGCAAAAAACAAATGGAAATTGTACAAACTTGATGGTATTACCCTTAAATATATAATTTTAGACTTTACAAAAGTATCATCGCCTACTTTAAAACAAGAGTTGAAAGCGTTTTTCAAGTATAGATATTCTTATGGTTTAAGAACAAGTGATCGTAATCCACTATATTTACTCAAAATAGCGAATATACTTTGTGAAATCGACTCAAACATTACATTTTTTGCTGATGTTGATGTTGCTATTGCCAAATCTTTGCAGCTCAAACTCGAAAATGATGGTTCGCAGGTGCAAATGATGAATTGCATTTCAATGTGCAATCTGCTGTTTGACTTTTTGTGTTCTGATGATAATACAACCAAACTACCTAAGCCACACAGTAATCCATTTAGTAGCTTAAAGATGGTAAATGCACATAAATATAATGAAAACACACCATACATTCCAGATTGTATTATTAGAAAATTAGAGGAACACATTGACGAATTATCTCCTATGACAAGCCGCATGTTTAAAATATTTGTTTCTACTGGAATGCGAGCTAAAGAAGTAGCTTACTTAAAAGAAGATTGCTTGTCTGATGGTAGATACGAAGGACGATATATCTTGAAATATACACCATACAAAGTGTTAAAAGCGAGACGAAAGCTTGGTCTTGGCGATTATCATCAAATTTATGTAGAGCAAGAAATTAAGGATTTAATCGATGAGCAAATATTCGAAAGCGAGCAGCTCAGAAAAGTTAGCAATTCTCCGTATATCTTCTTGCATCAAAACAAGGGTCGGAAAATTTGTATGCCTAACACCGGAAACTACTGTGAAAAAATCAAACAGCTTATTAAAAAACACAATATTTGTGACGAAAACGGAACGCTTTGGAATTTCACAACACGACAATGCAGAAAAACATTGGTGGTAAAAATGATTGAAAATAATGCCACTGTAACCGACTTAGTATATCAACTTGGACATTTAAATTACAGTACTGTTATGAAATATTATGCAGAAGTTAAATCTAAAAAGCTTGCAGAACTTAATACTGATTTTTATCAAAAACAATTTGGATTGCTTCTGTCAAATGAGCAATTAGTAAACTTTTCAGAAGAAGAACGCAAACAGCTTTATGTAGATTTTAGATTATCAAAACGACGTGTTGAATTTGGTTATTGTATACGAAAAAGTGGTTTCGAAGTTTGCAGTTATCTAAGCAAAACTATGCACTGTGTTAGTTGTCCTAATCTTTGTACTGGAGTGCAATATCTTGCCTATTGGAAAAAATTACTCAAATCACAGATACAAATAATTGCTGAATTTAAACAAATATACAAAAAAGAAAACCTGACAGATTATGAAGATTTTGCAGAGTTCATTTTGGAAAATCGCAAACTACTTGCTTATAAAAATGTTGTTAAGGCAATTAAGGAGGCAAATTATGAGTGCGATATATAAATATGAGGAGTTATATGATGAATTACAAAACCAAAGATATATTCAGTTTTTATGTTCAATTTCAAGTAATTCTGCCTTTACCGATGATGTGTGGGTTTGTGATAAGCGCAATGTAAAACTAGGAAATGAAATGCACAAACTAAGAATTTATTTTTCAAAAACACCTGTTTTGCACAAAGAGATAACAAAATATTTTGCTGTTTTAAGATTTATTGATGGATTAACCGTTAGTTCTGTAAAACTTGATGTGTATAACTTGAATGTTTTCTTTGAATTTTTAGAAAATACCGATTTATCTGATGCAGATTATCACACTGCTACCGAATTTAAAATATTTTTAGATAAAAACGGATACGCTGAAAGCACAAAAGCTCGTATATGGTCCACACTTA
>JAWXUP010000158.1:0-2720 GCA_044426345.1 Clostridia bacterium | reverse complement strand
TGCGATGTTTTTTTCTATTAGGTACGTGAGCACGATATTCCACAACAATTGAGCTTGATCGTCGGTTGGAATTATTGATTCTGGAACTATAACGTCGAGTTTGTCATCATTTTTCATATACAAAATATTAGGAATTATCTGCTCGTAATTGTCAAAGAATATATGACGTAAATACCTTTTCATGCGTGGTACGTCGACAGCATATCTTTTAAACACCCAACCACTGTAGTTGTGGTTTTCAATAAAATCTTCTGTTGAAATCTCTTTGCACATAGCACCCTCCATTAATTTTCATCGTTTAGTTGTTCTTTTTGGGCATCTTCAAGCACTTTTTCGATAAGACTTGTCAGAAAAGCTTTCTTTTTAATACCATTTTTTTCTAAGTATGCATCTAATTTGTCCATCAGTTCAGCTGACACTTGTATCGCCAAAGTTCTCACATTTTTATCGCTCATAGTTTTTTCGCCTTCTTTCAATTTGTAATATTCGGTGATTATTTGCTCGATGTATTGGTTTAGGGTAAGTCCACTTTGCTCCTTTTCGGCACTGACTTTATCGTGCAAGGGAACACTGATTTTAGCGCATAAGCTTTTGACATTTTCCATATTGACCTCCTTGTTTGTAAGCTAAGTATATATGAATTTCAAGGTTAAAGCTATCACCAAAAGCAACGAAAAACAAGGCGAATAATAGATTAATTGTACATAAAACGCAAAAAAGCTAAACCACGATTAAATGGTTTAGCTTGGGTTTTTAGTTTTGAGATTATGCTCATTTGCTTTGCAACTGGTAATTCATTGTTCCCTCTAAACTATGAGAACACCCACTATATAAAATCACTTCATATTCATCATTTGGAATATCATTAAGAGAGAATACACCATTGACACTACCTGTTGATAATTCTAAAAAATAAATATTGTTATTTGTACTTATTAGCCCGATGTACAACGACTCTCCTGTTGGTGTCCATGTACATTGAAAAATTAACTTGTTCACAGTTTCTGTTTTTATTAGTTTTTCATCTGTAAATGGAGCTGTTGATTTATTTATATCAACATATTGAGCTGAATATGTTGGCTCATTTTCATCAAATGCAATTTCTTTACTAACATATGAATTAGACATATTGCTTGAACTTTCAAATAATGATATAGCTTTATCGTGGTCGTGTGTTTCACAAACGACGGCATCTGCTCTTGATGTTTCTAAATCTTGCTCGGTACTTTGGCAACCTACTAAAAAAACTAAGGCTATCATTGTTATTGCAACCAATCTTTTCATTCTAAGTTCCTCCTAAAATAATATAAATAATCTTTTCTAAATTCTAAACCCCAGTATGATGAACTCGATCTTGTTCTTCGGCACGTTTGCCAGTGTTCCAACGTGAAACGTCGCCTACTAAATAGCCTGTAATTCTGCGAATTCTATTGAACGGAACTTGCACTGTGTCATAGTGAGTGTCTACAAATTCAGACACGCCATCGTCATTTACAATAAGGTTTTTAAGCTTTTGTGGAGCGACTTTTTGACTGTAATATTCGATGTATTGTTGCTTGATTTCGTCACGCATATCGGTGTTGTTTGTTTTGAAATGCACACCGTTGTATTTGTAAGTATCGATACTTTCGTTAGCGAAAATATCAAGGCAGATTTGTTGTTCTGATGTTAGTTCTTGTGTCATTTTGGTTCTCCTTTTTTATTTTTCTTATTGAAATAAGTATAGCATATTTCGAGCAATTACACAATTGTGCATTTTGTAGATTTTCAAGTATAAAAAACGAACAGTTAGCCTGTGATGGACTTTAACTGTTCGTCATTTTTTTCAAATATTTCTAGCATTAACCTTGCTCCGAGCTTAAAACCTTCGGTAAACATTTCTTCATTTCCTATGGAATCTAAGTCGCCCCAAGCAGTCATAATGCATTCAAGCAAGGCTTTTTCTTCAGTGTTTAACAGCTTTTCTAACTGGTCAAATGCATCGTACAACTGCGTTTGAGTTTTATGGTAAGCACTGCCAACGACAATTTGCTTTGCTGATGGCTCAATGTTTCCGTGATATAGGTTGTATATTATTTTTTCGTTCATTAAAATCACTCTCCTTAAGTCAAACAGTATAGCACAGGTTGTGGAGAATAGCTACTGGTAATAGTGATAAATTTTAGGTTTTATAAGCCAATTATATCCCAAATATAAAGTGGCGCAGTCATCGTAAACACCAAGCACGCAAATAAAATTGCAGGGCCCGTCCATTCAAATTGGCCTGATTTTCTAAAGTCAAAGTACGCTAAACCTACTTTTGTGAAGAAAAATACTGCTAAAATTAAGTCTATGCACGGAAAAATCACGTTATTTACTACTTGCTTGATTTGTGCGCTTGCATCGGTCCACGTTGATTCCACTGCGCCAGCAACGTCACCAGTTCCATCGGCGAATGCTGTTATACTGAAAATACATACAAAAATCAGTATTTGTAGTAATATTTTTTTGTTTTTGGTTAAAAATTTCATTAAATCCTCCTTATTTTACGGCAATATGCCAATCATCCCACAAATTTCCGTCAATATTTAAGTTATCTGTCAAGTTTAGCGACAGCATTCCAACTGGTGTCCACGTATCTATTACCCAAGAATTCACCGTGTAAAGTCCGTCTGGATACCAAATCGGTGTGAAATGCGTGCGATTTTTGTAGGTTGAGTACACATTTTTTTGGAATTCAA
>JAWXUP010000157.1:0-2723 GCA_044426345.1 Clostridia bacterium | reverse complement strand
GAAAAGGCTCGTTTCCATCCATTCTTAAAATGTTATGCATTAACTTTAGTCGTTCTTTGCCATCTAGCGAGTGGGTGCGAACTCCTAGTTTTTTAAACGCATTTAGCAAGTCATTTTCTATACGTTCAAGACGTGGCTTTGCAATTTTTATATTTTTTGCATCAATGCCAAATGTAAGATATTTAGTTTTAACAAGTCCGTTATTTCCTCGTTCAAGCTGACTTTTCAGCATATCCGAGTATTCTTGTCTTATGCTATTAAAATCGTCGTTTTGTTCTTCAATATTAATGCTATTTTCAAAATCATTCTCATTAGCTGTTGAATTAACGAAAGATAGTTGGAATTTAATAGAGCTGTCGAAGTAGTTTAAAAAATCACACCAACCCTCGAAAATTGCTGTTTTGTCTTCGTTTTGAGCTATTTGATAGTTAATATCCATAAAAGCTATCGTTTTTGTATAAAAAGTTTCCGTCACACGACAAACTCCATCTGGAAACATTCGCTCAAAAGGTATCGTATCTTGTGCAGATTTTACACCTTTAGGCTTGTTTTTTGCCTTTTCGATTGCTATTTCTATCAGTTTTCGCTCGTTTTTGTTTAATTTTACGTTGTTTGACAATCCTTTGCACCTCCTTATCAAGTTTATCTTGACGTTCTAAAATATTGTAAAAATTATCCGTTCGATATGGACGCTTTTTAGGACTTAGAAACTTTACATTGAGATAATTTTTGAGGATTACCTCGAGTGGTTGATTATGTTTTTCGTACATCGCAAACATAAAAAAAGGAAACATAGTGAACATCATCATAAAGACTGATACACTTGTATTTCCTGTCGTTCTAAATATAAAAAACACTGGTAAACCAACCAAAGCGCCTAAACCAAAGCAGATAAGTTGCCTTTTTGTAAGGTTAAACATAACTTTTGTTTTAACATTACTAAGGTCTTTTGGTATTGGTACGTAAGCCATTTTTCCTCCTTTACTTTAATGCGCCTGAAAAACCGACTTTGAAATCGTCGCTGTTTTAAACAACGTGAAGCATAATAACATCGTGTAACCTACGCACGTCCAAATTGCCTCGATTGGTTCTCCGCTAGTCACAACCGATTGCATTAAAACTGCATAAATTGCAAGGCACACCATAATCAAAAACGCTTGAAAAGCTAATGCGAGTATCGATTTTATATAGTTATTGCCCATGTTCCACTCTTTACTTTGCATAGTTGCCATCGGTATTGCGCCTATCGAGGTCATAAGGTAGATTTCGAGCATTCGTCCGAAAATAATTATAAAAACACAAATACCTAAAATTTTCATACCAATGCTTACTAAAAACGATTGGAGATATAAGCCGAGCAAGTAACCTGTATCAAAATCGAGCAGTGATTCTTCAAAACCGTTCAAAATATCCACTCCTACTGACGTATCGTAAATTATAATACCTGTCGAACTATTTACCACCGATTGCGACACGTCAAATATCGCCATAATCACTGTAAAAGTGTTGGTGACAATCAAAATCGCAATGCTCGTTTTCATTATCCATTTAAAAATATCCGACGGTGGAAAATCGTGTAAGTTATTTCTGTCAATTATCATTTGTATGAGTTCGTGGCACATAACAAAAGTGAGAATCATGCCAGCGATGGGCATTATAACGGTGTCTGAAAGGCTTTGAATGAGCGAAAAGACACCACTGTTCCAAGACGATGGTGTCATTCCTACATTTGTCGCAGCGTTTGTAACTTCGGTATTTAGCGTATCAAACATACCATTTACATTACCCATAATGCCCTCGGTGAGCATTTCTTTCATCCACTCGTCAATAGCATCAAGGATAAAATCCATTCGCTACCTCCTTACACTACAAACATATCAGCTAAAAGTGGCACTAGCACTAAACCAATAACTGCAACTCCGGCACCTGCCATAAGTTGTTTCATACCTTGTGATTTTGCACCGGGATTGTCGTTGCCATAACCTTCAAGCAAGTTTATTGCTCCCCAAACACCTAAACCACCACCCAGAGCTACTACTAACATTGAAAGTACATCGATTGCTTCGTTAAAAAATGACATAAATTATTCCTCCATAAAATTAAAATTGTTTGTTGCTTTTGTTGATAAATTTGATTAAATCATAAGCACCGCCTTCTTTCCACACAAAAAAACACTACTAATTAAAAAAATCAGTAGTGTTTTTAGCTGTTTTCTGCCTTTGTCATATCAAAGACTTCGTAAACATCGTTCTTTTTAAGTTTTAATTTGCTTGATACCAAATCTTCGATATCAAAGGCGTTTTTCGGGTCGCTGTCGGATAAGTATTTATAGTTTGGGTGCTGTGTGATGTCATACTTTTCGCTCAAAAATGGTCGCACGCCACGAAGTTGTAGCACGCATTTTCCTCCGTCCATCACTGCAAGTTCATCGATGGACATAAGCTCTTTGCCTAGTTTTTGATAGTTCGTACCGTAGCTTATTTGCGTGCCTCGAGAATCGCTTGTGTTATAGCTGTCGATAGTTTCCTTGCCTAGCGTTTCAGCTAAATCTTTGAGCGTGGATTTTTCCTTACCACCCAAGAAAACCATGCTGTCGCAGTTACTGTTCTAGTCAAGTAAAATTGAACCAGTAAGGGAGAGTATTTTTAAAATTAAGCACATTTAAACAGACTGCGAGCCTTATGAGGTGTCAGTCCATTATTAAATGTATGTGGTCTAGTGTA
>JAWXUP010000053.1:0-18548 GCA_044426345.1 Clostridia bacterium | reverse complement strand
ATGAAAAACAACACCACAAGTAACCCGAAAATGGTGACCATTTCTCGGACGGAATATGAGTCTCTCAAGGAGCGAAATGCAGAGCTATCTCACATGAACGATTTGCTGATTGAGCAAATTAGATTGTCTCGTCAAAAGCGCTTTGGTGCGTCTTCGGAGCAGACCACAGATGACGGTATGGAGCAGTTGAGCCTCTTGTTTAATGAGGCAGAAGTCTATGCTGCACAGCCTGAAGCCCCTGTGGAGACGCCCACACACGCAAGAAAAAATCAGGCGATGTGCGAGATATTTTACCCAAAAATCTGCCTGTTGATGTGGTGGAGCACCGTCTGCCTATAGAGGACTTGTCATGCCCTATTTGTGGCACTGAGATGATTGAGATTGGTAAGGAAGTCCACCGTTCTCTGAAAATCATCCCTGCCCAAGTGCGCTTGCAAGAGGACTGGTACTACACTTATGCCTGTAAAAAATGCGAAAAAGAGGGTACTGAAACCCCTATTTTAAATACTCCTAAAGAAAAAGTGATTATACCTGGTGGCTTTGCGTCTCCGGAAGCTGTGGCGCATATTATGACTCAGAAGTTTGTCATGGGTTCGCCGCTTTATCGTCAAGAGCAAGAATTGAAACGACAAGGAGTGCAATTATCTAGACAGACTATGTCCAATTGGATTTTACGATGTTCCAAAGACTGGCTCACTCCAGTGTACGATGCCTTGTACCGAGATTTGGTGAAGCGTGACGTTCTGCATGCGGACGAAACCACCTTGCAGGTTCTTCATGAGCCTGGTAAAAAGGCGCAGAGCAAGAGCTACATGTGGCTGTATCGTACCAGTGGAGATACCGAAAAATCCATTGTGTTGTACGAATACCAACCAAACCGCAAAGCAGACCACCCGAAAGAGTTTTTAAATGAATTTGAGGGTTATTTGCACGCGGATGGATACGCCGGATACCACAATCTACCTAAAAAAATAACTGTAGTGGGTTGCTGGTCGCACGCTAGACGCTATTTTGATGAAGCAGTGAAATCGTTGCCAAAGGGCAAACAGTCTACTGGCTCTGCAGCTACGGGGTTGGCGTACTGCACGAAGTTATTTCATATGGAAAAAGAATTGGCGGATTTATCATCAGAAGAACGCTATAAACAGCGGTTGGAGCAGGAAAAGCCTGTTCTAGACGCGCTATTTGCATGGGCAGAAACCAGAGCCGCCGCGCCGAAGTCTGCACTTGGCAAGGCTTTGCTTTATTTGAAGGAGCAGCGGTCTTATCTGGAAAATTATTTGATGGTCGACTAGAGCTGTCTAACAATCGTGCTGAACGCAGTATTAAGCCATTTGTGATTGACCGTAAAAATTTTCTTTTTGCTAATACCCCAGAGGGGGCTCAAGGCAGTGCTGTGATGTTTAGTTTGATCGAAACAGCTAAAGAAAACGAATTGGATCCGTACCGATATTTGGTGTATATCCTGAAAACCGCACCGAGTTTAGACCAGACAACAGAAAATTGGGTTGCACCATTATTGCCACAAAATGCCCCCGATGGGTGCAAGGTGCCAAAATGAAATTAACGGCGAGTGAGAAAATCTCACTCGCCGTTAACGTTGCGTGAGTTGACGGTTACCATAGTCCACTTTTTAGTAGCCTCAAAAGTAGAAAGATATAGCGCCTTTAAAAGGGCTGTATCACTAGGAAATACGCTCCTTTGTCGATTTAATTTACGATAGGTAGCATTCAAACTTTCAATGGCATTGGTCGTATAAATGACTCTTCGAACAACGCTCGAAAACTTGAAAATCGGTGAAATGGCATCCCAATTATCTTTCCATCGTTTCATGGAATTTGGATATTTTGGGGTCCATTTTTCGGTTACTCGATCTAGTGCAGCTAGTGCTTTCTTTTCATCGGCAGCGTGATAAATAGTCTTAAGATCTGTGGCAAATGCTTTACGATCTTTATCTGGCACGTATTTCAAGGTGTTACGAACTTGATGAACAATACAACGTTGATATTCTGTCTTTGGAAATGCTGCAGCAATCGCTTCTTTCATACCACTAAGCCCGTCTGCACAGATTATTAAAATGTCTTTTACGCCTCTGTTTTTTAGCTCATTTAGTACAGAAAGCCAATATTTTGAACTTTCATTATCGCCTACATTAATGGATAAAACCTCTTTTTTACCGTCTAGGTTAATTCCTAAAATGATATACGCTGCAAGCTTCTTAATCACTCCGTTATCCCTAACCGAATAGTGAATTGCGTCGATGTATAGTATTGGATATACTTCATCTAACGGACGTGTTTGCCACTCTTCACTCTTCAATCTGCGGTAAGATTTTGTCGGTTACATCAGAAATAAAGCCTTCTGAGGCTTCAAAACCGTAGATATCATCTATTGTTTCAGATATTTGTCTTGTGGTCATGCCTTTTGCGTACATAGAAATAATTTTTTGATCAATCTCTGAAATGTCTTTTTGACGTTTTTTGACAACTTGAGGCTTGAACGTAGATTTGCGATCTTGTGGCACTTCAATATCCATACTACCATATCTGCTATTAATTCGTTTGCTTTTATATCCATTGCGGTAGTCATCGTTGTCGGAGCGTTGCGATTTTTCATAGCCTAGATGGTCGTCCATTTCCTCTTCCATCATTTCTTTGATTGCTCCACCAAGAAGATCTTTCAGTGCATCTTGGATATCTTCTGCACTTTCAATATCGTACTCTTGAAGTAACTGTTGAATAATTTTTCTTTTTCCGTCTGTCATTCGTACTTTGTGTACCGGTTTCTTTTCTCTTGCCATAATTTTAGGCCTCCTATGATTTTTATTTTATCATAGAAGACCTTTTATGTCTTGTTATTTACAGAAAATCTTTCACAGACTCAAATTGTTGATTAATCAACAAGCGCTGTCCAATATTCTACACCGTTGTTCACTTTATAGATATGTCCGTTTGATGCCTCTAAGATTTCATAATATGCCCAATGTGATGATGTAACATCGCTAAATGTATTAATATCTTCAAAGTTTTCGATTATAAAATCTTGGTCACAACTGCGGTCTAGCACTTTGTTTACAAGCGTTACCGCCTCAGCTCTTGTGATAAATTGCTCTGGTTTAAATGTGCCATCTTCATAGCCATTTATCCAACCTTTTGCCTCGGCAGAACTGATATATTCAAACGCCCAATGTGATTGCGAAACATCTGAGAAAATGTTTTGATCTGACAGCGCAAGTTCGTCAAATCTACTTGCAATTGTAGCAAATTCAGCACGTGTGATTGCGTTGTCACCACCAAAAGTACCATCTTCATAACCATTAATTACGCCGAATTGTTCCATAAATCCAACTGCATTTGCATACCATAAATCTTCTGTTATATCCGAAAAACTGCTTGAATATAACGTTTCATCGTCGATTTTTTCGGTTAATAATCTTGAAAACATCACTGCAGCTTCCACTCTTGTGATATAATTATCCGGTGTAAATGTACCATCGTCGTTGCCTTGCATATATGCATAGTGATTATCACGGTCTAACGTTGCAGTTGACGATGATGAGTTGCTTGAACTTCCAGTTTTCTTCGCTATCGTCACTGTTTTTATTTGGCTTGCAAAAGAAACACCCTCAACCGCCGGAATATAAACTTCGTATGTTCCATTTGTAAGTCCTGTGATTTCTGTCGTTCCATAAGGTATTTCATACCACGCTGTATCGCCTGAAATTCGATAGTACATAGAACTGTCTACGCCTGTTATTTTACCATTATTGTTGCTCGTTGTTGTACAATTGACAGCTGACACTGTGTCAAGTGTTGGTCGTGCTGGAATTGCAAGAATTTGCGTGTCACTATCAACGGTATACACGCCATCGCCTGTTTTAACTATAGAAAGCTCGGTTGCAAACCAACTTTCGTCGATGTCTATGTTTCCATCAATCAAAACTGTGTCGCCATTTATCGTGTAGGCTGTGTTTAAACCTAAAATTTGCTCATTTACATAATCAATCGTTGCGTTTGGAGTTGCTTCATGTGGCAACCAAATAGCTGTGAAAGTTACATCGCTCGCCGGCATTGTAAACATTTCTCCCGCTTGATAAGTTGCTCCATTATAAATCCAACCGTAGAAATGCGCGCCTTCTTTCGTTGTATCTGGCAAGATAATTTGAGTGTTAAAATCAACGTTATAACTCGACACCTCAGCGCCACCGTTTGCATCAAATGATACTGTATAATCTATAACCGACCATGTTGCTGTAAATTCAACGCCTTCGTTTGGCATTGTAAATGTTTCTCCCGCTTGGTAAGTTGAACCGTCATAATACCAGCCTGTGAAAGTATAGCCTTCTTTTGAGTGACTCGGAATCACAACATTAGTTCCAAAATCAACTTCTTCTTCAGAAATCATTGTATTTCCATCTTTGAAAACCAAAATATGATCGTTTATGCTCCACGTCGCTGTGAAAGTTACATCGCTCGCTGGCATTGTTAATGTTTCATCAGCTTGATAAGTTGTTCCTTCATATTCCCAACCATCAAATGTATAGCCTGTTTTTGTTGGCACTACATCTGTAACTGTAACCGTCTGACCTCTTTCGATTTCTTCGTCAATTGGCAAGTCAGTTGCAGATTCATCGCTTTCAAGATTATAGCTTACTGTATAGTTTGGAATGTAAATTCTAACATCTGTTGTATATGTTTCAGGATCTCCATATACAAAGCGTGTATTATCATCAGATAAAGTTGATGCTATTGTGTAATCTTGTCCATCATACTGGAAAGCTTTTAAAGCTGAGTCTATTATTATTTCCTCTGCACTTATTGAGTAAGCGCTGTATCCGCCATCTTCTACATCATATGTAGCTTTTGCTATGATGTCGCTATCACCAGTTATAGTTAAGTTACTTGTTCTAATAGCAACCGAATCCCACCATGCACTTCCGTTTGTAGCTTTGGCTACTACGGTTGAGTCGTCGATTTCAAGATTACCGTTAAATCCAATGCCTCTTATAACACCTTGAGCATAAACTACAGCTCCGTTTTTAATATACGAAGAACTTTGATTGCTAGAATCTACAATTCCATTTTCTCCCGTTCTAGCTAACGCTTCGACATAACCTCCGTCAACTACCAAAGAGCCTGTGCGTAAACCACTATAATCACCTTCGGAAATAAGACTTCCTTTTATGTCAATTTCACCAACGTATGAGCCGACACTGTTATCTCCTTCATCTAAGCTTGTAGCTACCACTTCTGTTCCTTGCGCAATTTCAACTTTGTTCCATGCTCGCAAAGCATAACTTTCATCCGCTTCATGGCTCGTTAAAATTACTTTTGCGCCGTTAAAATAAATATTCGCCGAAGTAAATATGGCATAAGAACCCGAAACATAACTATTTGTCGTAGTTGCAGCTTTAGAAGTTATAGAAAACTCTCCTGTATTTACAAAGTAAATATCACCTGTGCTAACTATGCCATAAGTTGTTGCACTTGGACCTGTATATTCCGCAGAGGTTATACTTGCTCCTGTACCACCAATGGTAAGAGTGTAGTATCCATTAACCTTTATCGCTGTTGTATTTGTCGTTTCCATAACTACATCATTTAAGTTAATAGTAACATTATCTGCTGAAATCACAATATTATGCGTTGTCGTATAGCCATTTGTTGTAATGTTGTATGTGCCTGCCTCTGTTATTGTAAGAGTTGAAGCTGTGCTGTCGTAGGTATAACCAGAACCTTCCTCAATGGTAAATCTCACTTCATCTGCAAAAACCTGCATTGAAAACAGCGATAACATCATAGTCATCGCAAGCGCCATTGACATTATTTTTTTATGAATTTTAAAAATTTTATTCATTTCTTCCTCCTTGTTATATTTTAATCAATTATATCACATTTTCCACATTTTAACAAGGAAATTGCAACAAATTTAACAGTTTGTACAAAAAGAAACAGCCAACTAAAGGCTCGGTTTTTATAACAAAGACAGGAAAGCCACTAGATAGAACGAATATATGGAAGATGATGAAAAGACTGTGCAAAGATGCAAGAGTGCCAGAAAGCAAGGTATTTCCTCATAATTTGCGACATTTGTTTGCGAGAACGTTCTATAAAATAGAAAAAGACATCAACCGTTTGGCTGACATCTTGGGTCATAGTAGTGTGGATACTACGAGAATTTATACGATTGAAACAGGCGTTAAACACGCAAGGCAGATAGGTAAAATGCAACTTTTGTTGTGTTGAAAAAGTTGTGCAACATAATATTTATTATGTAATAATAATTTTGGTTTGTATTCATATACTCTTAATAAATTATAGCACTCAGTAAGAAAAAAAGCAATAATTTATAAAGCTAATCTTTGATTTGTAAGATATTTTACATAATTAATAGAGCGATTTCTAAATTTTCAATAATAATGTTAAAAATTTTTCAATTTAATAGCTAACTAAACAATAGCTCTGCTCATGTCCTACAACATAATAAATATTATGTGGTATTTCTTATTATCAAACCACTTTTTTTAGGAGAAAATTTATGAAAAAACAATTTAGCAAACTCATTTTAAGGGTCTTTTTGACCGTTATTATGACTATTTTGATGACTAGTACGGCATGGGCAACGGATGTCTATGAGGTGGTAAATAATTCCACAAGTGTGTACTACGAAACCCTAGAAGATGCCATTTCAAATGCCACAAGTGGAAACTCTATCACGCTGATGGCAGATGTGGAAATAGAATCCACAATTGCAATATCTAACAAGGACCTCACCCTAGACTTAAATGGATATGACATCCATATGCTAAATGGCGGCGGTTCCGTGTTCAAACTTTCAGGTACTATGGTATGGCAATATTATGCCCTAACACTAAAAGACAGTGACGGAGCAAACAAAGGCACTCGCTATATCTCAGGTACTGGTAGCAGTGCTGCCATTACAAATGAGAATATGTCCGATGACGAGGGCTATGTCGCAGTCACAGGCGGTGTCA
Organism: Clostridia bacterium; assembly: GCA_044426345.1. Taxonomy (GTDB): domain Bacteria; phylum Bacillota; class Clostridia; order Oscillospirales; family Butyricicoccaceae; genus CAYJLC01. The sequence continues at coordinate 11,554 of JAWXUP010000053.1, read as the reverse complement.
TCTACGGCGGTTTCAACTACATGAACGGTGGTGGCATCTTTGTAGACGGCGGTGCAAAACTCGTTATGACTGGCGGTACTATCGCTGGCAATAATACCACCTATAATGGTGGCGGTTCAATCACGGAAAATACAGCCACCAAAAATGGCGACAGCGTGTATTTCACCACCACCATGAATGTGGAAAATGCTATCACCATTGACGCAGGTGACGTTGACGGCGATGGTGTTTATCTAAATGGCAAGACCATCAATGTAACAGGTAGTATTTCTGGCGCAAGTATTGCCGTAAGTGCTTCGAAAAATGATGTTGTGGCACAGGGTTCAAACTATACATTGACAGAGGCCGACTTTGCTGCCTTTAGTGCTACGCCGATTGACAGTGGAAAAATCTTGGTTTTAGATACAACCGATAATAATATCGTCTATACAGCTTATGCTGCAAGCGTGCAAGTAGGCACGGATGAGGCAACTAGCTATGGCTCTATAGAAGATGCGATTGCAGTGGCGAATGAAGCAACAGATATAGGCGAAGATAAAATCGTTGTAACACTTCTTGATGATGTGGAAACAACTGAAACTTTGACGATTGAAAATACAAATGCGATAGATTTATACTTGAATGGGTATAAAATTGACGGTTCGAATAATAATGGCGCTTCTGTTATCACAGTAAACAGTGGTGCAACGCTTAATTTGTATGATGATGACGAAGACGAAATCACTACATATAATCCAAACCCAAGCTACGAAGTTACAGACCCAACGAGCGATAGCGACGGCACAGTAATTATTACAACCGGACTTATCACTGGCGGTATCCGTGGCGTTGATATAGATGGTGGTACATTAAATGTGTTTGGAGGTAATATTGCAGGCATGTCATCAGCAAATGAAGGCGTTGGCGTGTATCTATCTTCTGGTACATTTAGCATGTCTGGTGGTGCTATTGCGTACAATAAATCAACAAATAACTATTTTAATGGCGCGGTATATGTAAAAAGTGGCACATTTTATCTTTCGGACACAGCAGAAATTAAAAATAATATAGCACTAACTGGCACCGCTGTTAATAGCTATGGCGGAGGCGTTTATATCGATGCAGGTTCGCTTTATATGTCAGGTGGTAGTATAACAGGCAATGTAGCGTATTATTCTGCAGGTATCTACTTCCGTAACGCTGCAAAAACCTCAGTAATTAGTGGTGGTACAATTTCTGGAAATACTTCAACTTCTCGTGGTGGTGTGGAAACCAACGGTGAGTCAGTTACAATATCTAGTGGTACAATTACAGATAACTATGCTGGAAGCTACGAGCGTGACGTAACTGTTAATGGCACGACTACAATATCTGGAGGCACAATTGGTGTAGTATCATCTAGCTCTACGCTTACTATGAGTGGTGGTACAGTTAATCGTGTGACAGTGAGTGATGGAACTTTTGAAATTTCAGGTTATATTACTATAACTGAAGGTGTGACATTGGCAACTGGCAAAACTATCACAATTAAAGGTGCGTTGACAAATAGCACAGACACTATTGCAGTTACAGCGACCGACGGCGAAGGCGCAAAAATCGCGACTGACGGTGGAACAGTTTTAAGTACAGAAACAAACTACGCAAGTAAGTTTACAAGCACACAAGGCGATATTTTCTATCGTACATCTGATGATAGCATTTATATTGCAAAAGTTGAAGCTGTTTCTAGTGACTTTAGTTACACTAATACTACGGTAGTGTATGACGGTGCAGAGCAAGATGTTGATGTAACTCTAATTGATGACGACAACGCAACAATCACAGTATATTATTCAACAGAAACTGGCGAAAATACTTTTACAGAAGCTATGAAAACAGCTCCAACAAACGTTGGCACATATTATGTATTTGCAAGTATCACATCTTCTGACTATTTCGAAATGCCGAGTGACACAACAGCTTTCAAACTAGGCACGCTTGTAATCGCACAAGCAACTCCAACTGCAACATCTGAAATCACAGGCGAGACAGTAGCGGACAGTTACACATCTACTTACGAAGACACACTTACATTTTCTATTCAGCTTGACTCGCTAGATAACTCAACTTACCCAACTGGTTCAGTTCAGTTTAAATATCAACTAAGCGGTGGCGAAGTAACTGATTTAGGTAGTGCAGTTACGCTTGAAGATGGTTATGCTGAATACACTGGCGTGGATAATTTGGTTGCAGGAAATTACACTATTTCATATGTTTATACAGCTGATAGTTCTTCAAATTACGCAAGCAAAACTTTCACAGATAGTCTTACAGTAAACAAAAAAGCCATAACATTCGACGCAACTGGCACAACAGTTAGCTACGAATCTGGCAAAAGACAATACATTTCGTTTGCAACTAACACGAATTTAACTGATAGTGCTTTCACGGTTAACTACTACGACATCAACGAGGCGAAAGATACAATCGACACAGAAGCTTACACAAACGGTGTTATAGATGCAGGTACTTATCTATATGTAATCACATTAAATGACACTTCTGGCAACTATAAAATTGATAATTCTTGTACAATAGAGACGGCTTATAGTACGATTTCTGGTCTAGCAACAGCACTAGATTGCGACAACACTGGTCTTTTCGTTGTTCAATCTGGCGCTACAGAAGACAAAGAATCGCTAAACGGCATTTCTTTCGCAGCAACTTTCGTAACAGACTGGGTTGTTGGAGCTACAGAGCAAGAAAACACTCTTACAAATCCAAACACAGTAGCAACAACAGTATCATACGAAAGTAGTGATACAAGCGTTGCTGAAGTTGATACAGATGGTCAAGTTACAATAAAATCAACAGGTTCTGCGACTATCACAGCGACAGTTTCAGCTGTTGAAAGTGGTTATACTTCTGTAACTGCAAGTTATGTAATTATCGTTGGACAACAAACAGTTGTAGTAACTGTTGACGGAAAAGATATAACTTACGGTGATACAGTTTCATACACAACTGATGATTTAACATACACAATCAGTGGTGTAGAAGTAAAAGCTGAGGATATTAATCCTACAACAACAGGACTTACTTTCTCAACAACTTACACACAAGGCTCAAACATTGGTTCATACACAGTTTCAGCCTCAGGTTTAGTTTCTTCGGATTACATTTTCATCTACCAATCTGGTACGATTACTGTAAGTCCAATCGAATTAGATAAAGATGATTTTGCTTACACTGTAACTGCAAAAGCTTACGATGGAAACAAATCAATTACTGGTACGCTTACCGTTAAAACTGATTCGGTTTATAACAGCGATAGCTTAACTGTAAACTATAATTTAGCATTATCTAGTGAAGATATCGGTGCAAATTATGCTATATTTACACTAACAGGTCTATCTGGTGCAAAAGTAGGTAACTATACTTTAGGCATATCTGAAATTGAAAGCATGGGCACAGATTATATTTATCAAAACAAAGTAACATTCACATTCGGTTCAATATCTGTTCCATACACAGGTTCAAACCAAGAAATGGTTATCACAGCAACAGATGTAAATGGTAATGTATTTACCGACTTTACAGTGAAATACACTAAAGATAGTGAAACAGAAACTTCAACTCCAAACGCAGTTGGAGAATATGCAGTAGAAATTACATTAACAGATGATAATAATTACACATTTGCTGACAGCACCGCTGTTGCAAACGTTATATTTGAAATCACTTCAATCGACCAAGATTACCTTGCAATCGTTGGCACTCCAGGTACTATTGAATATGGCGACACATTCACTTTAAGCACTTCTGGTGGTACAACAGGTGGCACAGCTTCTTGGGGAATTACAAGTGGTGATAATTATGCAACAATCAGTGACGATGGCTTAGTTACAATCACAGGCGTTGGCGAAGTTACAGTTAAAGTAACATACACAGCTGATAACTACAACAACAAAGTGGCGACAGTTACATTCACATCAACAGCGAAAAATGTAAATATCACATTAGGCAGTTTAATGCAAACTTACACAGGTAGCGCACTTACAGCGACAGCTACTTATCCAACAATAACTGCTGACAACAATGAAAATGATATTGCAACTGCAACAATCGACTACGGAACAGGTTATGCAGAAACAACTCCAACAAACGCTGGTTCATATCCATTCGTTGCAACAGCAACTGGCAATTACACTGGCACAGTTTATGGCACATTAACAATTTCAAAAGCAGATGTTGTTATAGTAGATAACATTTCTGTATCTGTTACAGATAGTGATAGTGATGCAACAATAACTTATGGAGAAACAGTTAAAACAACAGTATCTTATGGAGCATCAGCACCAAGCGATTATGCAACTGATTTAACTACAACAATCACTTACGGAACATCAAACGGTAAAGCACCAACAGATGCTGGTACTTACGAAGTTTATGTTACTTTCGCTAGTGATAACTACAACAGCGTAACAGTAACTAAAGAATTCACAATCGCACAAAAAGAGTTAACAGTTTCAGCTGATAGCGTTACTCGTACATTCGGTGAAGCAAACCCAACATTTACATTAACTTATGATGGTTTTGTAGATGGCGAAACAGCAGTAGTTCTTGACGTTCCAGCAACAGCAAGCACAACTTATGATGCAACAACAGATGCAGGAACTTATACAGGTGCAATCACAGTTGATATTAGTAGTGCAAGCGACAATAACTATTCATTTGTAAAAGGTACAGACGGAACTCTTACAATTGAAGCTATAGTTGGTGGTACTTACTTAATCGTTGGTAACAAAAACACATTAAGTATCGACGAAGAATTACAATTATACGCATATACTTCAGACGGTATCGAAAATAATGTTACATGGACAGTTACAGGCGACGATGAAATTATTACCATTACAGAGGGTGGTTTAGTTACAGCAACTGGTGCAGGTACTGCAGAAGCAACAGCAAGTTACGGTGCAAATTACGACAATGAAACTGCAACTTACGAAATTACAGTAGGCAAAGAAGATATTACGTTAACAGTTGTAGGTTTAGAAGACCAAGTTTACGATAGCGAGCAACATGCAGTTACATTTACATATGATGAAAAAGAATTTATCGATGTAATAGTAACTTACACTCCAATTACAGGTGGTTCAGGTTCAACTACTGCTCCAACTAACGCAGGTTCATATTTAGTGACTTACGTAGTTGATAGTGAACTTTACACAGGTTCAGGCAATGCAATCTTATACATTGCACAAGCTGAATACACTGATTTAAGCATTACAGCAAGCGATATAGTATATGATAGCGAAGAATACGATGGATTAGTTATCACAGCAGAAGATGTTCCGTCAGAAATGACTCAAACAGTATCATATTCAATCGGAAAAACTCCAACAGATGTTGGTACTTACACAGTAACAGTAACTTATTCAGATCCAAATGGCAACTACAAAGATGCAACTGCAAGTGATGAATTTGCAATTACTACTCTTGGAATTACTGTAAAAGTAAATAATGAAACAATATCTTACGGTGATTCAATTCCAGGATTTGAAATTGTGTACACTTACACAGAAGACAGTACTCAAACATTCGCAAACACTAGCGACATCGCAGTTTTACCAACAGCTAAAACTACTGCAACTTCAAGCAGTGCAGTTGGCGACTATACAATCGAAGTTTCTGGTGGTTACGATCCAAACTACACATTCACTTATGTAAATGGAGAACTTACAATCGAAGCTGCCGATGGTGATGACGTAGCAGAATTTACAATTTTAAATTCTCAAGCGACAGCAACATTAGGAGAAAGCTTTACAGCAACAGCAGCAATTGATGGTCTTGTTACAAGCGATGTTTACTGGATTTCAGATGACACAAGTGTCGTTACAGTAGACGGAAATACAGGTTTAGTAGTAGCAGTAGGCGCAGGTAGCACAATAATTACAGCTACTTACACAGGTGACAATTACATGGTTGGAACACCAACAACATCATTTGAAATCACAGTCATCGAAACAACAGGAAACTTAACATTCGGCGATTTAACCCACACATATGATGGAACAGCTAAATCAGTTACCCTTACAAATGGTTCAGACGATGGATTTGTTGTAATTTACGACACTGATGCAATCGATTTAGGCACAAACTCAGTGAAAGTAACTTATGATGGCGAAGAAACATTACCAACAGAGGCAGGAACTTATGCAGTAGAATATACTATAGTTTCTAACGACTATGTAGGTACTGGTTCTGCAACAATGACAATCAACAAAGCAACACTTACAGTAAGCGTAGAAGATGCTGAACGTGAGTACGGCGAAGAAGATCCAGAATTTACAATTACTTATTCAGGTTTCGTAAATGGCGAAGACGAAAGTGAATTAGACACATCACCAACAGCTACAACAACTTCAAGCACAACAAGTGTGGCTGGTAGCACGCATACAATCACTATTTCTGGTGGCGAAGATAATAACTACGATTTCTCTTACGGAACAGGTACATTAACAATTAATAAAGCAACTGTTGATGAAAACAATACATTCACTATTTTAGGTGGCTCAGCAACTATGGGCGTTGACACAGAAGTAGATGTAGTAGCTGTTTTAGATACAGTAACAGTAGGAGCATATTGGATATCTTCTGATACTTCTATCGCAACAGTAGTTGATGGCAAAATCACAGCTGTAAGTGCAGGCGAAGTTACTATCACAGCAACATTAGATGATGCCAACTATGAAGGCGATACAGTTATAGCAATACTTACAATCAACGTATTAAACAACTCAGTAACTTTAGTACCAAACGAAACAATATTTGAATACAACGGTTACGCACAAGAACTTACTTTCACAGCAAGCGACGTGACTTTAGACTTAACAAATCTTTCATTAACGTACTACGACAAGGCAACAAATGAAGTTGTAAGCGAACTAAGAAACGCTGGCACATACGACGTTGTTTACAGCTTGAATGAAAATAGTACATTGATTAATGGTTCAACTTATGTTACTATCACAAAAGCCGATGTAACAGTTCAACCAACAAACAAAGAAAAAACTTATGGTGATGAAAATCCAGAGCTTACATTCTTCGGTTTACTTGGCGATGACAGAACAACTTACTACGATGATTACGCAGAAATGTTCGTATTATCAACAGATGCAGACGAAACTTCTGACGTTGGCGATTACGACATCACAATGGAATTTGCAGATGGTCACACAGCTACAAGTTCTAGAAACTATAACTTCACAATTTCAAGCACAAATGGTACTCTTGATATTATCCCACGCGAATTATTCTTCCAAGCATCAGACGTTACTCGTGAATACGGCGAAGAAAATCCAACTCCTGAATACACAGTAGAAGGTTTTGTAAATGGCGACGGAGATGATATTGACGACCAATTAGTATTCACATACTTAACAACTGATGAAACATCAAACGTTGGAACTTACACAAACGAAATTAAAATGAGTGGTTATGCAAATGACAACTACGATATTTCATTCGGTAGAGCTGCAGATTTAGAAATCACAGCAATCGACGTAACAGTTTCAGCGACAACTTCTCGTTCAACTTACCTACAAGTTAAATTCAGCGAAATAGTTGATCCAAGCTGGTTAACATTCACAGTAACAGATAGCAACGGCGACGCAGTGACAATCACAAGCACAACAGACACAGCAGGTACAAACTTCTACCTATATGGTTCATTCTCAACAAGCACAACTTATACTGTACTTGTTCAATTAGAAGATTCAATAGGCAACTACACAATGGCAGATACTACACTTTCAATTAAACCTACTTCAACAAGTTCTAGTAGCAGTTCAGGTGGTTCGAGTGGTGGTGAAACAATTTCTGTATATTACTCAATAGAAATTTTAGAAAACGAAACTTCTGATTATGGTACAGTTGACATTGACACATCAAGCAAAGTTGTAGAAGGCAAAGACGTTACTATCACAGCAACTCCAAACGATGGTTACGAAGCGAAATCAGTTGTAATTTTAGACGAAGACGGCAACGAAGTTGACTACACAGTAGACGGCGACGAATATGAATTCGAAATGCCAGATAGCGACGTTACAATCGAAGTTACTTTCGTATCAGATGTACTAGCAAATTTAACCGACGTTTCTTCAAGCGACTGGTATTATGATGCAGTAGAATACGTTTTAACGCACGGATTATTCTATGGAATTAGCGAAACAGAATTTGGTCCTGACGTTGAAATGTCAAGAAGTATGATGGTAACAGTGCTACACAGATTAGACGGACTAGGCGTTGTAAACTACATTATGAGTTTTGAAGACGTTTTAGCAGACACTTGGTACACAGAAGGAGTTCGTTGGGGTCAATCAAACGGCATCGTTTCAGGTTACTCAAACGAAATCTTCAACCCAGATAAGTCAATCACAAGAGAAGAATTAGTGGTAATTATCTATCGTTATATGAACTACATCGACTTTGATGTAACGGTTTCAGACGAAGATATTTTAGATACTTTCACAGACAAAGATTCAATCCAAAGCTACGCAGTAGAAGCTATGACTTGGGCGTGTGATGCTGGTATCGTTAAAGGTTATACCGATGGCGAAGTTAAGCCACAAAACACAGCTACAAGAGCAGAAGTTGCAACTGTAGTAATGAGAATTGCTGAAATGATTAAATAATCAATCTGCAATTAATTTAACAAAAAAACAAAGAACTCTTGCTTTCATTTAGAAAGTGAGAGTTCTTTTGTTTTACTTGCTTTCAACCTTTGGCAATTTAAATTAAAAATTAACTATAACATTTTGGATAAACTAAGATTATAAACAAAATTTTTAAAATTTATTCAAAAATAGGTAAAGGTAACCTCAAGCACACTTTGTTTTTGTCAAGGTGTGCTTGGGGGTTACCTTTACTGTAAATAACTAAAAAATTATAACATAAATTATACAAAACAATGAAATTAAAAATTTAAAAAAATAGGCTTGGAAAAACGCTTGTAAGTGAGTAAACATATGAAGGGGAAATTTATAAAAAAACAAAGGAGAAAATTTATTGAAGAAAGAAATCTACAAGCAACCATATGAAGCTCGTGAAATTTTAATTAATCAACATGCCGATTTTTGCCACCGAACACAAATATTTTGCTAAAACATTTAGACGAAGACGGAATGTTGATTTTGAATTCGTCAAATGGTAGAACGCACTCAATAAAATTATCAAATGGAAAAAATATTCGTGTCGCAAAACTTCAAAAAGTAAATTTTTGTGCAAAAGAGGTTGCGTAAATATAAGGTGTGGTAAGTGTTACTGGTGTTACCAAGTTACACTTCAAAAAGGCTTAAAAGGCTGATGAACACTAGGTTTTAGATTTAGGTTACACCAGTTACACTTTGCAATATCACGAGTCGGTATTTGTATAAAAAAGGAGAATGCCACAGCTCGCAAACGTATCACTTTTAACAAGCAGTTAAACGGCGTGTGTGCGAGTTGTTTGGGTTCGTAGGGTAAACACACCACTAAGGCTTAAAAAATTCAAATTAGCCGATGTTCAGCCGAGATTAAACAGTAAGATATGACGGTAAAAAAATTAAGGAAAGAATTCTATATCTATCCGTTACAACGCAAATTATACAGGCTTTTTTACAGATTTTCACAGATATTTTGACGATTTTTAGTTGGAATATTTAAGTGCGGGATAAAGTGGGTGCACCCACAAAAACATCGGACGGCAGTGCCGACCGTTTGAGTACGAAAAGTGCGAGTATTAACGCAAAGATAGCAAATTTTGCAACTAATCTTGAAAAAACGGTAGGTACACCAAAATGCAAGAAATATATCACTTTAGGTGCTGTAAAGTTCTGAACAGCCAGTGTTTAAGCCGATTTTTAGGTGCTCTAAAGTGATATCTACACGGATAAGGAGAAAAGATGGCAACAGTGAAAAGACCAATCTGGTTTGGAGAAAATGAGTTTGAAAATATGCATCTCTTGATGGAAAAGGAGGACTTTAAGAACGAAAGTCACTTCGTAAATCAAGCAGTGGAGTTTTATTCTGGGTATTTATTTACCAAAAATTCGACAAAATTCATCTCGAATATTTTACTCGGCGAGATGCAAGGACTAATAAATAGCACAGAACAAAGACTGAAAAGATTAGCTGTAAATAATTTAATTAGCACCGAAACGCTGATAAAAATGTTAGAAGTTGACAACAATTGGACAGACCACCAAGTCGATACAGAACGTCAAAAAGCGAGAAAATATTTATTCGAAGGAGGCGACCAGTGAGCCATTGGAGGAATTTATTAAAACCAGTCAAGAGAGTAAAATTATTTTTAAAAAGTATATTTTTCAGAAAAGGTAGGTGTTTGTATGCCAAAAGTTATCTTGAAATCGAATTACATCAAGGGTGGTGGCAAGCACGGTGCGAATCTTGTCAGCTACATCGGAACTCGTGATGGAGTGGAAAAGCACGTGCAAAAATATGTAGACTATATCGCGAATCGCGAGGGAGTCGAAAAAATCTCGGAGCATGGTTTGTTTACAAGTGGCAATGATAAAATTGTCTTATCGCAAGTGCAAAATGAAGTCGCAAATCACAACGGAAATATATGGCTACCGATTATTTCTTTAACGAGAGAAGCTGCGATGAAAACAGGCTTTGATAATGGAACAGCGTGGAAAAATATGCTGTCGCAAATTGCTCCCAAAATCGCAGAATTTTACAAAATAAAAATCGATAATCTGCAATGGTACGCAAGTTTTCATAACGAAAGCCACCACCCACACGTGCATATGATTGTTTATTCCAAAGACAAAAACGAAGGCTATTTAACGCAAAAAGGTATCGAAAAGTTTAAATCTCAAGTCACAAAAGAAGTGTTTTCACTTGAACTTGAACAAGTTTATATACTTCAATCAACGCAACGTGATGAGGTGAAACAAAAGTGTCAAGAGATTTTTAAGGACGTTAAAGTTCGACCAAACAACGACATGACTCAGATTATGATCGATTTGAATTATGCTTTAAAAAATAACAAAGGAAAGAAATCTTACGGATATTTAAAGAAAAACGACAAGAAATTAGTCGATAAAATTGTAGATGAGCTTGAAAAATTACCGGAAATTAAAGCTATTTATGATTTGTGGTACGAAACGAGATTTGAGATCTATAGTAGTTATACCGATGAAAAACCAGAAAAAATACCACTGTCACAGCAAAAAGAATTTCGTTCGATTAAAAATATGATAATCAGTGAAGTTGATAATTTACAATTTGATTTGACAGTGAATTTTACAGAAAATACAGCACAAGAACCATCAAATCAACCTAATATTTTGCAAACTACAAACGCAATATGGATATGTCAACCCAAAATAGTACAATTCACAGCTTTTCAATAATTAAATTTCTTTTTTCAAATTCTGATGGTGCAAGATAGCCCAAAGTACCATGAATACGAATATTATTATACCAATTAACGAAGTCAAACCATAAGATTTCAAGCTGGCGTAAGCTCTCAAATTCCTGATTAGCAAACTCACGTTTAACGATATTGTACATTGATTCTGCCACG
>JAWXUP010000156.1:0-2832 GCA_044426345.1 Clostridia bacterium | reverse complement strand
AATGCTTGCGCATTTCCTTTATATAATAGTAATTCGACGTGTCACCGAAATTCTCCCGGACACGTCGTTCTTTTGCGATATACCCAGCTTTCACAAGGTCATTTATCGCACGTTTGACAGTGCTGACAGACAGCGAAGTATCCCTTGCAATTCTTTTTACAGATGGAAAACACTTGCCATCTTTGTCGGCTCGGTCCTTCAAATTCATATAAACAATTTTCGCTCGTGAAGGCAATTCTTCATCATATAAATTTCCAAATAAACTCATATTTTGTCCTCCGGAAAAACAATTCCACCTTTTCTATCAAGCAGTTTTCTAGGCTCGTTGACAGGAATTTGAGTAACGCTATTTGCTGACGTATTTTCCGTTGCGCACTCATTTTCTTCGCTCTTGTTCGTAGACAATTGATGTAAAATATTATACTCGAGTGTCGTCTTGTCAGCATAAATTACTTTGCGATTTGCTTGTTCAACAACTTTAAATTCACCGTCAAAAGTGATGCCCCAATCGAGAAAAAGTTTCAGCTTAGTTTTCATAGGGTGAGTGCCAGTTTTCATCACGATAAAATTACCTTTCGGTATAGATTTTAGCTCATCGGCCGTCATTAGTGGGCGCTCCATCATCTGCAAAGATTGTGACGGATCATTCTTGCCACGTGAAACCGAGCCACTCATAACCGTGCGATTTCCCATAGAAGTCGACAACGTTTCAGCAGTTTTTGAGTTGGGCGCAAAGCCACCGAAAATGGTATCTTGGCAGTTGTCAATAATGATTTCCGAACCCTCTGCGCCATAGTTTTTTTGTAGTTGACCAAACGATTGAATGATAGGAACCATCGACAATCGGCGACTTCGTGATGCTGAAAAAATAAGCTCTAGCGACTGAATTGCAGGCAGTGTTCCAAGCTCGTCACAGTAGAATATTACTCGATTTTTGAGCTTACCACCTTGCTCGTCAGCGACTGTTAGAATCTCACGATAAAGTTGCTGAATCATAAGCGACACCATAAAATATTTCGTCAAATCTTCTTCGGGCAGTACGATAAATAGTGCTGATTTCGTGTTGCAAAAACGCTCGGCATCGATAGCTGTATCGAAACATAAAATCTGTTCCATCTCACTGTCTAAGAACGAATTTAAGCGAGATAGCACGGTCGAGAGAACGCTTGCCATAGCTTGCTCGGCAGAATTGAGTGCAGCACCAGCAAACCATTTTGTTTTGTGGTCGTCTGGCAATTTCTCCATCAAATCTTGGAACTGACTTTTGCCTTTTATTTTGCTCGGTCCTACTAATTCTTGCACTAATTTGAACACGGAAACGATGTGTCGGCAGTCTTGTTCGCCATCTTTTGGCGCTAAAAATTCAGCTACTAATAAAATTACAGACGTGAGCAGACCTTCGGCTGCATCATAGAAAAATTGGTTTTGACCATAACTTTCGTCGCTCGTGTTGATGATAGTTTTTGCAGTGATTTTTGCATATTTTTCAGCTTTTGCTTTGAGTACCAAGTTCGATTTATCCTTTTGATACTCGTCCATATATTTGTTGACTAGATGGAGCAAATTATTTCCGTCAGAGCGTGTCGGATTACGCAAATCAATGACAGAAACGTTGTATCCGTAATGCTCACGAGCGATGTGACCATAATTTCGATACAGGTCGCCTTTGGTGTCGGTGGTAAGAAAACTCATACCACTTGCACAGGCATATTCAAGATTTGGGTACAGAAAAAACGCAGTCTTGCCGACGCCAGACGCACCAATCATAAGGCAGTGAACATCGTCGGTATCAACTAACGCAGTGACTTCATTTTTCTTACCAACTGAACCTAAAATTATACCTTGCTCGTCGATTTTAGGTAAGTTTTCACCTTTTCTCCAAATCTTTGGTGTGAACTTTATGTGCTGATAGTTTTTTCGAATTTCTTGTTTTGTAGAAAATCTCGCTGTTCCATGTTGACCGTCACCGACAGTGCGTGATTTTATTCCGTTGAGGTTGTAGATGTGTGCAATCATCGAGAGCGAACCGATGACGAGGGATATTGAGAGTGCTGAGATTGTTAGGGTTGTTATTGGATTCATATTTTCTCCTTTGAAAAAGTTTCACGAAGTGTTGCATTTGTGCATACAATGTGGTACAATGGTTATATTAATAATGGAGGTGATTTTATGGCGAAGACAGCAAATATAAATGTTAGAATTGAGCCAGAAGTTAAAGCAAATGCAGAAGCGTTATTTTCAAATTTTGGTATTACTGTTACCGATGCAATAAATATGTTTTTACATCAATCTTTAATGGTAGGCGGACTTCCTTTTGAATTAAAACAGCCACGATATAATGCAACAACCGAAATGGCAATGCAAGAAACACGTGACATTCAAAGTGGAAAAATTCAAGCAAAATCATATTCTTCATTTAGAGAAGTTCTCGGTGATTTAGATGAATAAATATGAGTTGAAAATAAATTTCGAAAATTGCGAAAAACAAGAATTATATTCTCTTTTAGAACAAGGTTTGAGTGACGAGGAGACTGAAAAAACTCGCTCTTTTAAAGAGGCGATAGCAGATATAAAAAATGAATTGAAATCGAATTCGTAAATTATTGTGAGTTTAAACAGTACAAATTTTTAGCAGATGGCATTAAACCATCTGCTTTTTCACATCCTCATTAAAATCTTTCCCACTCGGAAAAATAAAATCAAAATCAACTCCAATCTCACGCAATAATTTCCCAAACCTATCGACAGTCTGGTGACCAGTTTTGTCGTTATCCAAGCACAAATTCACATGATTTATATTACTATTTTTCTCTAAAACCTCAACCATCGCAT
>JAWXUP010000052.1:0-19471 GCA_044426345.1 Clostridia bacterium | reverse complement strand
TAGATGATATTCTAAAAACTAATAATTCAGTTAAATGTATGGTAAATTCAATAACAAGCTTAGAACAAATATATCAAAGTCAAATATCGCTTCTAAAAAAATAACAACATATGAAAAAGAAATACCCCCACCCATAGGGATGTTTTAGTTTTATAAGATTTGCCGTAGGATTTTAAGTCCTACGGCTTTTCTTTATACTCTGCCGATGAAGTTGAAGTAAACATCAACGGCTTGTGTGTAATACTTCTTTTTAGATGGCTCGCTACGTTCGTAAATAACGATTTTATCAATAAGTTCACGGACAATTTCGGGTGTTAATTCATCGATGCTCGTGTACTTATCAATGACTTTCATAAATCTATCGGTGTTTAGCAACTTCTCTTGCTCTCCGTTAATATCATTTTGCAGGACTTCTACTTTTGTAGTAAGTTCTGCTTTTTCGTTATTATAAGTGCTACTAAGCATTTGAAATTGTTCTTCACTAATCTGCTCAAGTGCCATTTTCTCAAAGGTTTTGCTAAATAAAATATCAAGTTCAGACAATCGTTTCATTGACTTATCAAGCTCTTTACGTTTAACCACTAAATCTTTTTTTAGTTGCTCGCTTTGGTTGTTTATGATATTCGCTAGAAATTCTTCTCTGTTGTCCTTAACTTGTTCAAGTACATAATTTAGCTGTCTAATAACCACTTTGTGTAAGTTTACAACCTTCATCGTATGCGGGGTGCAAGTTCCTTTTCGCTTATGATACTGCCCACAAGTATATGTAAATTTATCCTTGCTCCAACTTCCACATCTGCAAAGATAATGCTTTGTGCCACAGGTTGCACACTCTATCAAGCCAGATAACATATCTTGTTCGCCCATTTTATTAGGTCTGCGCTTTGTGCTTCTAACTTTTTCTACAATATCCCACGTTTCTCTGTCAATAATAGCCTCGTGGGTGTTCTCATGTCTAATCCAGTTTTCAGGTGGATTATTTTTTTGCTTCTTACTCTTAAAAGATGGTTTATAACGTCTGCAATTTACAGTTGTTCCAATGTATTCTTCAGCTTCAAGTAGGTTGCATATACTTTTGCTTGACCAATCATAAGGTTTGCTTAAATCCAATCCTGCGTGATTAGTTCCATAAGTCACATAATCGTACATAGTAGGTCAAAGAACACTATCTTCTCTTAAAATTCTCCTTTAAATTCATCTGCGTAGCAGGAAACTATTTGAAAAAGATGCGTCAGCGTCTTACAAATAGGAAGCTTGCCACACTCTAAAAAGTGTGTAATCGTATTTTTTGTCTTACTTCTAAAAATTAAATTTCCAGTGGCATTTCAAGCCATTTTAACATCGAAGAAGCAAGTTAAGGGTGCAAGGGTGTGTATATACATTTTTGCACTCTTGCACTTTAAGGACATTCAAAATACCACTTTCCATCTTCTTTGATGGATTTGATACTAGTCGTATTCATCTTTACTAAAGTAGGTATGGCATATTTTGATTACAGAAAACACGGACAATTCGAGTGGACAGGTCCAGCAATTCTATTCGCTTGTTTAGTGTTTACTTTAACAGCACCACTATATATTTGGGAGATACTTGCATAAGGACGGTTATTATTTTTTATCCAAAAAACGTCGATGAATAAAAGGTTTACGAGATATATTTTGTTGCATTTGATGAATAGCTTTCGCTCAAAGTTTATAGTAAAATATAAACTAAGGAGGTGAGAGAATGTCATTTTTAGAAGATTTATACTTTGGTAAAATCAATGGAAACAACAAAGAAGTTGTAAAAGGTAGTGAATACCAAAAAGAGCAAAAAGAATTTTGCAGGCTCGCAGATGAGTTAGTAGAAAAATTAAAAACAGAAGAAAAAGAAATGTTTGAAAACCTTACAAACATAAACGGAACACTTAGTTCGATAAGTTCCGTTGAAAGCTTTAAATATGGCTTTCGCATTGGAGCAAAGATGATGCTCGAAACATTTGAAAAAGACGATGAACAGTTAAAACCTTTGATGGATTAACTGTTCTTTTTTTATGCAACCAATAGGCACTGATTTAAAAATCAGTGCTTTTTTTGTTGTCTGTAATAAATAGAATAGGAGAAATAAATAATGAAAGATAAAATAATAAAAGAAGAATTAGATTTGATACAAATGAGTGGTGTCGAAACAAAAGAAATAGATTGGCTTTGGTATCCATATATTCCTTATGGAAAAGTGACAGTTGTTCAAGGAGATCCAGGCGAAGGTAAAACAACTTTTGTTCTGTCATTACTAGCACTATTGACAAATGGAGAACCGCTACCTGAAGAAGAACAAGGAGATGAGGCTGTGAATGTAATATATCAAACTGCAGAAGACGGACTAGGAGATACAATCAAGCCAAGACTAGAACGAGCAGGTGCTGACCTCGATAGAGTTTTTGTTATAAACGAAACCAACGAAATACTTTCAATGACAGATGAAAGAATTGAACAAGCAATAGAAAAAACTAATGCTAAAGTTGTTGTGCTAGACCCCATACAAGCTTACTTAGGTGCTGGAGTTGATATGCATAGAGCAAATGAAATACGTCCTATTTTTTCAAAGCTATCTAACCTTGCACAAGAAACTGGTTGTGCAATTATATTGATTGGTCATCTTAATAAATCGGGTGGTTCAAAATCTGCGTATCGTGGAATTGGTTCGATAGACATCGGTGCTGCAGTTAGAAGTGTTTTAGTTATTGGTAGAGATAAAGAAGAAAAAACTTTACGAATAGTTGCTCACTCGAAAAGTAATTTATCACCAGAGGGTCAGTCGATTGCATTTGAACTAAATCCAGAAACAGGTTTTCATTGGCGTGGATATTGTGAAACTACAGTTGATGATTTATTAAGTGGAAAAGGTTCTACAGTTAATAAAACTACTCAAGCCGAAAATCTACTAAAAGAAATTTTAGCTGAAACAGATTTATCGTTTGAAGAAGTGAAAAAGTACGCAGATGAGATTGGAGTATCACACAGAACACTTATGACTGCAAAGAAAAATATTGGAGTTGATTCTACTAAAAAAGGTGGCAAGTGGTATTGGTCATTTCAAGAGTGCAAGAGTGTAAGTTCTTAAGGACACTGCATTGTTGCATTCTTCTTTTCTGTCATAAACAACTGCAAAATAAAGGCTTATTCGCCGTTTAAGTTCTTCTTAGGGTAAAACTACCTAATAAGAAAAACAGGTTGAAAATCACCCTAGTTGCAAGGGGTTTTGGCAGTAAAAATCGATGTTAAAAGGTATCGGCTATCTAGTATGATAGTCGTTTTTTTATGCAGAAAACTTGGGGGAGAGCTTAAAGCTTACGTTCTCTCTCTTAGAGAGAGCCAGCATCGCATTCGGCTACACGCCGATGCTTACTGGCTGGGGAGAACCCCTGACCCCCTTCAAGACGTAAGCCGAAATGATATACAAATCAAGGAGTAAGAATATGAAAAATAGTAGACTAAATTTAAGGATAAGCGATGAAGACTTAGCCGTCATCAAAAGCAAGGTTAAAAAGTCAAAATTAACACTAACGAAGTTCGTGACAGACGTTGCACTTGGCAAACAAATAGTTGTAATAAATGACTTGCAAGAAGTCTTGAAAGAGCAAAAAGAAATAGCAAATAAGCTAACGGAACTATCCAAGCTTGCAAGGAGTGGTAAAACCCAAGTCATATATTTAAAAGATATGCGAAACCAATTATTCGAAATAAATAAAACATTGAAAGAAGTGCTAGAAAGAAAAAGGTGGAACGGTGGCAACAGTTAATTTTATAAATAGAACGAAAAGTCAAAGTCGAGCAGGGCTAAGGGCAGTGCTAAAGTACACGATGAAAATTGAAAAGACTGAGTCTAACGGATATGAACTTGTCAGTGGTTTGGATTGCTCACCAGAGTCTGTGTACGAAGAATTTATAAATACCAAACTACTTCACGGAAAAGATGACGGACGAATGTACTATCATTTTGTTCAGTCATTTCCAAAAGACGAAGTGCTAACACCAGAAACTGCTCACGAGATAGCTATGAAACTTGCTGAATTTTATAAAGGGTTTGAAGTTTTAGTTTCAACGCATACGGATAGAGAACATCTGCATTCGCATTTTATTGTAAATTCAGTGAATTTTGAAACAGGTAAAAAGCTACATCAATCAGCAAGTGCCATAGGAGAAATAAGACAAAAGTCAGATGAACTATGTAAGGAATATGGTCTATCGATTTGTGAACCAAGAGCAAAGGACAAGCAAGTAAAGTCAATGTCTATTGGAGAATATCACCTAGCAGTTCAAGGTAAAAGCTTTAAGTTTAAGCTGATAAATATAATTGAAGACTGTATGAAATTAGCAGATAGCAAACAGACATTCATGGCACTGATGGAAAGCGAAGGCATAAAAGTCAAATGGACTGACAGTAGAAAAAATATTACTTATGAATTAGCAGACGGAAAGCGATGCAGAGATAACAAATTATTTGAAGACAAATTTTTGAAAGAAAGGATGGAGTTAGAATTTGAATATAGACAAGCCATTATCAAAGGACGAGCTGAAGAATTTGAACAAGCCTACGAAAGCGTGGCAGATGATAGAAGAAGACTTGGATCTTCTAGTGAACAATCAGGAAGTGATATACAAATCAGTCAAGACACTACAGAAAACAGTGGCTCAAAATCAAGAGAAGATATTAAACGAGATAGCCAAAGAGCAGAAGATGATAAAGGAGATACAAGAAACATTGTCACAGGTTGGGAAGAAGAAAGAAATGAATTTTTCACTGCCGAAAATCAAGTTGCCTACGATACAAATTGGAGTGGGAACGATAATGCTGACGTGGATTATACTGACGTTTTTGGGAGTGCTATACACTGTGCTAAAACTGTGGAACAAGCTTTAAACGATGGTCCTATCAAAGACTGTACAACTCAAATCGTTGTGACAGAACGCAAGAAAGGTCAAAAAGGACAGAAAAAGGAAGAAGAAAATAGTCAAGAGTATAAATATTATATGGGAATGTAGAAAGGGATTAAATGACAATAAACAAAACAGAGCGAATAGGAAAAGTGACTTATAATATCACAAGGATTTTTAAAGGCGAAAGAAGTCTTCGAGAAATACTTGTTGAAAATATAGTAGAACGAGCAATTTCAAATAAAAACATTGTTGCTATTGATGAATAGATATTAAACAAAACTTGTGGTAATGTATGTAGCTATACACAAGTATCAAACTAATGAAAGAAGGAATAAGAAATGAATTATAAAGTAGGAGCATACCTAAGATTATCGAGAGATGACGAAAGAAATGGAGAAAGCTTGAGCATTGAAAACCAAAGAGATATTGTAAAAGAATATTTAAACAAGCGTGGTTGGGAGTTAAAGAAAGAATATATCGATGACGGATTATCGGGAACAAACTTCGATAGACCAAGCTTTCAACAAATGGTGGACGATGCAAGGAACGGAGAAATAAACTGTATCATTGTAAAAGACCTATCAAGGTTTGGCAGAAACTATATCGAGATAGGACAATATACTGATTATATATTCCCATCGATTGGTTGTAGATTTATAGCAATCAATGATGGAGTCGATACACTAGAAAAAGAAAATGAACTGATGCCATTTAAGAATTTAGTAAATGAATGGTACAGTCGTGACCAAAGTAAAAAAGTAAAATCTGCTAAAGTAGCAAGGGCAAGAAATGGTTATTATATGGGTGCTTATGCACCGTACGGTTATGTCAAAAACGAAAGCCAACATCCACCACTATTAGTTGACGAAGAAGTAGCTGAAGTAGTTCGTGATATGTTCAAAATGCGAGCCGAAGGCTTTGGATACCGATACATTGCAAACAAGCTAAATGAAAGGAAAGTGCTTCCACCAAGAGAATATCACTATCAAAAAATAGGGAAACCAAATCCAAAAAAGGGTTTGAAATCATGGAGTGACGTAGTTGTTAGGCAAGTGCTTTCAAACGAGTGCTATATAGGAAATATAGTTCAAATGAGAATAGGTACGATGTCATACAAAAATAGAAAGATAGTAAAAAGACCAAAAGAAGAATGGGTAAGAGCAGAGAATACTCACGAGCCACTGATAACAAAAGAAGTTTGGGAGGTAGCTTGCAAATTAGCAGATCGTGGCAAGGTATCAAGAAGTAACAAAGACGGAGAAATTAGTCTTTTTTCTGGACTTTTAAAATGTATGGATTGTGGACGTGGAATGAAAATAGCAAGAGATAGTAACGTGAGAAAAGACGGTAGTAAGAATGACCGTCACGCATATATTTGCAATGGATATTCTCAAGGTGGCAAGGCTTTCTGCTCACCACACCGAACGCTCGAAGCAATACTTCACGATATTGTGTTAAATGACGTAAAAGAGTTTGCAAACCAAATCGAAGTAGATGAGCAAGCAGTAGTAGATGAAATTAAAAATAAAAAGCAAAGTGATAGTGACAAAAAACAAAAAGGGGATAAAAAACTACTAGAACAAACTAAGGATAGGTTGCTTGAACTAGAAAAGTTAGTCAGCAAGCTTTATGAAGAAATGGTGCTTGGAGATATACCGAGAGAAACAGTGCTAACGATGATAGATAAATACAAAGAAGAACAAGTCGTAAAGACAAAACTTAAAACAGAACTTGAAATGAAAATAAGTACAGAAGAAGAACTTGACTACGATATTAGAGAGTGGACAAAGCTTGTGAGTGGGTGCAAACATATCGAAATTATAGAAAGAAACTTAATGATAAAGATAGTCGATAAAATAGTAGTGGGTCAAAAAGCTGAAATAGACGGAGCTGAAAAACAAGACATCACGATAGCGTATAATTTCATTGGCGAGATTTAGTGGGTTGCAGAAATTGGGGATTTGTGGTATGATTGAAGTTGTATATTAGTTGTAGGAGAAGTTTATATGTTTATTTTTATAGCAATAGTATTCGTGATTATAGGAATTTTACTTTTTATTAAATCAAATAAAATTGACAACCCTCAAGGAGTAAAATTAATTGTAAAAATATCATCGGTTGGAATGATTATTTTAGGTATTGGATTATTTTGTTATATGGTGATTGGCAATGCTATGCTACCTTTAGAATAAAAGCAGTTATACCCTAACCATCAAATGTGCAAATATAATTATTAATAAAACGAAAGAGGTACTATGAAAAAATTATTATTTACTATTGGAAAATGTCTATTGTTCTTTATGGGATGGTCAATTATTATCGGATTTACACCATTCCCGGATGAAGTAGCTCCTCCACTTTGGAGATTTACAGCTGAGCTTATCCCACTTATAAGCATTATCTTATTTACAACTGTATTTTATTTTTACGACAAAAAACAAATACCTATTTTAATTAAATCAAACTATTTTAAAGGGACTAGCTATGGTTTGATATGTGGTATAGTGTGGCTAGGCTTAACTACCGTTATCTTCTACGCTTTCGGTGTAATGAATATGGGAACTCGTAACGATGTTGATATGTTAGGTCTGTGGATAATGTCAGCATTTCTAAATGTAATCGTGCAAGAGTTATTGGTACGAGGCTATTTGTACCAACTTATTAAGAAAAAATACACTGTAACAGCGGCTATTGCAGTGACAACTGCGTTGTTTACTCTTTTACACGGAGGTGCTATTGAAGCAGGTGTTATACCAACATTAAACGTAATTACAATGAGCCTATTTATGAGCGTTCTATTAGAATACACTCAATCTTTAATTGCGCCTATAATAGCACACGCATTTTGGAATATTATTGGTGCATTGATTTTAGGTGCTGTGTCTTTAGCAGATGATTATCCGAATCTGTTTAATGCTCAATTTTTTGGAAATAAACTATTATCAGGTGGAGATTTTAAATTCGAAGGAAGTATAATTGTGCTTGTAATTAATATTTGTTTCATAATCGCATTTACTAATCTTTATAAAAAAAGATATAATACCAAACAAGCATAACACGAACAACCTAGAAATTTACTAGGTTGTTTTCTTTTGAAAAAACCATCCTTATGCGAGTATCTTCTGGGGAATTATTGGCTTGTAGTGGTTGGAATTTGTTTAGGGTTGTGGTATTATGTAATAAAAATCATTTATATAATAAGAGGTAGATTGCTATGAAGAAAAACCAAACTAGAATTCCGATGGAAAGATTAGAGCAAATTATAAAAGAAGAAGACTATAGTGCTTTGTTTGAGTTAAAAGAAGATAGGGATTTTGGGTATGTTTTAAGTATGATTTTGCATAAATATCATGATTGTAAAGATTTGAACTCACTGCCCCAAAGTCATAAAATGTTGTTTTTATGCAAAGTAGTTGAAGATTGTTGCCAAGCTGATTGTATATACACCTTTGTAGAATCAGGGTTTTCTAAATACAGTGATGATACTTATACTGCACTTAAGGAGATAAACGCACCTTTATCAGCCGAAGCATTTAAGCAAGCTTGTTCCATTCTTAATGAAAAAGTAGATGTAGAAAATGATATTGATAATCTTACTGACGAAGATTGGGAGCAACTATCTACTTATGACCGTGTGATTTCTAATTATTCAGACGGTCACTTTTCTAAGCTGTATAGAGCTTATGCAGAAAAGTATAAAGATGACTTTGTATTATGAGCATAACACAAACAACCTAGACAGAAATTCTACTAGGTTGTTTTCTTTTGCAAAAAAATGTCCTTATGCGAGTATCTTCTGGGGGATAATCGGCTTAGCTTAAAAATACTTGACATTACTACAGGACTATAGTAATATTATAATTGAGCTTGTAGACGTATAAGCGAAAGGAGATTATTATGAGTGCATTCAAAGAACTATCAGCAACAGAAAATGAAATTATGGAAGTTATGTGGGAGCAGAGCGAAGCAGTACCTTACAGCTTTTTGATTGATTTCTTTAACACTAAAAGAGGTAAAGAGTGGAAGCGACAAACATTATCAACGTATATGATAAAACTGTCAGAAAAGGGTTTGATTATATCACAAAGTCAGGGTAGACAAATGTTTTATAGCATTGCAATGACTCGTGCAGACTACGAGAAAACAAAGGCAAACGGAATTTTAGATAAATTATATAATGGATCAGTGAAAAATTTTATGACTGCCTTATATGATGGAAAAGAAATATCAAAAAATCAAATAGAAGATTTAAAACAGTGGTTAAAAGACAAGTAGAAAGAGTGATTTATGATAAATTCATTAAATGATCTTATAATCATTTGTGTTACAGCAAACAGCTTTTTTCTGCTAACTATATTAATTAAACCGATTACACAGAAGCTCTTTAGCGAGTCATGGCACTATAATATGTCAAAGTTTAATATTGTACTTTTTATAATACCTATTTATTCTTTAACTAGAAAAGCTATAGAGATATTCTCACTGCCTACATTTGAAAATTATCAACAAATTGAAAATTTTAGAGAAATTGTGGTTAATGATTTTAGTAGAAATGAGATAATAAGCATTGCTTCACAAAGTAGTGGAACGAGATTAGAGCAAGTTCTAATGGTTATTTGGATAATCGGAATTATTATTTCGTTGATTTGGAAGCTATATTGCGTAACTCGTATGAAAAAAGAAATTTATAAATCGTGCAAAGTAAATAATGATAATATTTACAAAGTCTTAGATAAATGTAAAGACGCACAGGGTATAAGCAAAAATATTGAACTTCTAAATAGTGAATCTATATATTCGCCTATGTTGATAGGTTTGATAAAAATAAAAATAGTTCTCACAACTGCAAGCATAGATGAAGAATATTTGAAATTAGTTTTTACACACGAGTTAATACATTATAAACGCAAAGATTTGTGGTGGAAAGCACTAATGTTAGTGATAACAACAGTGTTTTGGTTCAATCCATTTGTATACTTAGTAAATAATTATTTTGAAAAGGTTCTTGAACTATCTTGTGATGAAAAAGTTGTAAATAAACTTTGTTTAGCTGATAGAAAAAAATATGGTCTTGCTATATTAGAATCGTTAAATTCTAGTAAGAAAATGAATAAAACTTATGGTGTATGTTTAAATACACCGAAGCAAAAGCTTGAAAGGAGATTAGATAAAATGATAAAGTTCGTATCTATGAAAAAAACAACTAAAATATTCTCAGTAGCACTTGGTTTAACTTTGATGTCAACAGTTCTTGTGCCTGCATTTGCAAATGCACAGGAGATAAAAACAGACGATGAGATAAATGTAAATTGGGGAACGAATGTAAAGTCAGAAGTGTCCGATGGTGGAATTATAACTTATGACTTTAAAACAGAACTGGACACTACTGATAGTTTGATTCCAAATCAAAGCTTGGAGAATGT
This sequence comes from Clostridia bacterium, assembly GCA_044426345.1. Classification (GTDB taxonomy): domain Bacteria; phylum Bacillota; class Clostridia; order Oscillospirales; family Butyricicoccaceae; genus CAYJLC01. The sequence continues at coordinate 9,129 of JAWXUP010000052.1, read as the reverse complement.
TGAAGATTGGATTACAAAAATTGAAAATGGTGATATAAAGCCTAATTCACTTGAACACATAAAAGATGTAGAAGCTGTGGCGAGCAACTTGCCAAAAGACGCACAAATAGTATCAGTACATGAATATTATCTTGATGAAGAAGGCAACTCGATTAGCTTTGACGGAAAAATCGAATAATTAGATTAAACCTGCGTGAAAGAAATTTTGCGTAGGTTTTCTTTCAAAAACCGTCCTTATACGAGTATCTTCTGGGGAATTATTGGATTAGCATAACTAATAAAATAAGCCAACACTATAAAATGTTGACTTATTTATGATATTTAATTTAAAAAATGTTGTGGGTTTACAGGTAAATCGTTTAGATAAAGACTAAAGGCAAGGTGCGGTCCTGTGGCTGAGCCTGTTTGTCCAACAAGTGCGATAACATCATTTAGCGTTACAGCATCGCCTATATCTTTTAATATTTCGCTACAATGAGAATATTTTGAAATTAGTCCGTTGCTATGATCAATGACAATATATAAGCCATCATAAGGCTGAAAACCTGTATCTATAACAATTCCATCTGCAAAAGGTGAAATCTCATCGCCTAAATCAGCAATTAAATCAATATCTGAATGAAAATACCCATCATCACCTACTCCGAAGCTATTATATTCTTGTGAAATATCAATTTTCGTTATAGGGTTTTGGAACTTGAAATTATTTTTGATTATGGTTATATCGTCTTGGTTTGTATTATCTTCAACTGGTACAATAGGTGATGAAGCAAGCTTATCTTGTGTAGTAGGGATATTATCTGAGAAACTAATGCTTGCCATCCAAGATTGCCCATTAACGAAATTATTGGTAGTTAGCCAAAAAATATAATGGTCTGAGTCAAATAAAGGTTCTTCTAGCACAGCAATATATTCATGAGGAATCTCAATCGTGATAACCGAATTTTCACCTGATTTTATAACAGGCATATCCTGTTCCAATTCGAAAATTTGCTCACTTGTTGACCATTGTTCAAGCCTAAAAGTTTCGTCAAAATGCAAATCTTTATTCGCTAAATTTTCAACTGTAATCTCGACAATTCCATTCCCTTTATAGTTAGAGTCAAGAGCAAGTTTATCTCCATCAATCCCTGAAAACAAACTGTAAGCCAATGCTGAAATAGAAAACAGAACGGGCAATGCAAGTGCAATAGTCACATATTTTAAGTGTTTTTTATTACTTGAGCGATTTTGTGTTAGCATACGTTTCATAGTTTTTTCTTTTAACTGATTTGGTGCTTTAATATTATTTGTATTCATTAGGTGAAATCTCCTTTAAGTTTGTTTTTAGTTTAGTTCGTGCAGTGTGAAGCCTTGATTTAACAGTACCTTCGGCAATGTTTAAGAGTTTAGATATTTCTTTAATATCATAGTTTTCAAAATAATATAAATAAACAATGTTTTTAAGTTTATAGGGTAAAACTCCTATTTGTTCGTGTACTTCTAGAATAAATTCATTTTCGTTTGTGTTGTTTATAGATACATTTTCATCAAGCAAATTGACGTTACGTTTCCAAAAACATAAGTGCAGATTTTTGCATTTGTTAATAGTGGTACGAATGAGCCAATATTTGAGATGAGTATCACTTTTTATTTTATTTTCGTTATGTATGAGTGAGATAAAAACGTCTTGAAAAACATCTTCAGCATCTGCTTTATTTTTTAAATTAGCTAAAGCTATTCTATAAATTAAGTCTGAGTGTTCTTTTAGAACTTTATCGTATGAAATTTTAATATTATCACATCCTTTGGATTTAAATTGAAAGACTTTCACTACTAATACAATTCAAATAGTAATTTGGTTCATTTTATTATAACATAATTAAATGTAAATTTTAAAACGTCCTTATACAAGTATCTTCGGGGGTGTGATAGGCTTGTAGTAGTTGCTAAAAATTGGAATTAGTGATATTATGTAAAGTAGATAATTTATACTAAAAACAAGCTAAATACAGTGTTGCAACCTAAAGTTGACAAGGTGCAACCTGAGAGATATAGAAAAATAGCAAATGTTTTGATAATATTAAGACATCAAATTTAAAGGAGAAGCAAAATGCTATTTAGCGAAAAACTTTACAAATTAAGAAAAGAGAACGGACTATCACAGGAGGAACTAGCTGAAAAATTAAACACAACAAGACAAGCAGTTAGTAAGTGGGAAAATAATCAAGGCTATCCCGAAACAGAGAAATTACTTATGATGAGCAATATCTTCAATGTATCAGTAGACTACTTATTAAAAGACAGTAATGAGAATGTTGAAACTGATGACAAAGGGTTTTATGCGAGCAAAGAAATGATTGAAGAATATTTTTTAAATCGCAAAGATTCGCTTAGTACAATATGTATAGGTGTTTGTATTTTAATGTTGGGGATAGGTGCGTATTTTAAGTTTGCATACGAAAATATGTCACCAATTATAATGACAACCTTATTAGTTTTAGGTGGAGTTATTACGATGAAAGGCTTTTTCAAAGCTAATGACAAATTTGAAGTATTGCAAAAAGAGATATTGATTTTTGATAAAAATTATCAAATGGAGTTACTTAATAGATATAAAAATAAGATAACTAAGGTGTCTAGTGTTTTTGGTATATCTTTTGTAATATTTCTTTTAAGCGCTGCACCAATTGCGAGAGATATAAAACCGTTTACAAAAGATTTTTCTAATGGGATACCCCTGTCGTTTGAAATTATTTTTATCGCATTTTCTATTGCAACACCAATAATGATATATTGTGGAGAGATGATGGAAACATATAAATCGATAGTTGATAACGAAAAACACATAAATAGCTTTACGTTCAAATTAAGAAAAAAAGTAAGAATGAAATGGAATTCTTTCTTAAAGTAGAGCTGAATGGTTAGAAAGATGGATTGCAACCAAAATGAACTTCAAATTATAAACGTTTGTTAAAAATCATCCTTATGCAAGTATCTTCTGGGGTGTGATTGGCTTGTAGTGAGTTAGAAAAAGAAGATAATGGAACTTATTTACAATAAGTACGTCTAAATATAAAAATTAAATTTATATAAAAAGAGGTTTATATGCTTGGGAAATTAAACGCAATTAGAACACCGAAAGACATTTCAAATCACAACAAAGTAATATGCTCAATCGCTATTTTAACTTTTGGGATTGCTCTTGGATTGTTTTCAAAAGTTTTAGACGAAACAGCAAATAGTTCGCTACCAATATTCGTCGCACAATTAGATTTATGCAATTTCTTTTCTCGTATGGGTATATGGTTATTTATAGCTATTTGCATATCACTTTATACAAAAAATCCAATTAGAGCAGGAATAAATGTTTTATTGTTTTTTGTTGGAATGGTAAGCAGTTATTATCTTTATACTGTTTTTATTGTAGGGTTTTTCCCGAAATCATATATGATGATATGGATTGTAATCACGTTACTCTCTCCGTTGTTAGGCGCAATATGTTGGTATGCGAGAGGAACACATACTGTATCAGTTATAATTAGTAGCTTTATATTTGCTGTAATGGCTATGACAGCTTTTAACTTAGGTATTGATTTTAGCTACTTTGATGTATCTTATTTTTTAGAACTATTTTTATTTTTAGCTACAGTGTTAGTCTTATATAATACCCCAAAGCAAATTGCAAAAGTAATTGGTTTGGGAAGTGTGCTGTTTATCTTGTTGTCACTAACTCCGCTTAGGTATTTTATATTCTAACTTATTATAAGCATAACACGAACAACCTAGAAATTTACTAGGTTGTTTTCTTTTGCAAAAATGGTCCTTATGCAAGTATCTTCTGGGGAATAATTGGATTGTAGTGAATTGTAGTTTGTTTGTGGTTGTGGTATGTTGTTAAAAAAATACCTCCTACTATATGTCAAAAAACGTATGGGGTGGCAACCTACAAAGTTGAAAAAAATCGTTCGAAAATTATTTTCGAACGATTAGGTCTAGTGTTAATCTTAAGGAATACTGAATTTAATGGTAAGTTAAGTAATTTAGTAAACTTTCTCTACATTCAGACAAGGAAATCTTTTTATAACACATTCAACAGCATGCTATTGACAGTATACTGTTGAATGTGTTATTCTATCAATAACAACGACATTGATAGAAAGAAAGGAGCATTTTTCGTGGACTATAATAAGAATTTCTTGCACTGTTTCAGAAAAATAAGTGAAAACATAGAGAAAGATGGAAATGCAAAATTAAAAGACGTTGGATTAACTTTGACACAAGGTCAAGTTTTGAAGTACCTGTCAGATAAAGAAGACAACACAGCCACATACAAAGAGGTTGAATCGATTTTAGAGATTGCTCAATCAAGTGCGGCTAGTTTAATTTCAAGGTTAGAATCTAAAGGTTTTGTACGAACATTTACAGATAGTGCTGACAAAAGAATTAAATTGTTAGAATTAACCGAAAGTGGCGAGTCTTGCATACTAGCATCAGGAAAATGTATAGAAGAACTAAAACAAGAGCTGTTTGATAAGCTAACAGAAGCCGAAGTAGAAACACTAATGGCGTTGCTACAAAAAATAACTGATTAAATTAGGAGAATAAAATGTCTAGAGTCTTTAAAAGTTTTAGAAAAAGAGAATGGTTGTTTTTAGCTATAACAGTTGGATTTGTAATAGTTCAAGTGTTATTAGATTTGAAAATACCAGAATATATGAGTGAAGTTACTACTTTGGTACAAACCGAAGGTAGTGCTATGGGAGATATATTAACGGTTGGTGGTTATATGTTGCTATGTTCAATTTTGAGCTTAGCAATTACAGTTGTTACCGGATTTTGTGCAGCAAGAGTTGCGACAAAATCGTGTATGCAAATGAGAGAAGATGTTTACAAAAAAACCAATTCGTTCTCGATGGCTGATATGTCTAATTTTTCAATATCAAGCTTAATTACAAGAACAACAAATGATATAACACAAGTACAAACAGTATTGTCTATGGGGTTTGTAATATTAGTAAGAGCTCCGTTTATGTGCATATTTGCAACACAAAAAATAACGTCAAACAACCCATCATTTTCGGTTGTAGCAATAGCTTCTGCAAGTGCCTTTTTATGTGTAATAGGTGCTCTTTTAGCACTAACAGTTCCAAAATCAAAGAAACTGCAAAAATTAGTAGATAATTTGAATACAGTGGTTAGAGAACATTTGATTGGAGTAAGGGTGGTAAGAGCCTATAATGCTGAAAGTTACCACGAAGAAAAGTTTGATAAAATAAACCATGATGTAGCACATACTAATACATTTGTGAATACAACGATGGCATTTCTAAGTCCGTTTATGTCAAGTCTAATGTCAGGCATTACACTTGCAGTGTATTGGATTGGTGCAGCTTTAATAAGCCAAGCTACAAGTTCGACTGAAGCATTAACAATCTTTTCAGACATGGTAGTATTTTCATCTTATTCTATCATGATCATTTTATCATTTATGATACTTACAATGATTTTTATGATGCTACCTCGCACACTTGTGGCGCTATCAAGAATTGATGAAGTTATAAATTTTGAAAATAAAGTAAAAGACGGAACAAACACGGATAGTAAAACTACTTTTGATACAGCTGTTGAGTTTAAAAACGTGTCATTTTCTTATTCTCAAAGCGAGGAAAATGTTTTAAATAATGTATCATTCAAAATAAATAAAGGAGATACAACTGCGTTTATCGGTGCTACAGGTAGTGGTAAAAGTACCATTATAAAACTTATTTTACGTTATTATGATGTTACAAGTGGAGAAATATTGATTGATGGTGTAAATATCAAAGAATATACACAAAAGGCACTTCGTGATAAATTAGGTTTTGTTTCACAAACAGCTGTGCTTTTTGACGGAACTATTTCATCAAATATAGCGTATGGCGAAGAAGATAACGTGTCACTTGAAAGAATAAACAAAGCTGTAGAAATTGCACAAGCTAAGGATTTTATTGATAAAATCGGACTTAATGGCAGAGTGTCACAAGGTGGGCTTAATCTATCTGGTGGACAAAAGCAAAGAGTATCAATTGCACGTGCGTTATATAAAGATGCTGAAATATATATGTTTGATGATTGTTTTTCAGCGCTTGATTATAAAACCGATAGACTGTTAAGAGAAAAGTTAAGAAAAGAAATAGACGGTCCGACAAAGTTAATTGTTGCACAAAGAATAAGCACGGTTAAAGATGCCGACCAAATTATAGTTGTAGATCAAGGAAGTGTAGCAGGTATTGGAACTCACAGTGAGTTGCTGTTACAAAATAATCTTTATAAAGAAATAGCTGAATCACAACTATCAAAGGAGGAACTAGCAAATGCATAACAAAGATAACCAAACTAAAAGCCAAGCTCCGAGTTTTGCTCCTCCTGGTGGTCCGGCAGGTGGAAGACCTGGCGACAAAGCAAAAGATTTTACAGGAAGTCTGAAAAAATTATTTGCCTATTGTGGTGGATACAAACCTGTCATGATCTTTGCAATTATTCTTGCTGCAGCATCTTCGATATTCTCCCTTATGGGTCCTAGTCGATTAAGCGAAATTACAAATTTAATCTTAGAGGGAATGTCAACAGGAATTGACTTAGATGCCATAGCTAGCATAGGATTTTTCTTAGTAATTATTTATGTATTAGGACTTGTTTTCGGATATGTTCAAGGTAGCATAATGGCAGTTGTGTCACAAAAGATTTGCAAAAAACTTCGTACTCAAATGACAAGCAAAATCAATAGATTACCACTATCTTATTTTGATAAAACATCATACGGAGATACATTAAGTTGCTTTGTAAATGATATCGATACAATCGGAACAAGTTTAAATCAAAGTATGTCATCAATCATTAGTGGTGTCTTAAACTTTGGTGGTGCGTTAATTCTTATGATTTACACAAACTGGGTGATGGGGCTTTCTGGTCTTCTGTCAACATTGCTTGGTTTTTCACTTATGGGAGCGATGATAGCAAACTCTCAAAAACACTTTATTGCTCAGCAAGCTAAACTAGGTGATTTGAACGGTCACGTTGAAGAAACGTATACAGGACACTCGATTATTAAGGCTTATAACAAAGAAAACTTTGTAGAAAAGCATTTTGATGAGAAAAATGAACATTTATATCAATCAGCTTGGCGAGCTCAGTTCTTGTCTGGTTTGATGATGCCAATTATGAACTTCACAGGTGACTTTTCGTATGTAGTTGTCTGCATAGTAGGGGCATTGCTTGTGTTAAATGGCAGTATATCTTTCGGAGTAATCGTAGCGTTCACTATATATATTCGTTTATTTACGCAACCACTAGCAACACTTGCACAATCAATAATGACACTTCAATCAGCAGCAGCTGCAAGCGAACGTGTGTTTAATCTTTTAGAAGAAAAAGAACTTTCAAAGGAAGCTGACGATATGGTTGAAATCAAACATATTAAAGGCGATGTTAGTTTTAAAAACGTAGCATTTGGATATACTCCGGAAAAAATGATAATTACTGATTTTACTGCTGAAATAAAAGCAGGTCAAAAAGTAGCTATCGTAGGTCCAACAGGTGCAGGTAAAACAACAATGGTAAACCTGCTAATGCGTTTTTATGAAGTTAATAGTGGTGTTATTTCGATAGATGGCACACCGATTAAGTCGATGACAAGAGAGAGTTTGCATGATTTGTTCTCAATGGTTTTACAAGATACTTGGATGTTTGATGGGTCAATTATAGAAAATATTGCATATAACCAAAACGTTACAAAAGATGAAATCGTAAATGCGTGTAAATCTGTTGGCATACATCGTACGATAATGACGATGCCAAACGGATATGATACTGTAATGAGCAACGCAACATTATCAACAGGTGAAAAGCAATTACTTACAATTGCTCGTGCGATGGTTAAAAAATCTGAGTTACTAATCCTAGATGAAGCAACAAGTTCAGTAGATACAAGAACAGAACTTTTGATTGCAAATGCGATGGATAATCTATCTCAAGGTAAAACATCATTTATTATTGCACATAGATTATCTACTATCAAAAATGCTGATGTTATTTTAGTTATGAAAGATGGTAATATCATAGAAAGTGGCAACCATGATGAACTTTTAGACAAAAAAGGTTTTTATGCTGAACTTTATAATAGCCAATTTGAAGAAAATGGTGTAGCAAGTTAGAAAACAATGTTAAACCCTACGCAGAGTAAAATTTGCGTAGGGTTTAACATTGCAAAAACCGTCCTTATGCAAGTATCTTCGGGTTGACACTAAGAACATAAAGACAATAATGAAAAGAACCTGAGCAGAATAAAATCTGTTCAGGTTCTTTTCATATTTCAAAATAGCAATTATAGATCTTTATTCTTGCTATCACTTTGCTAATACAACTTCCTCCATAGCGATCTCGTCGCCAATCATTTGTGCCATAGTTCGGATTGCTAATCTCTCAAAGAAGTCATCGTCTGGTAGCGGGTGACGTTCTATGTAGTTCTCTTGAACTTCTTCTGAACGATTAAATGCTATTTCTGATATTTCTTCGCAGTGTTCTGCCAGTTTGTCGCTGTAAAGCAATTCTTTATAATACTCAAAATTGGTTTTGTGCAGGTACTTTAATCTCGCTTTACCAAACTTATCTAAATCCCTAATTCGCTGACTATCTTTGACCTCAAGTTTTGGGTATAACAGTCCGTCAATCCATTCATAATCTAATTCTACTGATTGCATATTTACCTCCTATATAATTGTTTATATATTAAGAGTATAGATTTAAAAGCGTTGCGTCCAGCTGCATTCCAGACAAAGAATCTGTATCAAATATGCTCCAAAGCGTCCATGGCGCACAAAATTTATTAAAAATCAAAGTTACTACCAGACAACTCTGTCAATGCGCGCTATACTATAAATTTACACATAAATAAAACTCCACTGATTTCAAAGTCAGTGGAGTTTTTCCATTTAGGAGTTATACAATTTTAATCTCTTAACTGCGATGTTTTGATAACATCCTTATGGGTGGGGGTATAACCATTGAGGTTCTTTTTTTAATTAGTTATTTAACTATTTTATAATCAACAAAATTACCTATACTATCTAACTCTAGGAAATTTTGAGATATATGTAGTAAACAATCTTT
>JAWXUP010000155.1:0-2989 GCA_044426345.1 Clostridia bacterium | reverse complement strand
TTGAACGCACAAGCTCGGTTAAAACTTCGGTTTGCAGTAGTTTTAGTTTGTCCATATCATCAGCGATTAGCTCGATAAAAACAGCACAGTGGAGGAGTGGTTCTCGGTTTCGGTGCATCGTAGAAATTAGGTTTGCCATATCGTTTAGGTTTTCATGAGCAGTGATATTTTCTTGCAAATTGTTGGCAGTCGTATTCATTCGATTTTTGTTGGTTGCGTTGTGAATTATCTGTTTTTCTTCGGTCGCAGTCACTTGCCTTGTATAAATTCGCAAAGTCACACCATCTTTTTCACCTAAATGACGTAAAATTGCTTGCTCATTGGTTGCTGTTGGGTATTCTCGCAAAGCATAAACCGAGCGAAAAGTGTTTCCACAAATGAAGTGGTCGACGTGGAATTTCATTACAGACGGCGAAATCATATCAATGAAATCTTTTTTGGTGTCGGTGGGAAGTGAGACGGATTTTTGGTGTTTTTTTGGCATAGGTTGAGTCCTTTCTGAGGTTTTAAGTTGATAATTTTTGATGTTTGTGGTATAATGAATTAAAGAAATAATTAAAAGGAGATTTTGAAATGACTAATAATAATTTAAAAGGGTTAGGTATATTTCTTATGCAGGTGGTAAATTTAGTATCCAAAGGCAGACAAGAAACCTTTGAAGAAATTGAGTATCATTTTGATAAAAGTGATCTGGTAGAGTATTTACAAGGCAAGTATAGTGATGATTTTTATATCGATTTTAACAACTCAATATATAATAATGCACAAATTAATAAGTATTTTTATAATTTTTCCGGATACATACAGGGTAATGAAAGAAGAAAATATGCTGTAATGAATGATGAAGATGGTCTGCTATTGATAATATCATTAATTTCAGAAAAGGTTGAAGCTGAATGTTATAAATGGACAGCAGAAGAATAATTTAATTATACCTGCAAAACCACCAAGTTTCTAAAACTCGGTGGTTTTATTTTTAATATTACAATACCCATCTATCACCATCAAAATCCTCGAATTTCTCGGTCGTAACATTCTGCTCAAAGTACACACCTAAAATGCGTTTGATGTCGTTTTTGTCGGCTCGCTTTGTCACGAAACCTTGATCTTTAAGGCTTTTTTCAATGCGCAGCAAGTACGATAAAACATCGCTTTCGCTGTCATCTTTAAGCCTTACGATAATCAAAAATTCACGTGCAGTCGCCATTGTAACTTGCATTCTGTCAAGGTTTTGACTGTCGGTGTCAAGCAGTTTTCGTATCACAGGATTGCTCTCAGTTTTCAGTCTTTCTTTAAGAAATGCTTTGTTTTCGTCGAAGTTTTCCTTGGAATTTAGGCACAACATCTCGATAGATTCCATTGATTTTAGTACGGTCATCAGCGAATAAATTCTCGCAGACACGCTACTTTCGGACAACACACTGATATTTGTCGGCTTGATTAAGAAAAATACGAGGTCGCCATGCTTGGTTTTAATGCTTAAATCGGTGATTTCTTCTATACCTAAAAGCTCTCTTATGGAGCTTTTTTTCTTTTGCTTTTTTATGATTTTCACACTCCTTTTTTGGTGAAATTACGCTTGCCACTCGTAAAATTGTGGCTTGAAAATAAAAAAATTGATAGCACTTTTGATAAATCCTAAAATGCTAACACCTTCGTAATTGATTGATAAAAAACCGTAAACCACTGTGATTACAAGTGGTGCAATTACTCCTGTTTGAGCAATCGCAAACACAGAAAATAGTGCTAAAACACCGATGATTGCTACATCTTTTAACTCCCACAAGAACATCATTGGCTTTGATTTTAAGTTTTCAGGGTAGCTGTATTGCATTTTTCACGCTCCTTGTTTTGTTCATTTAAAAAATATGAAATTCCACGCATGACGAAACTTACGCACGGAATTGCAACCGAATTTCCAAGTGCTTTATAACGTGGTGAATCACTTGCTTTTGGAATGTTCGTCCAGTTGTCTGGAAAGCCTTGTAATCGCTCGCACTCAAGAGGTGTCAGTCTGCGAACTAAATTTCGGTTTATCGCAAGATTTTCACTGCCACCGCCTAAATATCCACCACTAGAAGTTAGCGTTGCAATGTCACTATTGTACCCACCATATGACGATTGACCGAAGATTTTAGGCTCTACAACGCACTTGTCTTGGTTGACATAACAGGTATTTACACCCTTATGGTCACGGTGCATTAACGCTCCAACCACTTGTTGATAAGGCTCAAAAGTCGCTACTGCTGGTATGTCGGCAGTTGTTAAAGTGTAGGAAATATCGTCTTGCACACCCAAACCATTGCCACCATTTTTGACATCACGATTGATGGTGTTCGCTGCAATGCAGTAGCTTTTTTGGATTATGGCAAGTCCACCTTGCGACTTGTTTGGATTAGGATTTGCAGTGTCGATTGTGTGCGAAGTTTCAGTTTGATTTATCGAAGATTCTATGCCGAAAGCGATGGGTTTTGACACAATAGGCCCATTATTTCCACCTTGGCCCATCACACTTGCGAGGGTTGGTGATACTTCAAGAGGACCGTTATATCGGCAGTCAAGTGCATGATTTTCATACAAATCTTGACGTACAATCGGCAAATTTCCACCCATTGATGCTCTCAAAGTTGTGACCATATTATCCTCAATATCCATTCTTTCGCCACCTTGATCACACAAGCAAAAAAATGAATTGTCATGTTTTTCTTCATGCTTTATCACTGGCTCAATGATTTCTGCTTGAATTTTAAGAGCAGTTTCAAGCTGTGGTGGAAGTTCTTTGTCACGATGTTTCGCTCGTCTGAGTATCCCTAAACAAGCTGTCTTGCTTAAATAATATTTCTGGAGCGGTTGAACCTCCAAAATCTGTGACAAGGTAGATTCTACGCCTACGTTGGGCGACGCCCCAGTATTGAGCGTCGATGACTCGCCAAGCCAAGCTGAATTCTCCACCCAATATGATTGCCCCAGCAGATTTCCACGACCCATC
>JAWXUP010000051.1:0-19618 GCA_044426345.1 Clostridia bacterium | reverse complement strand
CGTTCTTTCGCTCGCCGCGTGGCTGATACTTTGGGACGTCCCAAAGTATCCAAAAGACGAAATCTTTTTGCGAAAAGATTTATCAAAATCTGGGGCGTGGTGTTTTTATTTGTTGTACGCAATCCGGCATCCGTTCGCCTAACCACTCGTACTCCAACTCGCTATCGCTTATGCAATGGTATTGGTAAATTTTCTCGACCACGTAGTTGCCTATTTCGGTGCTTGAACTTACGTTATTCGTGCCACGCAAGTTTGGTACGGTGTTGCAAATTTATTTATACGAAAAAAATAATGCACCTTGTAGGGGCGAACAGGGTTCGCCCGTGACACACAACAACACATCACGATTTAAAAACAATGCACCCTGTAGGGGACGATGTCCTCGACGTCCCGTTAATAAAATCTGCACAGATTATAAATCAAAACGGACGCATCGGTATGACGGGCGACCAATGATCGCCCCTACAACACTATAAATATAACCATACGAAAATCCTATACATATATAGATACAAATATTTTAAGGAGCATAAAATGAAAGAATTGAAAATAATCTATAGTAATCGCAAAAGCATTTCGCTCAGCGTTACTCGTGACCTTGAAATAATAGTTAGAGCTCCAAAACGTGCAAGCCGAAAATATATAGAAGATTTCGTGCTAAGTCACACCGAGTGGATTCAAAAGCAATACGCTCAAATTTCTATCGCAAACGAACATCGCGTAGTTTTAACTGACGAAGACATTGCACATATTAAAGTTGAAGGCAAAATTTATATCAGCGAGCGTGTTGCCTATTTCGAACAAATTATGGGTGTTAAATCTACAGGTTTAAAAATAACTTCTGCCGTAACTCGTTGGGGTAGCTGTAGCTATAAAAATAGCCTTTGCTTTTCATATAAAACAATGCTTTTACCTAAAGATTTGATAGATTACGTTGTCGTGCATGAACTTGCACATATTTTAGAGAAAAATCATAGCTCAAATTTTTATGTAATAGTTGAAAAATATATTCCAAATTATAAAAATAGGATTGCAATGATAAAAGAATTAGGGAGATCAATTTAATGCAATATAGAGAAATACCAAAAACAGGCGAAAAACTTTCAATTTTAGGCTATGGCTGTATGCGTTTTCAAACAAAGTTCGGAAAAATCGACGTTGAAACTGCAAAAAGTCAAGTATTACAAGCAATAGATGATGGTGTTAATTATCTAGACACAGCTTGGTTCTACCACGTTGGTGAAAGCGAAAACTTTCTAGGAAAACATATTTTAATAGATGGTTATCGCGAAAAAGTTAATATTGCGACTAAAATGCCTTGTTTTTTAGTTAATAAAACATCTCAATTTGAAGAAATCTTTGAAAAACAACGAAAAAAATTAAATGTAGATGTAATCGACTATTATTTACTCCACACGCTAGACGGAAGAACCTTTGACAAGATGGTTGACCTTGGCATAATTGATTTTATGAATAATTTGAAATCTAGTGGTCGCATACGCAATATGGGTTTCTCTTTTCACAGCAGTTACGAGGATTTTGAACACATAATAAATAGCTATGATTGGGATTTTTGTCAAGTTCAGTTCAATATTCTAGACGAGAATTACCAAGCTGGTATACGTGGCATAAATTTAGCTCACCAAATGGGTTTAGGTGTCTTTATAATGGAACCACTTCGAGGTGGCTCACTCGTAGGCAAAATCCCAAAAGAAGTGCAAAAGTTGTACGATACTGCCGATATAAAACGTCAGCCCGCTGACTGGATGCTACGCTGGGTTTTCGACCATAATCAAGTAACAATGGTTCTTTCTGGTATGAATTCACAATCGCAAGTTAAAGAAAATATAGAAACTGCAACTAATTCTCTGCCAAATTCTATGACAGACAAAGAAAAAAGTATTATTTCCAATGTTCGCGATACTTATAATAAACTAATGCTTGTAAAATGCACAGGTTGTGAATATTGTCTTCCTTGCCCTGCTGGTATTGATATTCCAAACGCATTCAAGGCGCTTAATAATAAAAGTATGTTCAAATCTCGTCTTAGCGATATTTTTTATCTAAAGTCAGTTGGCATAAATTACGATGGCGACAAGCCTTCGTGGGCATCAACTTGCATAGGTTGTGGAAAATGCGAAAAAGCTTGCCCTCAGCATATAGAAATCCGTAAAAATTTAAAACTCGTACACAAAAATCTAGAAACGCCGATTTATCTTACAGGTACAAAGATAGCCGCAAAATTTATGCGTAAAAACAGATAGTGTAGAAGAATAAAATACATTTTGTAGAATAATTATTTACTTTATGTATTTTATTTTTTTATTTTGTCGAATTTTATACTCACTGAATTATTTGCGAAAAATATAACTTTTCGCTGTCGAATACCGTCTAATATAGTATTTTCCTTTTTATTTTATATACAATTTTTGCTTTTTTATCAAAAATTTTTTTATGTTTTTTAATGAATATTTATTGAATTTTTTGTAACTTAGTGTTATAATTATACATAAGTTATTTTGAGCATAAAGAGGGCTCAATTAATTCAGGCTATCCAATAACACACAATACGTTTAGTTTGAAAATCACAACTCAAAATGTAAGAAGGAAAAAGGGAGATTTTATGAGTAAAATTATCACAGTGCTTATAGCAGATGACAACGCAAAATTTCGTGCCGATATAGAGGCAGAATTTAGATTTTCTAGCAATATCCACATTGTTTCAAGTGTATCCAACGGCGTAGATTTAATAGATAAAGCCGTACAATTTAATCCTGATTTTATAATTACAGATGCAATTTTACCTAAAATTGACGGACTTTCTGCATTAAAATCACTATCATCACTTTCCCTGCCTAAAAAAGCAAAGATTTTCGTTGTTTCATCTTTTTCGAGTTCTGATATTTTATCAGAGTGTACAAACCTCGGAGTTGACTATTTTCTGTTAAAACCTTTCAATCCGGAAACTTTAGCAGACAAAGTTTTGTCAAGCATAAGCAATGAAGCAAAAATAGCCGAAGCTAGTGTTGCTCCAATTTCAAAAGAACTTGATATGGAAATTCGCATAACAAATTTAATACACGACATAGGAATTCCTGCTCACATCAAGGGCTATCATTATCTTCGTGAAGCAATAACGCTTACTATAAACGATATGACAATTATAAATTCAGTTACGAAAATTTTATATCCAACAGTCGCAAAAACGTTTAAAACCACATCTTCTCGTGTCGAACGTGCAATTCGTCACGCTGTCGAAATTGCTTGGGATAGAGGTGATGTTGAAAAATTACAGCAAATTTTCGGCTATACAATTTCAACTTCAAAAGGCAAGCCGACCAACTCTGAATTCATCTCAATATTAGCTGATAGACTTCGTTTAGAAATGAAAGTTTGCTAAAAATATTTTATATTATTTTGCTTTTGATGTAATTTCATATCAATTAGTTAAATTGACATTTTCTACCTTTAATGATATAATTTTTAATAATAAAACATTTTTTTATATCAAAATATTAGAAAATTAACTATGATTAGCAATGCTAAACGAAAGGAAATTACATTATGAAAATAGTAGTAGCACCCGACTCGTTTAAAGGGTCTTTATCTGCACAAAACATTTGTGATATTACCGAAACTGCAGCAAAAAAAATCTTAGGTGATGTTGAAATTATAAAAGTACCTATGGCAGATGGTGGCGAAGGCACTGTTGAAAGCGTTTTAGATGCACTAAATGGTACTGCCGAAATCGCAACCGTTTCAAATCCTTTAGGCAAAAAAATTCAGTCAAATTATGGATTTTTTGGTGGCACAAACGCTATTATGGAAATGGCATCAGCATCTGGTATTACCTTGGTCACTGATGACGAGAGAGATATTTTCGCTCAAAATACATACGGAACTGGCGAAATGATTTTAGATGCTATAAATAAAGGTGCGAAAAAAATCTATATCGGCATAGGTGGTAGTGCTACAAATGACGGTGGCATTGGCTTTGCAAGTGCAATTGGTATTGATTTTATAGATAAAAACGGTGAAAAAGTAAACCCTATTCCACAAAATTTCAAATTAATCGCAGATTTTGACGATAGTAACGTTG
The DNA here is from genome assembly GCA_044426345.1 of Clostridia bacterium. Classification (GTDB taxonomy): domain Bacteria; phylum Bacillota; class Clostridia; order Oscillospirales; family Butyricicoccaceae; genus CAYJLC01. The sequence goes on along the minus strand of JAWXUP010000051.1, from coordinate 15,519 downwards.
ACCCTCGCATAAAAGATACCGAAATGATAATTATGAGCGATGTTTCAAACCCACTTTTAGGCGAAACTGGTGCAACTTATGTTTTCGGCAGACAAAAAGGTGCAGTTGACAACAATATCGACATTTTAGAAGATGGTATGTCACATTATGCGAAAGTTTTAGAAGAAAAACTTGGTCGAGATATTAAATCTATCAAAGGTGCTGGCGCAGCTGGTGGTTTAGGAGCTGGTCTTTTAGCTTTTACAAATGCAAAAATGCAGTCTGGTGTTGAAACAATCATCGACATCGTATCTTTAAAAGAACATCTAAACGGTGCTGACCTTGCAATCACAGGTGAAGGTATGATGGATTTCCAATCTGCATTCGGCAAAGTTGCAGCTGGTGTTGGTGGAGCTTGTAAAGAGCAAAATATTCCTTGCGTTGCTATAGTTGGTTCTATGGGTAAAAACGCAGAGGCTATGTATGATTATGGTATTACAAGCATTATTACTACCGTAAATGGCGTTATGGATATCGACAAAGCTATTAATAATGCACACGAACTAGCATTTTCAACGCTTGAACGTATGTTTAAAATAATTAAAATTGGTCAGAGTTTATAGAAAAAAACGATGTGAAAATTTCACATCGTTTTTATTTGTCGAAAAACTCATTTTCTAAATATACCATTTTTTTATTTTTCAGCCTCTACCACTTACTGCTAGTGCTATATTTTTTCTCGGCAGTCGCTCTCCGCGTGGCTGATACTTTTGTGCGTACAAAAGTATCCAAAAGACGAAAACACAGCTTGTTTTATCAGCGAGCCGTTTAAGTCCGCTGCGTAAATAATTTTTCTCTGAAAAATTTTTACTTTGCTAGTGTGTGCATTCAAATTTTATTTTAAGGTTAAGGTAAGCTTTGTTTTTGTGCTATATTTTTTAGCTTGCCAATTTTTCGATAATCTGTCCGAAATTTTTTCGCTTATTATTAAAAACTTACCACTTCTTATCTAATCTATTTTCAAAATAAATTTATATTTTATCCATAACCTCAGCAATACGCTCAAATGCTTGCGTATTTTTCAAAAAAACACAGTTCAACTCGTGAAAAATCTTGTTATTTTTTATCCTAAATGTCGCAATGCTATCATTTTTCAGTGGTATCGCAGCATATACAAATGAAATTGCAATGTTTTTTTCCACAGCCTGTTGAATTAATGCAAAACTACTAATCGTAGAGGTCTTTTCGAATTGTTCAAATGAGCTGTTTTTTTCATTTAAAAAATTGCTTAACACATTCCTAGTACCTGAACCTTGCTCACGCAGAATAACGTGTTCTTTGAATATTTCCTCAAGTGTAACGCTTTTATTAGCAAATTTATGGTCTTTTGAGCATATTCCTACTAACTCTTCGTTACGAATCAACCTATAATCATACTTACTTTTATCAAAATATCCTTCTATCATCAAAAAATCAAGCTCGAATGTATTTAATTGCTCAAATAGGTGTTTTGTATTATCAACAATAAAATTTACTTGCATAGCATTATCTTGCAAAATATTCAATACTGCCTCATTTATTACGTAATCCCCTACTGTTTTGGTTGCTCCGAACGAAATTTTCACTTTATCCGTATCAAAAATACGTTCTTTAAAACTTTTTTCGTTATAAACCACCGAACGTGCATATTCCTCAAGTTTTATAGCTTGTTCCGTTTTTGATAAAACTTTTCCTTCATAATTAAATAATTTGCATTTGTACATATTTTCCAACGCCTGAATATGCTGAGTTACTGCAGGTTGTGTCATATTAAGCAAAGTAGCAGTTTTTCTATAATTCATAACCTCGCATAATTTTAAAAATGTATAAATTCGATTATCTATCATATTCTAACCTCAATAAATATAAATTATCAAATAATAACTATTGATTATTTTATTTTATCATATTTTCGTGATATAATAAATACATAAATAAAAAAAAGGTAGGAAATTCCAATGATTTCAAAAACTAAAGCAATTGCTCCTGGTTTTTTAGTAGCAATTTTAATCGCATTCGTTGCAACATCTATAGAAAATGCACTTCCAATTCCTTTAATTGGTGGTTCTGTTATCGCTCTTTTCATCGGTATGATTTTAAATTCTTTTTGGAAACCACAATCACTAAGTGCTGGACTCAAATTCACATCTAAAAAAGTTTTGAAATTTGCAATTATTTTACTCGGTGCTTCACTTAGCATCAGCACAATTTTAACCGTTGGCAAAATGTCTCTTACAGTTATGTTTTTCACTTTACTAACTTGTTTTGGTGGTGGATATTTCATCGGTAAAGTTCTTGGTTTAAACTGGAAATTGTCAAATCTAATCTCTGCTGGTACTGGCATTTGTGGTGGTTCTGCTATTGCTGCTATTGCTCCCGTTATTGATGCCGATGATACAGATATCGCCTATGCAATGTCGGCTACTTTTTTATTCGATATGGCAATGATAATTCTGTTCCCTATTATGGGTAATTTTTTAGGATTAAGCGATATGGCATACGGTTTATGGGCCGGTACTGCTGTAAATGATACATCTAGCGTTGTTGCTGCTGGTTATGCATTTAGCGAGGCCGCTGGTGATTTCGCAACTATGGTAAAATTAACTCGTACGCTGTCTATAATCCCAACCGTCCTAGCATTCACCTATATAAATATTCGTGTTAAAACCAAAGAAAATGCGAGCTTACAACAAACTTTATCGACTGCAAATCAAAAAGGTGAAAAATACGAAGTAAGCCAACTTGATAAAATCAGTTCTCCAATTAGCACTAATAATAGCAACAAAGGTAAGCTTAATATTTTATCTATTTTCCCTTGGTTTATTGTTGGTTTTATCGCTCTGGCTATAGTAAATAGCTTTAATATTATACCAACTGAAATTTCTGCTCTAGCTAAAGAGGTAAGTAAATTTTTAATGGTGTCTGCCCTTGCGGCAATTGGTTTGAATACAAGTTTTAAAGATATGAAAAAATCAGGTCCTAAACCTATGTTACACGGTTTTATAATCTCTGCTTTAGTTGTAATTGTTGCAATTTCTGTAGAATGGTGTATGGGTATCGTTTAAAACACAACTTTATAACGCAAAAAATCCCTGTTGATTTCAACGTCGATAGGGATTATTTTTTTACGCATTATTCCAAATTTCTTGCACATAATCGTGAGCTTTTTTTATTCCTTCAAGTCCACAATTGCTAGCCTCTTCGATACAAAGCCAACCATCAAACCCACGTTCTTTTATATATTTGAAAACTGCCGGATTATCTGTAACACCCTGACCAATAACGCAAGGGTCGAATACACCAACTTGTTTCATATCAGTAACGTGGATAGTTTTTATTTTTGCAACATCTAGTTTTTTCAAGATTTCCATAGGGTCATCTCCAAATGCAGAAATATTCCCTGTATCAAAATTAATTCCAATGCTTGTTTCCTTAATTCCTTCGTAAATTTCAAGGAAAATTTTAGGGTCATAACTAAAATCGATAATATCCCAAGCGCCTGGTTTTGCGTGGTCTTCGTATAATAATTCAACGCCAAATTTATCAGCATACTCAGCCGAGCGTTTGAAGTATTCAATAACATTTGCAACGCTTTGTTTATAATCCACGCCATAATGGTCTTGACCTGCTAAAATTCTAAGGTATTTTATGTCCATTTGTGAGCAAAAAGCAATTTCTGCAAGTAAATATAACAATTCACGTTCACGCTGAACAGGGTCTGGGTGTGTGAAATCTGGATATGTTGTCATCATAGCGATTGGCATTTCTAGCTCTTGCAGACCTTCTTTTAGCGTTCTAATATAATACGGAGTTTTATTTTTCAAAAACATCATACTAATATCTATACCGTCATAGCCCATAGTTTTAGCTTCTCTAGCCCAATCTAAAATATCCATTTTTCCGCTACAAATTTCGTCAAACAACGACACTGGTAAACAACTTATTTTCATATCTACACCTCTCAAAATTTTTAGTTTATAAATATATTTTCATAAAACAAAGGACGAATAGAAAACTATTCGCCCTAAATTTAATATTAAAATATCGCTAATTAGCCTTTTACCGAACCAATCATAACACCTTTTGCAAAGTATTTTTGAATGAATGGGTAAACACACATAATTGGTAATACAGAAACTAAGATTGTTGCATATTTTAATGATGCTTCTGATACGGCCGTATCTGCACCACCGTCTGCTGATGCTGTACCATATGCTAAAACTTCTCTTAAAATTAATTGCAATGGGAATAGTTCTCTGTCTGATAAGTAAATGAATGGACCGAAGTACGCATTCCATAAACCTACCGCATAGTATAAACCAATTGTTGCGAATACTGCTTTTGATGAAGGAACAACTAGTCTCAAGAATATACCAATATCATTAAGACCATCTATCGCACCTGCTTCTTCGATTTCGTGTGGGAAAGCTGAGAAGAAACTACGCATAATGATGAAGTTCCAAGTTGTTACAGCTGTTGGTAAGATACAACACCACATAGTGTCAAGAATACCTAATTCTCTTACAATTAAGTAAGTAGGAATCATACCACCACTAAAGAACATTGTGAATATAATCATAAATGAAAATACTCTGTAACCTATAAAAGATTTTTTGCTAAGTGCATAAGCACCCATTGATGTTACAACTAAAGAAAGTGTTGTACCAATAGTAGTATATACAATAGTATTACGATATGAAGTAAGAATTTCTTTGTTTTCGAATACTTTTTTATACATCTCGATATTAAATCCTTTTGGAATAAGACCAACAGTACCTTTCATCGCTTCTGTAGAACTAGAAAATGAAACAGCAATCATATGCATAAATGGTAATATAATTACGGCACAAACAAATGAGAGAAGTAGCGTTGTCATTATTATAAATGACCAATTTTTTTTCTTTATCATAATACCTCTCCTTAAAATAGCCCAGAATCTGAGAAACGGTTAGCTAAAAAGTTAGAAACAATTAATAAAATCAGACATACTACAGAGTTAAATAAGCCGATAGTAGTAGCATAGCTAAAGTTACCACTTACAATACCTGTTCTGTATACCAGTGTATCAATTAAATCTGATGTTGAATACGTTACTGCATTTTGAAGTAACAATGCTTTTTCTAAGCTTACAGTTAAAATAGAACCGATTCTTAATAATAACATTGTAATAATTGTTGGAGCAAGAGATGGAAGTGTGATACTTATCATTTGTTGCCATCTATTTGCACCGTCAATAGATGCAGCTTCGTATAAAGCTGGGTCTATATTAGTTAAAGCTGCCATATAAACGATAGCGCCCCAACCCATTTGTGCCCATATATCAGAACCTACGAATAAAGGTCTAAACCAAGCGGCAGATTCAATAAAGTTGAATGATGTGCCACCTAACGCAACTATAATAGTATTAACAATACCATTGATAGGTGAGAAGAAGTTTTGAATTAAACCTACTATTACAACGGCTGATAAAAAGTGAGGCATATAACTTACAGTTTGTACGAATTTTTTAGTTTTCATACCAGATACTTCATTTAAAACCAAAGCAAAAACTATAGGTGCTGGGAATCCAAATGCTATCATTTGGAGACCCAATACTATACTATTTTTGATTGCTCTTATCGCTATTGGCGAAGCGAAGAATGTATGGAAATTTTCAAGTCCGATCCAATCTGAACCAGCTAGACCTAGGAATGGGCTGTAATCATAGAATGCGATTATTACACCCCACATTGGAGCATATTTAAATACTAGATAATAGATTAGGCAAGGAGCAAATAATATCATTAAGTATTTATTTTGATTTAATTTTTTAAGAAACTTATTAGGTCTCTTTGTAGTTTCTTTTTGTGTTGTTAGAGTTGCCATCAAAAATCTCCCTTTCTAATCCTTGGTGATTATTGAGTTAAACGAGCGTATGCAGATTCATGGATTTCTACTAATTGAGAAAGACCCATAGATTCAACAGTTGCTACATAATTATCCCATTCAGAGAAGTCAAGTTGATTAGTCATAAACAATGAAATCATTTCTTGTACATAGTCAACAAGTGGAGCAGCTACGTTTTCAACAATTTTTTGTTCGTCATCATCCCATTGGAATTGAGGTTGCATCCATAAATCGTAATTAACACATTCTTGGAAAGCATATTTTAATTCATCAGAAGCAAGTGTTAGAGTTGCATCGTAATCGAATACTTGGTACATACCGTAAGTACCTAGACCAGCATTAGTTTTAACTTCTGTAGTAGTTGTGTAGTCGATATATTGCCATTCGCCATCAACTTGTTCAGAGTCAACGCCTTCAATACCCCATGCTGAAAGTTGTTGAGCTTCTTCAGAGTACCACCAGTCACAGTAAGCTAGACATTCGTCTAATTTATCAGTAGTTGAGCAGATGATATAACCGTAGTTACCAGTTCTTGCATCTGGGAAACGTTGAACATCGTTTGTGCTAGTAGTGATAGGAGCCATGTATTCCATACGGAATCCAGAACCTTCTTCAGCTGCTAAGTTAAATGTATCAATACGACCTTGGTAGTCAAGAGTGATGAAAGATGTACTGTTAGCGATAACTTCTTCCCATTCAGCATCTGAAATAGAAAGGAAGTTAGGAATTACTAGACCTTCTTTGTATAATTCACAGAAGAATTCTAACATTGCTTTGTATTCATCAGTTATAGGACCAAATTCCCATTCGCCGTTACCACTATCAGTGATATCAAGGAATCTGCTTGTAGTATTAAACGCTGTAGAACAAGTACCCCATTGAGATGCAAAGTAACCTAGTTGGTCTGTACCAGCACGGAATGCTAGAGGATAGCTATCAGGATAGATAGTTTTTAATTCAACTAATACATCATATAATTCTTCATCAGTTGTTGGAACTGCGATACCATTTTCTTCGAAGATATCAGCTCTGTACATCCAAGAACGTCTGTTTGCTTCTTGTTGACCAGTTGATGGGAATTGATATAAAGAACCATCAGAAGATTTGTAGTTTAAATCAGCATCTGGATTTTCTGCCATCCAAGCTGAGAAGTTTGGAAGTTGATCCATATAATCGTTTAAGTTAATGAACGCACCATCACTACCATAAGTTTTGATAGCATTGTTGTTGATTGGGAAAATAAGGTCTGGAAGATCGCCAGATACCATAGTTGTTGTTAATTTTTCTTGGAAAGCTGAGCTAGTGTTAAGGATTGCATTAACGTCTAAAGTAACGCCTGTTTCTTCTTTAATAACATCTAAAATTTGCCATTCAGAATCAAATGGGTAACTTGTGTGTGATGGCATTAAAACTTCAAGAGTTACATCATCCATAGGTAAAGTCATACCTGCTGTTTCTGTAGTTGCTGTAGTTTCTGTAGTTGTTGAACTAGATGAACTAGAACTAGAACTAGAACTAGAGCTTGAATCAGATGAACTGCTACAACCTGCTAATAAAGAAGCCGTTAAAGCAGTTGCTAACATCGCGCTTAAAAGTCTTTTCATAATTTTCATACCTTTCAATATATCTTTTTTTAACACAAGAAGGATTAACCTTCAAATTGTCTGTAGGAATATCTTATACCTTTTCAAGTAATTTTGCAATAGTTTTTTCTCAACTTTTCAAAGTTTTTAGTCTATTCGGACAAATTAAAGATATTCAATAATTATGATTATGTACAATATAGATAATTTGTGCATTACATTTTTTTACATTATGCACAGAAATCCTTTTGCAATCGCTTTTTTATCTTATCCTGTTCAACTATAATTTACACATAAAATGGCAAAAAAACGGACTTGTTTTCCAACAAATCCGTTATTAAAATGTTAATTTTTACGATTTTCTATAGCTACCAGGCGTTGTTCCTATATATTTTTTGAACACTCGAATAAAGGTATTCACATTAAATATACCAACCTCATCACTTATCTCTTGAACAGTCATATCTGTAGATTTTAGCAAATCTAGTGATTTCATTATTCGATAATTTGTGATGTAAGTACTCAAATTAACATTAGTTTTTTCTTTAAAATATGTAGACATATAACTTCTAGATATCGAAAGATTTTCTGATAAATTTTCTAAACTGAAGTTTTTCTGATAATTATCCGCAACATATTTTTTAATTTTCGCAACTACCTCATCGTCATCATCTCTTTGAATATTTGGCATATCCGCAATAACAAGACCTATGAATTTTTCCATTTCAGAAATATAATCTTCGAAGAAATATAAATTTGAAAATACGTTTATTACATCATCAATATTAATAGATGACGAATATCCATTTCTAGCATCTTGTAAAGTATTCATACAAACATTAATTATACGTTTACAACACAAAGCTAAATAATAATTTTTTACGCCTTGCTCTTTATTTTTAATAAGTAGCATTTTGATTATTTCCAAAACACCATCTTGATTTACGCTAAAAATACCATCATAAAGTTCTTTACGCTCTCTAGAAGTAAAAAAGATATAGAAATTTTCAATATTTTCTTGTTCAGAAAGGTTAATCACTTGTGTTTCGTGCGATAACTCTGTAAATCTAGAACCTCTTGCCAATTCGGTGTACATATCCGCAGATAATTCTTCTTTATTGTACTCTCTGCCGATTACCACCGTAATACACACATCAATTTCTTTAAAAAACTCCTGCAATGCTATTTTTATATCTCTTTCCGTAGGTATTATATTAATTATTATCTCATATTGTTCCATAATTAATATATATTTTAATTGGTCTTTTAAAAATTCGCCAAGTTTGTTTTTTATTTCTTCTATATAGTCACAATCTTTTGAATTTATCTTAATATAAATAAGCATATTTTTCTCTGTAGGCTGAGAATCTTCGTCTTCTTTGACAAAGCTGTCTAAATTATGACTGTAAATTTTTCTGAATTTAGACAAATATAAAAATTCGGTAAGCTGATTTTTCTTATTTTCAAGCTCCTGGGAGTAAATATTGTTCTCCGACATAATATTCCCTACTTGATTTTTGATGAAATCTATGTCGTTTAATGAATCCCTTTGAACATTTCTCTCAAAAAGTGTCATTAAATCTTTTATTGGTGCTGTTAAAATTTTAGTAACCACTAAACTCAGCACACCACCAACTATGAAAGCTAACAATGTTAACATCATAGGGAAACTATAAATATTTAGAATGTCTTCATTAATTATTTCTTTAGACACAAAATCACGATAAATTATGCCACTAGCATCAGATTTGCTAATATAAATGATATTTCCTTCTTCGTCAGTAAATTTAAGCTCAGTTTGTCCATCTAAAGCCTCGTCTAACGAATCATATGTATCTTCAATTGCTACATTATCGTTAGTCAAAAGCATACCCTGTGGACTAAATGCAAGCAACGTATCATTTAAATCACTGTCTATCATTTTACGCAATTCATTTTCGTCTATCATAATAACTATCAAATAATTACTATTATAGTACTCTTTTGAAACTAGTGGAATCAATTTTTGTGTTTCATCACCAGTAGAAAAGATACCTGTATACTTAAAATACGCTGATGTTAGATATTTTGTTGAATACTGCTCATCTAATTGTTCTAAAAAGAAATTATAGTTATATAGATAATTTTTATAAAACGTTTCGAAGAAATGGTCTTTCTCCACCGTACCATCACGCGTTATTATGTAATCTGAATTTTCTTGAAATATAAAAACATTCTCTATACAATTTTGACTAGTGCTTATAATATTACTAATTTCTTCGCAAATATTAGCGTATTCCACTTCATTTATGCTTGAATTTGTTTTAATCTTTGAAAATAAATCAATTTCTTTTATACTTCGTACCATAGAGTCATTATCCGTTAGAAGTTCATCTACATCACCAACTAGCGAGGCAATCTCTTTTGCCATAGAGTTAGTTTTCTCTTCTTTTACAATTCCTAAGAATATGTTATATGATACTGCAATTATTGTTATTATAATAAAAAAGAAAGTTAAAAAACATAAAAAAACTTTATTGCTATATTTTTTCATAAAACCTCCCTGTCCATTACCAAAATTATTATGAGTATTTTCACCCATTTATTTTACAAATTATACTTAATAAAGCTTAAAAGTAAGCGTTGAGATATATAAACTCTGAAGAATTAATCAGAATCGAATTATACATATATTTATATAATAACAGAATTTATATTTTTTTGCAAGTTCTTGTTGATTGCTTACAAAATATGGATATTTTTGGTTAATATTGTATTAATTATTGTCCCAACTGTAGATAAAGGGACTAATTATTTTCACTCAAATAAACTCCTCCTAAATAATCTTATCATTTAAGAGGAGCTACTTTTAATATCATAAAACGCATAAATAAGTGCTTATCAGATAAAAAACATTACAATATTATATCAATATTATTCAAAATATACTTTTTGATTTGTTCGTCACAATTTTCTAAACCTTGCATTTCATCAAGCGATACGACCTTAAATTGATAGTTTTTATAGTCCTCAAATACCGTTTGCTTTGTTTCTCCCAAAAGAACGTTGCCTTGATTTTGCATATTTCGGTCTTCATGCTCATACGTTAATAAAATTTTAGGAACTTTACCGTGATATTTTATATCGTTTTTGATAGTTATTACAATACCTGTTTTATCTTTATAGTTATCTGTTATATCATTTATAAAATGCACATTAACATATTGCTCCAACTCTTGTATGCCCCACATTGTTTCGCCTTTTTGTCTGTTGAGTACAAAATTAATCTTTCCATCAATGATGGTATAACACAAAATCTTACAATATCTTTTTTGCAGATAACCAGTATATTTATAAAATTCTAAATCTTGTTTTGTAATCGTATCTATTATAACGTTGCATTGTTCTGCAATATTATGTCTTTGATATAGTTCTTTAATCACTTTATCTTCATAAGTTTTAAAACCTTCGTATTCAATTTGCGTTTTTTCGTAAACATTTTCCATATATTCTTGTAAAACATTACTGCCACGTTGAATATTATCTTCTAAAGTTTCTAAAAAACTCATTTGTTTGTCAGCATGGTACAATATAATAGGATAATCTCGTCCGTCCCATACTCCTTTTAGCTTTTGAAACGATAATAATTTCAATTTCTCAATATTACTGCTTATTTCTTCGCAATTTGCAATCATATACGCTAATTTATAAGAAATTACCATATGATTTTTAATGCTATACTTAGATGTTCGAAATCCTCTATCTATATCCGGACCTAAAAAATCATATTGTTTTCTGTTATCTTTAATTTGAAATTCTAATCTTACATTCTCCGTAAATTCACTAGAAGACGAAATTACACAAATCCAAGTAGTAGCTTTTAAGGCTAATATTTTCCCTTCTTCTTTTGAGCAAATAATCCCTTCTTCTATACACTCATTCAAAAACGTTAATTTCGAATATGTTTCCTCAAGCGAAGTTATAATATCTTGCATTGTGTATATTTTCTTAGTATAAATAATTTCGTCGCCCAAACTTTTCCAAAATTCGTATCCACCTGTTGTACTAGTTTCAAACATCGTCATTATATTTTGCAATATTTTATATATAGTTTCCGACCAACTTCCTTCATACTTTTCTTTATAAGAAGAAGAATTCTCAATATCAAACGAGAAAAACATCAATACCGATTTTTCAAAATAAATTGGTGATGGTCTGCGTAAACCATTCATTATATCTAAGTTCTGCATTAATTCTGGTATTTTTTCAAATTTTTCATTTACCATTGCAACGCACCCAACCATTTCCCACGATTTACAGCAACTCCATTTGGTACATTAAAATACCTAGAAATATCGAATGTATCAATTTTCCCGCTTTGTTGTTGTTCGTAAACATAATCCATATACTGTTTTTTAGGCATAAGAAAACTTGTAGCAAATTCATCTTCGTCATATTTTATAGCATCTAAGCTTTCGTTCCTACTCTCGAAATCATAATTGTCCCACAATTCTTGATTGCTCATATATCCCATATGTAAAAATATATGCCCCAAACTTTGTGCAATTGTGAAATTTCTGCTTGTACGTGATTGTTTTGAGAAAAGTTGTATTATAAATCCTCCATCTTCCGATTGGATTATACGATTTTCAAAACTATATCCTTCTACCTCTTGAATGACTCCATTTAATTTATTTACAACCTGTTCCATATCATAGATTGGAACCTCAATATCGAAATTTTCTCGAATAATATCTGCACATTTTGATATGTACTTTCTTCTTAAAAAATCCACTAAATTCCACCTCTCTTCAATTCCCTTTCTTATATTATACCACTTTAATACAGTATGTAAATAATTTTTTTCATTTCTCTTTATTATTTAATATCACAAAATACACTTTTTAACCTAATTATATCCAAATGTATAGCAGAATTGTGCTATTAGCTACTTTTTGATATAAAAAAACTGCTTTAACATATAGCTAAAGCAGTCAGCTTGTCGAAAGACTAGTTTTTTTAATATACTTTTAAATATACAAATTTTTTATTTTGTGCCTCTACAATCTACAGCTAGTGCTACCTTTTTTCTCGGCAGTCGCTCGCCGCGTGGCTGATACTTTGGCACGTCCCAAAGTATCCAAAAGACGAAAACACAGCTTGTTTTATCAGCGAGCCGTATCAGTTCGCTGCGTAAATAATTTTTCTCTGAAAAATTTTTACTTTGCTAGTGCGTGCTTTGATATTTTATTTTAAGGTTATGGTAAGTTTTTCTTTTGTGCTATGTTTTTTTAATTGCCTTCTTTTTAGATACAAAAAACTGCTTTAACGTATAGCCAAAGCAGTTTAATTATAAATTTTATACTGGTACAAACTCCGTTACTATAAAATGGATATATGTATATCCTTCATAAGGCTCAGAATATGCCGTACCTTTCATTATTACCTCACAAAAATCTTCAGGTGCTGGTAAATCTTCTGTAAAACGTATTTCCAATCCTTGTGGACAACAACCCGTTGCATCATTTATTACAATAAAATAAATAATTTCATCAGAATTTGGTACAGTATAATACTCATATTCACCATGAATTTTAAATGTAGTATCATCATAATTCGTTGGGTTCATAATCACATCATATACCTGAGCAAAAACCATAGTTTCACTCATCGCTGTTAAATCATAGTCAACCGTTTCATCAGCATCTAGAACTTCCAAAGTTAGTTCTTCATTTCCAAAATCCTCTAATACCGTTTCATCACTAGATTGCTCTGATATCTCCACTTGCTCAGTAGTTTCCTCAACTATTTCTTGGGTATCTTTTTCCGAACAACCCGTAAGCATCAATATCACTAAAAATATAGATAATAATTTGATTTTCATTTATTAATCACCTTTTTTCATAGATATAAGACTAGCAATAGCGAAAATTAAAATATCCGCTGTTACTATTGTACTACCAACTGGTGTGCCATATACAATTGAAACCAAAATACCAAAAAATGCACAGAAAACCGATATAACTACCGATGATATTATAACTGCTCTGAAATTTTTGAACAAACGCATAGATGCAAGTGCTGGAAATACAACCAAGGCACTAATCAATAGCGAACCTACTAAATTCATAGCTACAACAATTACTGCAGCTATAGTAATCGCAATAAGTAAATTATATAGCTCTACCTTAATACCAGTTGCTTTTGCAAATGTTTCATCAAAAGTAACTGAGAAAATTTTATTATAAAACAAAATAAAAATCAGAATTACACAAACCGACAACACTATACAAGTACGAACATCGGCAGGTGTCAACGTTAAAATAGATGTAGAACCAAAAAGAGTAGTACAAACGTCACCAGCTAAATTTGTAGATGTTGCAAAAACATTCATCAAAAGATAACCAATAGCAAGCGAGCCTACCGACATCATAGCGATAGCCGCATCGCCATTAACCTTTGCATTTTGCCCTATCCTCAAAAGTAAGACTGCACAAATAGCTGTAACAGGAAATACTATTGCATCTTGATTTGTAATATTCAAAACTGCTGCAATAGAAATTGCACCGAATGCGATATGCGAAAGTCCATCTCCTATATAAGATAAACGTTTTAGCACAAGTGTTGCTCCAAGAAGTGATGAGCATAATGCAACCAATACTCCAACTATCATTGCATATCTTACAAATGGATACGTAAAATATAATGCAAGCATTTCTATATTAGTCATTAGCAGCACTCTCCTTCTTGGTATTCTTGACGTGAAACGCATTTCACTTCTTTTGCATCTAGCAATAAAACAAAATCTGCATCGTCAATAGCCTCGTGTAAACAGTGCGTTATCATAATTATTGTAATTCCTTCGCCGTTTAGTTCTTTTATAAGTTTGTAAAAATCATCTGTTGTCACTGCGTCTAAACCAGCTGTAGGTTCATCTAACAACAAAATTTTATTAGTCGCACACAAAGCACGAGCTAACAATACACGCTGTTGCTGACCTCCTGATAGTTGACTATAACTTTTTTTTGCAAGATTTAATATGCCAAGTTTTTCAAGCATATCTTTTGCAAGTTGTTTTTCAGCTTTATTATAAAAAGGTCTAAGTCCAATTTTATTTAAACATCCTGAAAGTGCAACCTCAAAAACCGATGCTGGAAAATCCTTTTGAATTTGTGTTTGTTGTGGTAAATATCCTATATCTACGCTTTTAAGTCCGTTTTCCATAGTGACACTTCCACTAATAGGTGGCAAAAGACCTAGCAAAGTCTTAATAAGCGTACTTTTACCGACACCATTTTCACCAACAACGCAAGTATATGAGCCACTCGGAATTGAGAAGCTTATATTTTCACGCACTGATACATTATTATAACCAACCGAAAGGTTTTGGCATACAATTTGCATTTTTTCTCCTATTCTGATAATGCAAGAGTTAAAACATCTAAGTTTTCGCTCATAACACTATAATAAGTTACACCATCATTCATTTGTTCTTTAGTAATAGACTGCATTGAATTCATTGTCAAAATTTCGCAGTCTTGTTTTTGGCTATTATCTGCGATTGTTGTAGCAAGCTCAACCAAACCATTGTCAATAATCATTACATAGTTTGAGTTTAATTCGTCAACTTTGTTTGCTAAGAATACAATAGTTTCAAAGCTTGCCTCTGTTTCTGCAGAACAACCTTGGAACGCTGCATAGTAGTTAATACCATAGTCTGACATCATATATAAGAATGGGAATCTATCACCAAAGATAACAGTGTCGCGAGCAGCATTTTCTACCATCGCTACGTATTCACCATCTAATTCTTCAAGTAAAGCAATATAATTTTCAGCATTTTCTTGATAAACATCTGCATTTTCAGCATCTAAAACACTAATTTCGTCTGCGATAGCTCCACAAACAACAATAGCATTTCTAAGTGATAACCAAACGTGTTCGTCTCCGTGTGCCTCTTCATCTTCGTGGTCGTGATCGTGTTCTTCTTCAGTTGAAACTTCATCTTCGTGGTCGTGATCGTGTTCTTCTTCAGTTGAAACTTCATCTTCGT
>JAWXUP010000050.1:0-19956 GCA_044426345.1 Clostridia bacterium | reverse complement strand
CTATTTGATTGAGTATGACGAAGTTCTGGATCACGAGTCAGACGACCCATTAGGATAACTTTATTAAGCATGGTAATCCCTCCAATTATTTAGCGATAATGATTGAACGCATTAAACCTTCTGTGATTTTATACACACGGTCAAGTTCTGCTGGGAATTCAGTTTTCGAAGTAAAGTCAACTAACACGTAGTGACCATCGTTTAAGTCGTTGATTGGGTATGCAAGTCTACGTTTGCCCCATTCAGTAACTGTTACGTCAGTCGCGTTAGCTTCGATTAATGAAGTGAATTTTTCAACAGTAGATTTTACTAGATCTTCACCGATTGAAAGGTCAACTATAAAGATAGTTTCGTAAGTTCCGTTAATTTTAGCCATTTTTACACCTCCTTATGGACTATATGGTCCTCACTCTTGTGAGAACAAGGAGTCACACATACAATTTGTGCAACATTTATATTTTACACTAAATGCCTTATATTGTCAAGTGTTATTTATGATATTTCGTACCTAAATTTATGCTAAAAGCACGATAAATTTGTTCTAGCAACATAACTCGTGCAAGTTGATGTGGAAAAGTCATTTTAGACATTGAAAGTTTCATATTTGCTCGATTTTTTATGTCATTATCAATACCATGTGAGCCACCGATTATAAATGTAATCTTAGATATTCCTTGCAATGATACATCATCAAATTTTTGAGCTAATTGTTCGCTTGAAACTTGATTTCCCTCGATGCACATTGGAATTAAAAACTCCCTGTCACCTATTTTTTTGCAAATATTTTTGCTTTCCTCGTTAATACACTGCAAAATTTGAGTATCGTTTGGATTATCAACCGTTTTATGCTCTGATACTTCAATTATTTCTAATTTACACATAGTTTTCAGTCTTTTTTCGTATTCTTTAATAGCATCAACAAGATATTTTTCTTTAAGTTTACCAACGCAAATAATTTTTATGTTAAGCAAATTCGTTCACTCTCCTCGATACCGGTTTTAATATTAATAATAGGATAACCGTTTTTGACTGGTGCAATATGCACATTTCTACCTATTTCAGCATCAATTCCGTGAAATTTGAAGGTATTTTCCATCTGGTCGCGTACATTTTGTTCGGTATTGTTATTTTCACTCAAATGGGCAAGCATAATTTGTTTTACACCACTATCAATAAGTTCTACCACGCAATTGCTAGATTCTACATTTGATAAATGTCCTTCATTAGAGGCAATTCGTTGTTTTACAACATAAGGATAATCACCATATTCAAGCATATATGTATCATAATTCGCCTCTAAAACCACCATATCAGAGCCTAAAATAGCTTTCATTATGGTTTTTGGCATAAACCCTAAGTCTGTCATATATGAAAATTTAAAATCATCACCTATAAGTTTAAATCCTACACTTTCCATACTATCGTGTGGAGTTTTAAAAGTTTCTACTGTCATAGTTTCAAATTTCAACGTTTCATTTGGCACAAAAAAGTTTATATTTTTAACATCGACCTTGCTTTTTTCTTTAAAAAAATCAAAAGAGCGTTTTGTTACATATACTGGCACATCGGTCTTTTTACAAAGCATTGGTATGCCCTTCATATGGTCGATATGTTCGTGGGTAATAAGAACGAAATCTAGGTCTTCAACTGTTAAATCAACCTTAACAAGCGATTCTTTAAGGTATTTTAGCGATACTCCCATATCAATTAAAATATTAAGTTTTTCGGTCATAAGCAGTCCACAATTCCCTTTTGAACCACTTGCAATGCTATAATATTTTGTCATTATTCCTCCGAAAAATTTTTTGATATTGTTTTTTGCTTAGCTATATTTTGTTGTGCGAAACGGTTGGAGCAAGCCCCACCTCTACGCTAGTAAGGTGATATATAATAAAAATAACGCAAACGTGAGAACGCCGTTCCCTACAATTTGATATGTTCAAATCCCAAAAAAAGCCGCGAAAATCGCAGCTTTAATTTTATATTTATGCTTGTTTATATTGTTCTATAACTTCTGGAACTACAACGCGTTTCATATCTGCGCCAAGTGCAGTAAATTTTTCAACAATATCTTCATAACCACGTTCAATATTGGTAACTTCTTCAACTTCGGTTGTTCCTGAAGCTGCAAGACCAGCTATAACCATAGCTGCGCCAGCACGTAGGTCGTACGCGCGAACTGGTGCACCTGAAAGTTCTTTTACGCCTTCAATTACAGCAAGCTTACCATCAACTGTGATTTTCGCACCCATTTTATTAAGTTCTGCTGTGTATCTATAGCGATTATCCCATACGCTCTCCGTTATAACAGATGTTCCACCTGCAATGCATAACGCTGTTGCAATTTGTGGTTGCATATCTGTTGGAAATCCAGGATAAGGCAATGTTTTAACATTAGTTTTATTTAACTTTTCACCACGTTTTACAAGGATAGAATCATCATTTTCTTCAATTTGAACACCCATTTCACAAAGTTTTGCAGTGATACATTCTAAATGTTTTGGTATTACATTTTTAATCAATACTTGTCCACCACAAGCTGCAACAGATGTCATATATGTTCCAGCCTCAATTTGGTCTGGAATAATTGTATAAGTTCCACCGTGTAAATCTTTAACGCCACGTACTTTAATAACATCAGTACCTGCACCTTTAATATCAGCGCCCATTGAGTTTAAAAAGTTTGCAACATCAACAATATGTGGTTCTTTTGCAACATTTTCAATAACAGTAAGTCCTTCTGCATAAACTGCAGCGAACATAGTGTTAATTGTAGCACCAACAGATACAACATCAAGGTAAACCGTGCTACCTTTTAGTCCTGATTTAGCATTAACGTGAATAAGTCCATTTCGAACCTCTACAGTTGCGCCAAGTGCCTCAAATCCTTTAATATGTTGGTCGATAGGACGAACGCCAAAGTTACAACCACCAGGCATAGAAACAGCAACTGTTTTAGCTTTACCCAAAAGAGTACCGATTAGATAATATGACGATCTAATTTTTCTCATAAGCTCATAAGGTGGGTTTGTTATATTAATTTTTCTAGTGTCAATTTCAACTGTATTTTCATTTAAAAGTTTAACCGATGCGCCTAATTCTTTTAGAATATTAAGTTGCATTGTTACATCTATTATTTTAGGTATGTTTTCAATAATACATACACCATTTACTAAAATTGTAGCTGGAATAATTGCTACAGCGGCATTTTTTGCGCCACTTATAGTAACCTCTCCATTTAGAGGTTTCCCGCCGTTTATTATATATTTAACCAAATCAAAACTCTCCTTTTTGGTTTGTTTTTTAAGATAAATTTGCAATATACATTATAACATACTTTAATAAAAAAATCAAATAAATTTTAAAATTTGGTGATAGAATTGTCAAAAATATTATAATAAAAAACATTTTGTACAGTATTTACTACAAATACGGGTAAAACTTGTTGATTATTGACATTGGATAATTTATACTCAAATGTTATATCACTTATTTCGCCAGAATAATCATAATAATTACAAATTTCTGCAATTGCCAAAAACGAACTGAAGTTATCATCACCCTTTGTCGCTTGTGGTTCTCCGAAAACAAAATTTCCTGATATTGCAGTTGTATTATTATTTAATATAACCTCAAAAAAACAATTAGATACCAAAAAATCTTCAATTTCTAGCATATATTTTCTTCCATTTTCTGTTTCCTCAAAAAATGTCGAGTCGATGTTAAATCCTGAATTTATAAGCACTTGTTCTATGCTATCAAAGCTGTGCGAAGTATTTAAATTTATAGCAAAACTGCCATCATCATTAATCTTCGCTGTACCATTTTCGCCAATATATAGATTATTTTCGCTTGATGTAATATTTTCGATGATACATTCGATATTTTCACGTGAAATACTCGAATAAGTAAGTGCATCAGAGCTAATAGTTTCCATTTTGAGCAGATTTTCATCTATATAAATGCCTTTGTTTAAAAGATACGTAACATTGTCATTCAACATTTTTTCATAAATTTTATTGTCATTTCGAATTATAGAAAAAAGGTTGAAAATCATTATAAAATTGGTAAAAATCAGCATCACTATAAGAATTTTACGCATTTTTTTATAGTTCATAGCCTACTCCTCATCAAAATAATATTTAAAACCAGCTTTTCCTTCTAAATCATAACTAATTATAATTTTATTTTGCGTATCAAGCAAACTTGTTTTAATTAGTGATAATTTAGTTTGCTCTTGCTGTGCAAATAACATATTTATCTTACAATACGAAAGTCCACTAGACGAAAAAGTGAAAATTCCAAAAGTTTCGCCTGCATTAACATTAATTCCACCCAATTTTGCTGATAAAACTACAATCGTTTGACTATCTTCATAATAGATATCCGAAGGGTGTGCGACAATATTTGAGCCTATATATCCATAAATATCGTTGAAAATATCCATAGAAAAATCTATCATTTGCGTTGCTGATAAATTATATTGCTGATAGAAAATATTTCCACGAGGGTCTGTGCTTTCAAATTCTAAATAATCATTTGCTATAGTAATGGCACTATATTCGTTTACGTAAATTTCTTCATCGTAATTAGTTTCATAGTTTGTAACAATCGCAGGATTATATAAAAACGTAGAAATTATTTGCAGTTCCATATCCGAGTCTATATTTGGCTCGCTAATTTCAGCTTGCAAAACACTAATACTTGAGTCATTTATAAGATTTATAACACCTTCTTCAGTTACAACAAGGTCATATTCTGTAGATAACGATTGATAATTTCCAAAAAGCAAGCTAGAGTCTAACATAGTAAGTTTAAAAAATTGCTCTCTACTTTTTATAAAAAGCTCTATATTTTTTCCCTGTTGCGTAGCTACCATATCAGTAACAAAAATATCTGATTCTATATTTAAAATCGCCGATAACGGACTTAAAAACTCAATATATGCCAACGTATCCAGATCTAATGCATTCAAAAATTCATCTAAATTTGAATCTTCAATAAAAATTTGCTTATTTTCGATATCGTCCACTTCTAAAAACAAATTGTTATAAACAGCTAGACTCGTTGCTTGGTCATAAACAGCAGAATAATATTCTCGTTCGCTTTTAATAGAAATTTTATCTGGAGCTACTAATTTTTGACTTTGAATTTCATATTCTCCAGTTTCTCGCTCGCCTATAAATTCCATAATTTGATTATACGCAAAAAAATCCTCTGGCATACTGTCAACATTCAGTCCTTTTGTCCAGTTTAGATACATAAGAACAATCATAATAAGAACCAGAAATACAAGCATCATATTCAGAATAAATTCTTTCAATATTCTTAAAATTTTACTCATAAGACTTATCCTTTGCAATAGGTAAAACCACCGTAACCGTTGAGCCTCTTTCAATTTCACTATCAATAGAGATTGTACCGTTATGAACTTCTATAATATTTTTAGCAATCGCAAGACCAAGACCTGTTCCACCTTTTTCACGAGAGCGAGCCTTATCAACACGATAAAATCGTTCAAATAAACGTGGTATATCTTCTTTCGGAATACCAAAACCAGTGTCAGTAACTTCTATCTCCACTTGATTTTTAGATAAATTTCTCGCTTTAAGTGTAACTTTTCCTCCGGTTTGATTGTATTTAATAGCATTCGACACAATATTTGTAATAACTTGCTCTATTCTGTCGCTATCGGCATAAATTTTCCCAAGTGGTTTAAAAATTTGTGTTTTCAGTTCAATATTACCATTATTCGCAAACAAAATCATAGCATTATATACTTTTTCAAGCACTTTTTCGAGATTTACCTCAGAAAAATTCATCTCAATTTTCCCGTGGTCTAACTTTGATAATGTAAGTAAATCTTTTACAATTCTAGTCATACGGTCTGTTTCTCCTGCGATAATTCCCAAGAATTTTTGTTCTGTTTCCTCGTCTAAGTAATCACGATTATCCAAAATTGTTTCTGTATAACTTTTAATATTTGTAAGTGGTGTACGAAGTTCGTGTGAAACATTTGCGACAAACTCACGTCTTGCATCTTCTAATTTTTTACTTTCTGTGACATCATAAATAACTACAACTATGCCACAATCTGCCTCTTCAAAATTACCAAATGGTGCAAAAAGTACACGGAAAGTTTTTTCACCACTTTCAAAAGAGCTTTCAATATATTCCAAATCTTCTGTATCTTCATACTCTGGAAGTTTTACTGATGGAAAAATATCTTTAAATTTCAAATTTTCTTTAAATTTAACGCCTACCATCTGCTCTGCTTTAATATTCATTTGAATAATAGTACCTTCTTTTGTAAACGCAAGCACACCATCTGTCATATGTAAAAACAGCGTTGATAGTTTATTTTTTTCTTCTTCAACCTGTTCAAGTGTCTTTCTAAGCGTTTCAGACATCTGATTAAACGTTTCAGTTAGTATACCTATTTCATCTTTAGACTGAATTTCAATAGGCTTTGAAAAGTCACCTTTGGCACGTAAAATAGCACCTTTTGTTAAGTTTTCAATAGGGTTTGTCATAGTTTTAGACAGCACCAAACTAAGCACGATTGAAACAATCAAGCCTAAAAACATAGCTTGCAAAGTAATGCCGAAAAGTGTCCAGGTCAAATCGTCTAATTCTGCTTTATTATCAATGATATAAACTATATGGCTACCATCATTTATAGGAATTGCTACGTCTAGATAATTACTCGTAATACTATTTTCAAATCCAACTTCACCGTTTAATGCGCTAGAAATATTAGGTGTTAAATTGATAGTTTTAGACACGTCATTGCTAGACGAAAACACGGTTTTTGTTGTGACGCTATCAATTACATAATACTCTCTATCATTATCAACTCCCAAAGAACCAGAGTATGCACCTATTATACTTTTAAGCTCTGCCATATCTCCGTCAGCCGCAACATTTTCCATATGCGAAAGCACGTCCGTTGTAAAAACCGACGTTATCTGTTGATTGAAATCCTCAAAATATGATGTAGTGATGGAATTCAGCATAAAAGTGCCTAAAACCGACATTACAGATGATATCAAAATGAAAAATATAAGCACGAGTTTCATTTGCAGGCTTTTAAACATACGCTCTCCTTAAATGGCAAAGTAGTAGCCTTGGCCACGTTTTGTCATTATATATTTTGGTTTAGCAGAATTTTCCTCGATTTTTTCACGAAGACGACGAATTGCAACATCGATAGCTCTTAAATCGCTAAAAAATTCATATCCCCAAACTTCTTTCATCAAATCTTCACGAGTAACAATTGTATTTGGAGTTGCAAGCAAGAATTTGATAATTTCGTATTCTCTCGAAGTTAGCTCTACGGTTTGTTTTTTATAAATAACCGCACCTTTGTTATGATCTACAGACAAATCTTCGTCTATAATTTGCAAATGTGCCGATACTTTTTGAACTTCACGTCTAGTATTCGCTTTAACGCGAGCAATTAACTCACGCATAGAAAAAGGTTTTGTGATATAATCGTCTGCGCCATTTTCAAGGCCTAAAATTTTATCTTGTTCTTCTTCGCGTGCTGTAAGCATAATAATAGGAACTTGAGAAACGCGACGAACATTATTTAAAATCTCAAAACCATCTATTAGAGGTAGCATAACATCAAGCAAAACAAGGTCTGGCGAGTTATTTAAAATAGATTCAAGCCCAGATTTGCCATCATTATGTTGCAAAACCTCAAAACCTTCGCGTTTTAAATTAAATTCAAGTATATCTGCAATCGCTTTTTCATCTTCAACGATAATAATTCTTTTGCTCATTTATTCATCTCCGTTCTGATTTTTTGTTGTTCTTTTATGGTGATGTTTTTATTGTGCGTAACGGAAAACCCGTCCCCAACGTTTTTTTGTGCGATAATATTTTTTGTGTGTTACGAAACGACGAGAGCATCGTTTCCTACAAAATGTTTCTTATAACATCAAGTGCCACAGATGATGCTTTTAGTCTTGTCATTTCACGATTTCTATATCCAGTAATAGTTTGCTCAAAATATTCGCCTTTATAATAAACACAAACATAAACTAAACCTAGTGGTTTTTCTGGAGTTCCACCTGTAGGTCCAGCAATGCCAGTTGTTGACACACCGATGTCAGTTCCAAAAGTTTCGCTAACACCTTTTGCCATTTCACGTGCAGTTTGTTCTGACACAGCGCCATATTTATCTAGTGTTTCTTGATTTACGCCTACCAACTTCACTTTAGACTCATTTGAATACGTACAAACAGAGCCTTTGAAAACACTTGATACCCCAGCGATATCTGTCATTCTTTTTGACAAAAGACCACCTGTACAAGATTCGGCGCATGAAACAGTAACTTCGCTTTGGATTAATTTTTCCATAACAACTTCTTCAAGCGTGCCTTCGTCTTCTCCATATATAAATTTACCTAAAAGAGTATAAATTTCTTTTTTTACTGGCTCAATCATTTCTTTTGCAGTGTCCAAATCGTGAGCTTTCGCAGTAACACGAACCAAACATTCACCTTGTTTTGCATACGGTGCTATAGTTGGATTTGTATATGTAAGCATTTTATCTCGTAAAATTTCCTCAACTTGTGCTTCACCTGTACCAAACATTTTAAGGCTAACTGAGTGAATAACTCCATCAGTCAATGTGTGTAAATACGGAATTGCACGATATAAAAACATAGGTTTGCACTCTTTTGGAGGTCCTGGAAGCATTAACACGTAATTTTTCCCGGATTTAAATCCACAACCTGGGGCAGTACCCCAATCGTTGTAAAATGGCGTACATCCTTCTGGTAACATCGCTTGTTTAATTTGATTTTTCGTAAGGTTTATTTTACCTTTTGCGAAATATTGCTTAATACTATCATAAGAAGACTCATCATAAATAAGTTCTTTTCCAAAAGTTTCAGCGATAATTTCTTTTGTTAAATCATCATATGTAGGGCCTAAACCACCTGTAGTAATTATTATATCGGCACGCTCTTTTGCAATATTCAGTGCATCTTTTAAGCGATATTTATTATCTCCGACTACCGTGTGGAAATACACATTAAGTCCAATTTTAGCTAGTTCTTGCGACAACATTTGAGCATCTGAGTTTACGATATCACCCAAAAGGATTTCTGTACCGACTGAAATAATTTCTACATTCATAATTTATGCCTCCATTTTTTCTTTATTGTTTCCAAATACTATAGTTTCAATAGCGCGACCTGCGTTATAAATCAAATCATCTAAATTAGGAATTTCCTCTTCTTCACGCACAACGTGAGCAAGTTTTGGTTTTGTTTGAGGATGTTTTGGAGTAAATACCGTACAACAGTCCTCATAAGGTAAAATTGATGTTTCAAAAGCCTCAATTTTCTTAGAAATTACAATAATTTCTTCTTTGTCCATACCAATTACAGGGCGAAAAACAGGCATATTACAAACTTTATCTGTAACGCCTATAGCCTCCATGGTTTGCGATGCAACTTGACCCAAGCTTTCGCCAGTAACAAGTGCTGCACAGTCTTTATTTTTCGCAACATTACACGCAATTTTCATCATACAACGTCTCATAACTAGCGTAAATAAATCTTCTTTGCAGTGTTTTCTGATATTTTCTTGAATTTCAGTAAACGGAACGATGTGAACTCGCATTCTTCCTGAATAATTCGACACAATATCAGCTAAATCGAGCACTTTTTGTTTTGCTTGCTCTGAAGTGTATGGGTAGCTATAAAAATGTATAGCATCTAGCGTCACGCCACGTTTTGCCATCATATAACCTGCAACAGGACTATCAATACCACCAGAAAGCAACAATAAAGCCTTTCCGTTTGTACCAACAGGCATACCTCCAGCACCTTTAATTTTTTCAGCATAAATAAATGCATAATAGTCACGAATTTCAACATAAAGCGTGATATCTGGTGTGTGCATATCAGCTTTTAGCTGGTCTTGGAATGCCTCTGCAACCTCACCACCAACGTGAATTGAAGTTTTTACTGAAGAAATTGGGAATTTCTTGTCAGCACGTTTAGTTTCAACCTTAAATGTTTTGTATTTATGTACAATTTTACCCATATAGTCGATAGCTGTTTGCGTGATAACATCAATATTTTTTTCGCAAACAGTAGCTTTTGAAAGCACCACGATACCGAAAATTTTCTTACAAATTTCCATAGCCTCGTCCATTGAGCTTTCATCGTCTAGACTTTCAACATAGATAGTTGCTTGTAACGCATAAACTTTATAATTACCTGCTTTTTTTAAGCGATGACGCATATTTTCAAGCAATCTATCCTCAAATCGCTTACGATTTAGTCCTTTCAGAACCATTTCACCACATTTTACTAAAATTATTTCTTTCATTTTTTCTCCAATTTATTTATATTCTATTTTTTATATTCGGTTATATTATTGTGCGTAAGCTCCCTCTTAGAAGTAGGCTGTCACTTGCCGTGACTGAGAGAGTTAACGGCAAGTTGTTTGTTTCTAGCAAAACATATTAACGCACTGCGTTAGTCCACGAATTAGCAAATCTATGTCATCTTTCGTGTTTTCCATAGAAAAGCTTACACGAATTGAACCATCGGCAATGGTTTTATCTATACCCATATTTAAAAGCACATAAGAAATCTTACCTTTTGTACAAGCAGAGCCACTCGAAACATATGTTCCGTGACTTTCAAGCACTCGAAGTGCTACTTCGCTTTTAATTTTTGGTATCGAAAAATTTCTAATATTCGGAATATCAGCCTTGCCATTATAACAAAAATTATTATCAGCAAAATGGTGTGCTAGCATCTCATCAAGGTAATTAGCAAGCTTTTCAATATATTTTGAGTCGTATTTCTCACGATTAATATCAATCGCCTTTGAAAAACCAGCAATACTAGCTAAATTTTCCGTACCAGAACGAAATTCACGTTGTTGACCACCACCATAAATATACGGTGGTAAATTTGAACCTTTTTTTATATACAACGCACCGACACCTTTTGGCGCACCAATTTTATGACCAGACACCGACATCAAATCAATTCCTAACGCCTGAACGTCAATCGGAATTTTACAAAAAGCTTGCACTGCATCGACATGGAAAAGTCCAAACTTTGATTTTTCTTTAAAAACTTTACACAATTCCTTTATAGGTAAAATACTTCCAATTTCATTATTTACCATCATAACGCTAGCAAAAATCGTATCTTCACGAATAGCCGAGGCAAAAAGTTCAACATCAATACTTCCATCAGCAGTAGGTTTTATAAAATCAACCTCAAAACCACGGTCACGCAATTCTTTGAAAACATTAATTGTTGCTGAATGTTCAATTTCAGTAGCAACAATATGTTTTCCTCGCTTACCGAGTTTTTTACACGTTGAAAAAGCTGCTGTATTTATACTTTCTGTGCCACCTGACGTAAAAATCACTTCATCTGGCTTACAATTTATAGTTTTCGCAAAATTTTTACTTGAATTATCTAATATTTCTTTTGCATCGCGACCAATTTTGTGTAGCGACGAAGGATTTCCATAGTTATTTATCATAACATCATACACAACATCTGCAACTTCTTTATAAACTTTTGTTGTCGCCGAATTGTCTAAATATCCCATTTTATCACCACTCTCTACGTTATCGCTATTAGTATTTATATTTCTCCAATTATTATTCTCATTGTATCATATTTTCGAGTTTTTTTCAATAAATAATTGCCAAACAAGGTTATACGGATTTAAACAAAAAAAATCCAGCCTAATTAAAGACTGGATTTAAATATTAAAATTAAACTAATTCAATGATAGCCATTTCAGCACAGTCACCACGACGAGTTCCTGTTTTGATAATGCGAGTATATCCACCGTTTCTATCTGCATAGTTTGGTGCGATTTCATTAAATGTTTTTGCAACAACTTCCTCTTTTGTGATAAAAGCCATTGCTTGGCGTCTAGACGCTAAAGTGTTTTTCTTACCTAATGTTATCATTTTTTCAGCAAGAGGACGAACTTCTTTAGCACGAGCAACAGTAGTTTCAATTCTTCCTGTTTCTAGCAAGAATGTAACCATAGCACGAAGCATTGCCATTCTATGATCACTATTTCTACCTAGCTTACGATTACTTGGCATTACTATACCTCCTTTTTAAGTTGGTCTATATATTAATGTAATTATTCATCTCTATCAGCAGATAAGCTTAAGCCCATTGCTTCAAGTTTTTGCATAACTTCTTCAAGTGATTTACGACCTAAGTTACGAACTTTCATCATATCATCTTCTGAAGTATTTACTAAATCATCAACTGTGTTGATACCTGCACGTTTTAGGCAGTTAAATGAACGAACTGATAAATCAAGTTCTTCAATAGTTGTTTCTAAAACTTTAACTTGTTCAGCTTCAGCTTTTTCAACAATCGTATTTTTAAGACCGATTTCTTCAGATAAGTTAACAAACAACGCTAAGTGGTCTGTTAAAACTTTTGCAGATAAAGATACAGCATCTTTTGCAGATATTGTTCTGTCTGTCCAAAGTTCTAATGTTAATTTATCAAAGTCAGTTACGTTTCCAACACGTGTATTTTCTACAGAGTAATTTACTTTGTAAACCGGAGTGTAGATTGAGTCTACTGGAATAACGCCGATAACACTTGGAATGTGTTCTTTGTTTTTCTCAGCAGAAACGTATCCACGACCGTGGCTGAAAGTAAGTTCCATAGAAAATCTTGCATCACTCATAAGAGTCGCAATGTGATGATCTGGATTTAAAATTTCTATATCACTATCTGGTGTTATGCTTGAAGCGGTGATAAAACCTTCTCCAGCAGATTCGATGTATACAGTTTTTGTGCCTTCGCTATAAAGTTTCGCAATGATACCTTTAACGTTTAGTACGATTTCTGTAACGTCTTCTTTAACGCCTGGAATTGATGAGAATTCGTGTGAAACCCCAGCAATTTTAATGCTTGTAACAGCAGTTCCTGGTAGTGATGATAATAATACTCTGCGCAAAGCATTTCCTAAAGTTGTGCCATAGCCTCGTTCTAGTGGTTCTATTACGAATTTGCCATAACTGCCATCTTCTTCTAAATGTTCGCAGTACATTTGTGGTTTTTCTATTTCGATCATTTATTATACCCTCCCTAAAGTGTTTGCGTTTTCGCGTATTTTGGGTTGTGTCAAGCACATGGATATTATTTAGAGTAAAGTTCGACGATAAGGTGTTCGTGAACTTCAAAGTCAAGTTCAGATCTTACAGGTCTTGCAAGAACTGTTCCTTCGAACGAATCTTTCTCTCTTGATAACCAAGATGGTGTTGATTGGCTACCTTTAACTTCGATTAAAGATTTAAATTTTGTAGTTGTACGTGATTTTTCACATACAGATACAACATCGCCAACTTTAACTGGGTATGAAGGTATATTAACTCTTGAACCGTTTACTAGAAAATGCGCATGGTTAACAAGTTGACGAGCTTCGCGACGTGTATTAGCATAACCTAATCTGTAAACGATGCTATCTAAACGAAGTTCTAATTGTTCAAGTAAAACTTCACCTGTGATACCTTGAGCTTTTTCAGCTTTTTCATAGTATTTTCTAAATTGAGTTTCAAGTACGCCATAAACGAATTTAACTTTTTGTTTTTCGTTTAATTGTAAACCGTATTCACTTTGTTTTCTTCTATTTGGTTTTGGGTTTCTTTTAGTTTCTTTGAACACACCTAAAACCGCTGGAGAAATACCTAAAGTTTTACATCTTTTTAGTATTGGTGCTTTATTTTTAGCCATAGGTAAAAATCCTCCTAAACTCTTCTTCTTTTTGGTGGACGGCAACCGTTGTGAGGAATTGGAGTAACGTCTTTGATAAGAGTTACATCAAGACCAACAGCTTGCAATGCACGGATTGCAGCTTCACGACCAGAGCCAGGTCCTTTAACGAATACTTCAACTGATTTTAAGCCGTGCTCCATAGCAGCCTTAGCAGCAGTTTCAGCAGCTGTTTGTGCAGCAAAAGGAGTAGATTTACGAGAACCTCTAAATCCTAAGCCACCCGCAGATGCCCATGATAATGCATTACCATTTGTATCTGTAATTGTAACGATTGTATTGTTGAAAGAAGAGCGGATATGAACTGCGCCTTTTTCAATGTTTTTACGTTCACGACGTTTAGTTCTAACAACTTTTTTAGTTTGTTTTGCCATTTAGCCTCTTCCTCCTTATTTTTTCTTATTAGCGATTGTTTTCTTAGGTCCTTTTCTTGTTCTAGCATTTGTTTTAGAACGTTGACCACGAACTGGTAAACCACGTCTGTGGCGAATACCTCTGTAACAACCGATATCTATTAAGCGTTTGATGTTCATTGCAACTTCACGACGAAGGTCACCTTCAACAGTGATACCTGCATCGATAGCATCACGAAGTTTTTGTACGTCTTCGTCTGATAAATCGCGAACTCTTGTATCAGGATTAACTCCTGTTTTTGCTAAAATTTCATTTGATAGGTTTCTTCCGATACCGTAAATATAAGTTAAACCAATTTCAACTCTTTTTTCACGTGGAAGATCCACTCCGGCTATACGTGCCATATATTTGCACCTCCTGCATTTAGAGATTTTACTAATTTAAAATTAGCCTTGTTTTTGTTTGTGTTTTGGGTTTTGGCAAATTACCATAACCTTACCTTTACGACGAATGATTTTACATTTTTCGCAAATTGGTTTTACTGATGGTCTTACTTTCATTTTTATAACCTCCATCGACTATAAGTGAACAGTGAATTTAATTCACTAAGTAAAAGCATACGCTTTTATTTTGATCTCCACGTGATACGTCCACGAGTTAGATCGTAAGGCGACATTTGAACTGTAACTTTGTCACCCGGTAATATTTTAATAAAATTCATGCGTAGTTTACCTGAGATATGAGCAAGAATAACGTGCCCATTTGGTAATTCTACCTGAAAATTCGCGTTTGGCAGCGCCTCTATGACGGTACCTTCTAGTTCGATTACGTCTTCTTTTGCCATAATCTTAAACCCTCCAAGTATTATAATTAATTGTTATTTTCAAAAACTCGCCTTTAAACATCGTCGCTGTGATAAGTCAGAATTTCTGGCTCACCGTCAGTTATTAAGACGGTGTTTTCATAGTGAGCTGATAGTTTTTTGTCGATGGTTTCAACAGTCCAGCCGTCTCTTAACACAACAACATCTAAGCTACCCTCATTAATCATAGGCTCAATAGCAATGGTCATGCCTTTTTGAAGCCTTGGTCCTCTTCCAGGATTTCCGTAGTTTGGAACTTCCGGAGATTCGTGGAGGTCAGCACCTATCCCATGCCCTATAAACTTTTTAACAACTGAAAAGCCTTGACCTTCAGCATAAGTTTGTATTGCATGTGAAATGTCTGATATTCTATTGCCTACCTTAGCAAATTTGATACCTTCATAGAAACTCTGTCTTGTAACGTCAATTAAACGTTTAGCTTCTGGAGTTATATTACCACAAGCAAATGTCATTGCGCAGTCACCGTGAAAGCCATTTATATAAGCTCCAACATCGACAGACACAATATCACCATCGTTTATGACTTTACCAGACGGTATACCATGAATAACTTCTTCATTTATTGAAATACATGCTGAAGCTGGAAAACCACCGTAACCTAGAAACGAAGGAATAGCTCCTGCATCTTCTATAGTTTTGCGAACAATTTTATCAATCTCAGCAGTTGTTACACCCGGTTTAATAGCTTTACCTGCAGCAATAAGTGCAGATTTAGCTATTTTACCTGATATACGCATAAGTTCTATTTCTTGATTATTTTTAATCGTAATCATATTACATACCTAAAACTTTCAATGCAAGATCTAAAGTTTCTTGTACGTTTTTTGTACCATCCATAATTTGAAGTTTACCTTTTGCATCGTAAAATGCTTTTAAAGGTTCTGTTTCATTATGATAAGTAGTAAGACGAGCTTTTACAACTTCTGGTGCGTCATCTTTACGAATCGAAAGAGCTTCGCCACATTTGTCGCAAACGTCAGCCACTTTTGGAGGATTGCTTTCGATATGGAAAGTTTCAGAACATTTTGAACACGTTCTTCTACCTGTCATACGATTTTCAATCACTTCATCTGGTACTTCCACGCTTAGGGCAACATCGATATCTGCGATATTAACTAATGCTTCAGCTTGTGGAATAGTTCTTGGGAAACCATCTAAAATAAAACCGTTTTTGCATTCATCAGCTGCAAGTTTGTTTGCAAGCATTCCGATTACAACGTCATCTGGAACTAATGCGCCAGATTCGATAAAAGCTTTCGCTTTTAGTCCTAATTCAGTTTGATTTCTCATTTCTTCTCTTAAAATGTTACCAGTTGAAACGCTTGGAATATTCAGTTTCACAGTTAAAGCTGAAGCCAATGTTCCTTTACCAGCACCTGGAGCACCTAATAATATTAATTTCATATTAATTCTCCTTTTTTATTCAAGAAAACCTTTGTAATGTTTCATCATCATTTGAGATTCGATTTGACGCATAGTTTCAAGCGCAACACCAACCATGATAACAACTGATGTACCGCCAAGTGCCATATTAGATAACACTGGGAAGATTGCACCAAGAATTAGTGGTAAAGTAGCTAAAACACCTAAGAACATAGCACCTACGAAAGTAACTTTTGATAAAACTTTTGAAATGAAGTCTGTAGTTGGTCTACCTGGTCTGAAACCTGGGATAAAGCCGCCATTTTTCTTCAAATTATTAGCAATTTCAATTGGATTGAATTGCATAGCAGCATAGAAATAACTAAATCCGATAATGAATAAGAAGAATATTACAATGTAAATCAGACTAGTTTGTTGCATCATATTAACAAACGCATACCAAAGAGTTCCTTCTGTACCTGAGCCGAAGAAAACAGCTAAAGTACCTGGTAGAGAAACAATTGATGATGCAAAGATAATTGGCATAACGCCTGATGCTGATACTTTTATTGGAAGATGTGTGTTTTGACCACCCATCATTTTGCGTCCAACAACTCTTTTTGCGTAGTTTATAGGAATTCTTCTTTCAGCAGTATTCATAATAACAACGAATGCTACGATAGCTACGAAAAGAACTAGTGCAAATATACCTAAGAAAGCATATAATACATCGTATCCTGTAAGCGCGCCGTTAATCGCTTGAGAAACAGCATTTGCAAGTAGAGCATAAATTTGAGTTCCCATAGTTGGAAGACTCGCTACGATACCACTAAACAGAATCATTGAAGTACCGTTACCGATGCCTCTTTCTGTGATTCTATCGCCAATCCACATTAGAAGAGCAGTACCTGCTGTAAATGTTAAAACAATTACGATAGCAGACCAAGCATCTGTTTTTTCAAGCAGACTTTGTGCTTTTAATAATGTATAGTATCCGTATGCTTGAATTAAAGCGATACCGATAGCTGAATATTGAGTGATTTTCGTAATTTTTTTGCGACCTTCTTCTCCGCCGTCTTTAGCTAAACGCTCTAAAGCAGGAATAGCAACAGTTAGCAGTTGAATAATGATCGATGCGTTGATGTATGGTGAAATACTCATCGCAAATAAAGTTGCTTGTGATAACGCACCACCCGATAGGATGTTGAAGTATCCAAGTAACGTGCTTTCATAAGCTTCGAATACTGTTTCAAGCATTACAAGATTTATGAAAGGTACTGGAATCGCTGAACCCATTCTAAAAAGAACGATCATACAAAAAGTAAAAATCAACTTTTTACGAATATCAGCAATATGCCAAGCATTTTTTAAGGTTGTAAACACCTTAAATCACCTCTGCTTTCCCGCCAGCTGCTTCGATTTTTGCAATTGCTGATTTTGAAAAAGCAGTAGCTTTAATAGTTAATTTTTTAGAAATTTCACCATTACCAAGAATTTTTACGCCGTCTAATTTTTTAGAAATTAAACCTGCGATCATTAATTCTTCTGTTCCAATTTCGGAACCATCTTCAAAAACCTCAAGTGCAGAAACATTAACTGCAGCATAGTGGGTTGCGAATATATTGTTAAATCCACGTTTAGGTAAACGACGTGCAAGAGGCATTTGTCCACCTTCGAATCCAGGACGTACGCCACCACCTGATCTTGCCCATTGGCCTTTATGACCACGGCCAGCAGTTTTACCGTTACCTGAACCTTTACCACGGCCTTTTCTATAAGCTTCTTTAGTTGAGCCTTCAGCTGGTTTTAATTCGTGTAAATTCATTCCTTGCACCTCCTTACTTAACTTCTTCTACTTGTACTAGATAATTAATTTTTTGTAATTTACCTTTTGTGCATTCATTTGCAGGTTGTACAGAAAAATCATTAACTTTTTTTAACCCTAGAGAGTGAGCTGTAGCGATATGTTTTTCTTTTCTACCGATTAAGCTCTTAGTTAGGGTAACTTTTAGAGTTGACATAATCATTACCCTCCTTTATAGAATTTCGTCTACTGATTTACCACGACGAGCAGCAACTTCTTCTAAGCTTACAAGTCTTTGTAAACCTTCGATTGTAGCAGCTACAACGTTTTGTGAGTTATTCGAACGTAGACATTTTGTACGAATATCTTTGATACCTGCAAGTTCAACAACCGCACGTACCGCACCACCAGCGATAACACCAGTACCAGGACCAGCTGGTTTAAGTAGTACAGAACCTGCACCAAATTTACCAATTACTTCGTGTGGTATTGTTGTATTTAAAAGTGATACTTTTACTAGGTTTTTCTTAGCGTCTTCGATACCTTTGCGAATTGCATCAGGAACCTCAGAGGCTTTGCCAAGACCGAAACCAACTGTACCATTTCCATCACCAACAACAACTAGTGCTGCGAATTTGAAAATACGTCCACCTTTTACAGTCTTAGATACTCTATTTAACGATACTACTCTTTCTTGTAATTCAAGAGTGCTTGCATCAATTAGTTTTGACATATGTTTTGCCTCCTTCTCCTAAAATTTAAGTCCGCCTTCGCGTGCGCCTTCAGCTAATTCTTGTACACGTCCGTGGTATAAATAACCACCACGATCGAATACTACTTCTTCAATGCCTTTTTCTAAGGCAAGTTTTGCAACTAAAGCACCAACTGCTTTCGCAGCTTCTTTGTTACCGCCAGCAACTTCTAAATTTAAAGAAGAAGCAGCAACTAAAGTTACGCCTGCAACGTCATCGATAACTTGAGCGAAAATGTTTTTGTTTGATCTAAAAACATTAAGACGAGGTCTTGCTGCTGTACCGCTGATTTTGCCACGAACTCTTTTGTGCCTTTTAAGGCGTTGCTTATTTGAATCTTTTCTTGAAACCATTTACAAACACCTTCCTTATTTTTTCTTACCGCCAGCTTTACCCTCTTTACGACGGATAACTTCGTCAGAGTATTTAATACCTTTACCTTTGTAAGGTTCTGGTGGTCTTAATTCTCTGATTTCAGCTGCAAACTGACCTACTTGTTGTTTATTAGGGCCGCTAACAGTAATTTTGTTAGTGCCTTCTACTGTTAATGAAATACCAGGAACTTCTTCAACGATTACTGGGTGAGAGAAACCTAAAGTGAAGTCTAAAGCGTTACCTTTTTTAGCAACCCTGTAACCTACACCGTTAACTTCAAGCACTTTAGAATAACCAGTTGTTACACCGATTACCATATTGTTGATAAGTGTTCTTGATAAACCATGAAGTGATCTATGCTCTTTGTTGTCTGTTGGACGAGTAACATGAATGATACCGTCTGCAAGTTCAACTTTAATATCTGAATTGATTTTTTCAGAAAGTGTTCCTAATGGACCTTTCACAGTAACTAAACCAGTTTCGATTTTAACATCTACTCCAGCAGGTACTGTAATAGGTGCTCTACCTATTCTTGACATAATCTAGTACCTCCTTACCAAATAAATGCTAAAACTTCGCCACCTACGTTAAGTTCACGAGCTTTTTTGTCAGTTACAACAC
>JAWXUP010000049.1:0-20015 GCA_044426345.1 Clostridia bacterium | reverse complement strand
ACTCTTTTTACAATTTTAATCATCTTTGTCACCAACTATCTTTTTCAGAGCTGAATTCGCCATAATTTCACTATTATAGTTCATATATGAAGTGATTGAATCTAAACTTTTCCAACCAAAATATCTCATAATTTCTACATCTGACTTTGCTTTTGAAGGATTAAGTGCGTTGGTTTCTAAAATTTGCATAACTTTTGTGCTTCGACCACTGTGAGTGCGTATTTTAGTGCTGTCAACTCCTGCACGCTCGGCACATTTTTTTAAGATTCTAAGATAGTTATGATATTTCAAAGGTCGACCAATGGTTAAACCTCTTAAAGTTAGAAAGATTTCATCTCGAATTTCACAGCTCATATTTTCGGCAGTTGTTCGTTCTTCAAATAAATATTGATTTAGCGTATTTGCTGTTTGTTCGCTGATTCTAATTGTACGCAAGTTGTTTTTCTTATTTGCTATTGCTGATTGTTTATTTTTCGAACGTGATGGCTGAATAAGTTTTTCAAAATTGTTGTAATCAGCTAATTTCATACTCAATACTTCGTCTATGCGAAAGCCTTCTAGTGTTAGTAAAAATACAGCTTTATCTCGTAATGTTTTGAAATTATTTAGCAAAAGAGATATTTCTTCTTGAGTATACCATTTGATATATTCTTGGCTTGGTTTTGTATCAGGCAAAGTTCGGTTTATTATTCGATTGTATTTGTAATTATAAATTTGTCCGTAAAGATAACTTTGAGGTCGAACTTTCTTATCAACTTCATAAAATATCATTTCACTACCATAATTTTGGTCGAGCCATCTGTAAAAATCAGTTATTGTTGACACGTAGCCAACTAAAGTACTATGTGATATACTAGAATTACTTATTTTAAGTTCGGATTTATCACCATAAATTAAGCAATCTAAGAACTGGTTAACGTTTTTGTTGGTTGCATTGTGATATTCTTTGCTGCATTTTTCATACAAGAAATTGAAAAATGAGCATAGTTTATACGCTGTAACCTTACCAGTTGAAAGTTTGTTGATGCTTTTCATTTCTATGAATTGATTGGGTACATTCATAGGGAGTAGGAAGTCCGTCAGCATAAACCGAAGAACTTCCTCATTGTTTGTTGTTTCAAAGAGAAAACGCTTTACTTTAAATCTTTTGTCCATAATATAGTCCTTTCTATGCATTTAGCATAGCTAAAGTATATCATAGACTACGTGGTTAACCTGCGTAGTCAAACATTTCTTCGATGTGTTGTTGCACTGTAGGCATGATGGTATCTTCGAACAAAGAATATAGCCCTGCTAACAACAAAGCGCCGATGACCACAGAAATTAATATGGTGATAGCTGTGGAAATTGATGCTTCGCCGCTATTATTTGACAAAACTTGTTTAGCTCTTTCTTTGAAGCCGATAGTTTTTATTGCAATTTTATTTGCTTTTGAATTTAATTTTTTAAGTGAATTTTTCATAAATTTTACCTCTTTCATAATAAAATTAATTTTGTTATATGGTGTACGTAAATTAGTGACGAGAAGTAGTGCTTTTTCGGTGCTTTAAACTACGCATAAAACCAGTAACTATCTGCGTTTTATATCGTGTACATTTGTATAGTGTTGCTGAGATTAAGAAAAGATAGCTGTGGAAATTGATGCTTCGCCGCTATTATTTGACAAAACTTGTTTAGCTCTTTCTTTGAAGCCGATAGTTTTTATTGCAATTTTATTTGCTTTTGAATTTAATTTTTTAAGTGAATTTTTCATAAATTTTACCTCTTTCATAATAAAATTAATTTTGTTATATGGTGTACGTAAATTAGTGACGAGAAGTAGTGCTTTTTCGGTGCTTTAAACTACGCATAAAACCAGTAACTATCTGCGTTTTATATCGTGTACATTTGTATAGTGTTGCTGAGATTAAGAAAATACAAATGTATATACTATATCTACTGATGCACCTGTAGATGCAGGAACTTATCTATACGTGATTAACTTTGTAAACGATGATAATAGTGCTTTTTATACATTGGAATACGATGGAGCAACAATATCAGATGTAAATTCTTACAACAACATCGGCTATATGACCATCGAAAAAACACCTGTTACAGTTGCTTTGGATAGCAACTATATGTTAGCTAACCAAGAGACACCATCATATACTGTTTCTCCAACAGACGTTGATGTAAGCATAAACTATTATGACAGCGATGATGAATTAGTAGCAGATATTACATCTGCTGACGCTGGAACTTATACAGCGATAGCTACTATTGGCGAAACAGATGCAAATAACTATTACTTCGCTGACACAGAAGATAGCGCAACTTTGAGTTTCGGAGATTTCTATGTTTTTGCAACAGGCACTACAGAACCTTCTATTACAGACATTTCTACATCTTGTGGTGATGGATATGTTACAGTTAATTGGACAGCAGATGACGGTGGCATTGACACAACATATGTTCTTACTATGAATGGTGAAACAGAGTACACTGATATCAATTCTGATGATACTAGCTACACAGTAACGGATTTAACTAACGATACGACTTATTCTTTCGTTCTAACTGCTACTAACTTTATGGGCAGTGTGGATTCTGATGAAGTAACTGGTACACCTTATTTATCTGTAGATACTGATGATGACGAAGACGATACAGAAGATGATACAGACGATGATACTTCAAGTGACGACGATACTTCAAGTGACGATGATACTTCGAGTGACGATGATACTTCAAGTGACGATGGTGATTCATCAGGTAGCTCTTCATCTAGTTCATCAAGCTCTTCAAGTAGCTCAAACGATACTTCTGACGATTCTTCAAATGACACAGCATCAGTTTCGCCAGAAACATCAACTACAGAGGGTACAACTTCTGCTACAGTTGGTTCAAGTGATATCGAATCAGCTATCGAAGAAGGCTCAACTACAGTCGAAATCGTGGTTGAAACAAAGGACGATACAGCAAAAGTTGAAGTTTCACTTCCAAGCGATGCTTTAAACAGTGTTGCTGACAGCGATGTTGAAGATTTAGTTATTTCTTCAGATGTTGGTACAGTTACAATTTCAAGCGAAGTTGCAGAAATTATTGCAAGCCAAACAGACGGTGATGTTAGCATTGCAATTGGTGTGGCTGATGATGGAACTATAGAAATTGCGTTTACAGATGAGGCTGGCGAAGTGTTATCAGCATCTGGTGTTAGCGTGACAGTTCCAGTAGAAATAGCTGAAGAAGACAGTGCTGAAAACGTAGTTGTTTGGGCAGAGGCTGAAGATGGTACTTTAGTTGAAGTTGAGGCAACTTACAACGTAGCTACTGGCGAACTTGTTTTCGTGACCGACGAATACACAAATTACAGTGTTGGCAATAACCCATTTGAGGACATTTCGGTTTCAGATTATTCTTTCTTACCAGTTTTGTGGGCAAGAGAAAATGATATCACAACTGGTGTTAGCGATTCATCATTCGGTGCGTCAGATACTGGTGCAAGAGAGCAAGTTATGACGTTCTTGTGGCGTTTGGCTGGAGAACCAACTAGCGACAGCGACCATAGTTTTGGCGACTTAGATGACGGTCAATATTACACAAATGCTATTTTGTGGGCAGTTGAAAACGGTATCACAAATGGTACAACAGACGATTTGTTTGGTATAGGTGAAACTTGCACGCGTGCACAAATTGTGACATTCCTTTGGAGATTTGCTGGTTCACCAGATGCGACAGCTGTAAACTTCGCTGACGTTAACGGTGATAACTACTACGCTCAAGCAATATCGTGGGCAGTTGAAAACGGAATCACAAACGGAACTGGTGATGATGCATTCTCACCATATGATGATTGTACTCGTGACCAAATCGTAACTTTCTTGTATCGTTTTGCAAGCACGTTATAATTAAATTTAAAGGCTGTACCGGTTGGTACAGCCTTTTTTTATGCTATAATTTTAAATTACATTTTTGGTGCAATGGCAGTAACCCATTTGCACATATTTTGAGATGCTCTGTTTGCAACTTCGACCACTCTTGCGTGAGAGTGCTTGAATTTTTGGATACCTGTTGCCATATTTGTAACACAAGAGATACCTAAAACTTTTATTCCAAGATAGTTTGCGATTATAGTTTCAGGAACTGTTGACATACCAACGGTATCAGCACCGTACATTTTAAAAGCACGAATTTCGGCAGCAGTTTCATAAGATGGACCAGTGCAAGCCATATATACGCCTTCTTTGTAGTCGATATTTAAATCGTCTGCTACAGCTTTTGCCTTAGCTTGTAAATCAAGTGAATATGCCTCGCTCATATCTGGGAAACGTACGCCAAAACGTTCGTCATTAGTTCCGATTAGAGGATTAGTTCCCATAAAATTAATAAAATCGTTTATTATCATTAAATCACCAGGTTCGAAGTTTTCATTAATACCACCACTTGCGTTAGTAACGATTAATTTTTCGATGCCTAGTTGTTTCATCACATAAATTGGATACGTAACTTGTTTCATATCATAGCCTTCGTAGAAGTGAAATCTACCTTGCATAAGCAAAACTTCAACACCGTTTAGTGTGCCGAAAACAAGTTTTCCAGCGTGACCAGAAACGGTAGAAACAGGGAAGTGAGGGATATCTTCATAGGCAATCTCGTGAGAAATTTCAACATAATTAACTAAATCGCCTAATCCAGAACCTAAGATTATTGCAAGTTTTGGGCTGACATTTACAAGATTTTCAATATAATTTGTGGTTTCGATTACTTTTTCAAACATAATAATAACTCCTTTAATAATTTTCTTTAATTAATTCGCCATTGGGAACGTGATTTGATATGTGCAATTGGAAGTTTTTAAGAAACTTTAATGTTGCAGAATAAACTATACCTACAAATACAACACATAAAATAGTGCCTATGCCAAATCTACCACCAAGGATAATGCCTAAAATAAAACAAGACAAGTCGATTAGAGATTTGCAAAGTTTAATGCTAAAATTAGTTCTTTCTGATAAGATATTAAGCAATGCATCAGCTGTATTATAACCTATATTTGCGAAAATGCCAATAGAAAATCCTATTCCCATAAAAACTATTCCGAATATTAGTAAAAGCCAAGCAGCTGGTGTTTGTGCTACAAATGATAAGTAAGAGTGGGTTGCCATAAAAGTATTTAAACTTAGGGAAAAAGTTAATACGGCTAAAATAGTGCCAATTTTAATGCTTTTTTTGTCAAGTAAAAGGCAAATGACAATCAATGTGCTATGTAAAATGATTGATGCCAAGCCAATTGACACGTTGAATGTATTCATAATGCCTTGGAGTAATACTGTGATAGGGTCTACGCCTTTGTTAGAAATTGTGCATAAAAATACTCCGAAAGCAGCGAATATATTGCCACAAATAAGCATTGATAATTTGAAAAAATATTTTAAGTCCATATAACTTCCTTTCTGGGTTTAGATTTTGGTGTGCTGTAGGAGGGAGCTGTCACCGTAGTGACTGAGGGAGCTTGCAACACATTTTATTAACGGTATGTCGAGGACGCCATACCCTACAGATTTTTTGTTTTCTGTAAAAATTAATTGCAAGTATACATTTTTTGTAGGGGCAGTCATTGGCTGCCCGTCATAACCGATACGTACGTTTTAGTATTAATATTGTACAGATTTATAGTATGGCACGGACGAACACTGTTCGCCCCTACAAGTTTGGTTTTTATAAATCGTCTGACGTGAATGCAAATGGCAACATATCTCGTAGTAAATGTTCTGTATAATCGTCCTTGGTTCTAACTAAGATTACTTTAAATGTGTTAGGGTCACAAAATTCTGCCATAACTTGAAGACACACGCCACATGGTGGACAGTAATTTTTGTCTTCGTCTTTGCTATCTTTGAGGCAACCGACGATTGCTATAGCCTCAAAATCAAGCACACCTTGTGATACAGCTTTGAAAAACGCTGTTCGTTCAGCACAGTTTGTAGGTGAATATGCTGCGTTTTCTATATTGCACCCAGTAAATATTTGTCCGTCTTTTGCAAGCAAACAAGCACCAACTTGAAATCCAGAATACGGAGAATACGAAAATTGTTGTGCCTCGATTGCTTTTAAAACTAAATTGTTCATAAGGCTCACTCCTTAATATTTTTCATCTGGTGTGATAAGTCTGCTAGTGCCAAGTCTTGTAGCTCCGGCTTCGATTAGATTTTTTGCATCGTCAAAAGAAGAAATGCCACCAGAGGCTTTGATTTTAACGTGTTCGCCTACGTGTTTTGCCATTAGATAAATGTCAGAAAGTGTAGCGCCACCACCACCGAAACCAGTAGAAGTCTTGATATATTCTGCACCAGATAGTGTTACGATTTCACACATTTTGATTTTTTCTTCGTCTGTCAGCATACAAGTTTCTATGATAACTTTTAGTAATTTTCCATCGCACGCTGATTTGATTTTCTTGATTTCATCTAGAATTTCATCGAATTTTTTATCTTTAACCATTCCGATGTTGATTACCATATCGATTTCATCAGCGCCTTTTTTAACAGCATCAGATGTTTCGAAAACTTTAGTTTCGGTTGTGCTATAGCCATTTGGAAAACCGATTACTGTGCAGATTTTGATTTTGCCATCAACATATTCTTTTGCTGGCTTTACAAAACTTGGTGGGATACAAACAGAGGCTGTACTGTGTTTAATTCCTTGGTCGCAAAGGGTTTTTATATCTTCAAATGTTGAAATTTGTTTTAATAATGTATGGTCTACCATACCTAAGATTATTTGTTCTGTCATATAAATCAAAACCTTTCTGTGTTTTATATGGGAATTTTTATCGTTTGTGGGGGCGAACTGTGTTCGTCCGTCATATTGCGTGTGTTGATTTAAGATTTGCAACATTTTTTTGTGTGGTGACGGTACGTCGAGGACGCCGTCCCCTACATTTGTGTTGTCTAAATAAAGTCTAAAATTGAATATCCGATTGTATTTTCTGGCATTTTAACACCGAAGTTTTGTGCTATTGATGAACCAATTACAGCGTAAGTTTCGATAGTTCCGAAGAAGTTTCCACCTTCTGTTTTTTTCGAATATGAAAGAAACGGAACTTTTTCGCGTGTATGGTCTGTGCCGATGTAAGTAGGGTCATTTCCGTGGTCTGCTGTGATGATTACTAAGTCATCATCGTTTATAACTTCTAAAAATTCGCCTAGTTTTTCATCAAATTTCTCGATTTCTCTGCCATAACCCAGTACGTCACGTCTGTGACCATAAACTGCATCAAAGTCAACTAAATTTGTAAAACATAGTCCAGTGAAGTCAGTTTTTGCAAGCTCAATAGTTTGTTCCATACCGTGAACTGAACTTTTCGATGGATTTGATTGAGTTAATCCTTCACCAGCGAAAATGTCAAATATTTTACCTACTGAAATAACGTCGATACCGTTTTCTTGTAACGCTGTAAGGCAAGTAGCCTCTGGTTTAATGGCGTAATCGTGACGGTTTGAAGTGCGTTTGAATTCGCCGATTTTTTCACCAGTATATGGTCTTGCGATAACTCGACCGACTTTCCATTCGTCTTTCATTGTGATTTCACGAGCGATTTTGCAATATTTATAAAGGTTATCAAGTCCCATTTTTTGCTCGTTACCACAAATTTGAAGTACCGAGTCTGATGAAGTATATACGATAAGTTCATCGTGTTCGATTTCGCGCATTGCAAGTTCTTCTAAAATTTCTGTACCACTCGCAGATTTGTTTCCGATGATTTTTTTGCCTGTTTTTTGTGATAATTCATCAATTAATTCCTGTGGAAATCCTGTTTCTGTAAAGGTTTTGAAAGGTTCTTTTACGTGCAAACCCATCATTTCCCAGTGACCACTTAGCGTGTCTTTTCCTTTGCCAAAAGGAGCAAGTATAGCGTAGTTTGCAAGAGGATTTTGAACAGGTTCTATATTTTTAAGTGGGTGTAAATTTGCAAGCCCTAATTTTGTAAGGTTTGGTATTTTAAAGTCTACCATTTTTTCTGCGATATGACCTAAAGTATCAACGTCTACATCACCGTATTCTTTGCTGTCTTCAGCTCCACCGATACCTAGTGAGTCTACAACGATAGTAAAAATTCTTTTGTATTTCATAAGAGTCCTCCATTAAAACGACATTACAAAACCGATAATCATTGCTGAAATTAAGCTAACTGCTACGCCACCGATCATAGCTTTGAAAACAAGTCTAGATAGTGTTTGTCTTTTTTCTGGGCAAAGTAGTGAGATACCAGCTACGCAAATGCCAAGGCTTGAGAAGTTTGCAAAGCCACAAAGTGAAATTGTTGTCATAACTGCTGTGCGAGGTGACATTGCTGAGATGATTTCGCCAAGTTTTGCGAATGCTACGAATTCGTTAAGTACAAGTTTGCTACTTAAAAGTTCTGCTATAACGAAGATTTCTTCTTTGTTTACACCCATAAAGAAACTGATAGGAGCAAAAATATAAGAGAAAATTTGTTCTAAGCTGATATTTATGAAAGCTAAACCTTGATTTAAAGCTGCAACGATTGATACCATTGCTATCAAAGTACCACCGATAGCTAGTGCGATTTGAACACCTGTCATAGCACCTTCTGATAAAGCATCGATAATGTTTGAGTTGTTGCCTTTGTTATCCATTTTTACATTTGATAAGATTTGAGGTTCTTCTGTTTCAGGAAGTAAGATTTTTGAAACTAAAATGCCACCAACAGGAACAAGTGCACTTGCTAGAAGTAGACATTCCATAGGAATACCAAGAGCTGCA
This sequence comes from Clostridia bacterium, assembly GCA_044426345.1. GTDB lineage: Bacteria > Bacillota > Clostridia > Oscillospirales > Butyricicoccaceae > CAYJLC01. The sequence goes on along the minus strand of JAWXUP010000049.1, from coordinate 11,246 downwards.
TATCCACCTAAAATTGAAACCGACATACTGCCCATACCCGATACTAAAACTACCATTATTTCGCTTTTAGTCATTTTACCTATGTATTTACCGATTAAAATAGGACTTTCTGTTTGTCCTAAGAACATATTTGCAACAGATACGAAACTTTCAACTTCTGATGTGCCTAATACTTTACCAATAGCTTTACCTATCCATTTTACCATAAAACCTAGTATGCCTACATAATATAGCATAGCTACTAGTGCTGATAAGAAAATAATGTTACCAAGTACTTGAATTGCAAAAACAAAACCTACGCCAGTTGTATCTGCAAGAGGTCCGAATACAAATTCGTTACCAGCCTTACCACAGTCGATAATCGCTGAGATGAAATTTGATACTGCGAGTAAAACTTTTGTGCCAAGAGGTACTTTTATTAAAATGAATGCTATTACAAATTGTAAGCCTAATGCTTTTCCTAGCATTTTGAAGTTTAAACTTTTTCTATTGTAAGATATTACATAAAGCATCGCTAAAATTAAAACTATTCCTATTATATTTAGTAGCCCGTTCATCTACGTTCTCCTTAAAATTATTATTTATTCTTTATCTGATTTAATAAGTTCTCTTATTGCTTCTACTGTAAGTTTGATTGCGATTTCTGTATCGTGCGCTACTGGGTTTTCTAATCCTAGTGCTTCACGTTCTTGGTTTGCCACAACTAAAAAGCTTGAGCCACAACGTACTCTCAAATGACTCGCTACGATGAACAACGCTGCTGATTCCATTTCAGAGGCTTTGCAACCAAGTCTTTTCCAAGCTTCCCATTTTTGTTCAAGTTCATAACTTACTGGCATTCTATGTGGTGAGTGTTGACCATAAAATGAGTCTTTGCATTGTACAACACCTTTGTGATGAGGGATATTAAGTTTTTTTGCTGATTTTACTAGAGCGTTTGTAATGTCAAAATCTGCTACAGCGGGAAATTCAATCGGTGCGTATTCTTTAGAAGTGCCTTCCATACGAATTGCGCCAGTAGCGATTACAACATCGCCACCCATAATGTCAACTTCCATACCACCACAAGTTCCAACTCTAAGGAAAGTGTCAGCGCCACAATTTACAAGTTCTTCCATTGCAATTGAGGCTGATGGACCACCGATGCCTGTTGAAGTTACTGAAACTTTTTCACCATCTAAGTATCCTGTGTATGTAACATATTCTCTGCTGTCTGCCATTAACTGAGGATTATCGAAGTGTGCTGCGATTTTTTCGCATCTTTTTGGGTCACCTGGTAGAATTACGTATTTTCCTACGTCTCCTGGTCTTAAACCGATGTGATATTGTAAACCTTCTTCGCCTGAGTATTTTAACATAATAATCTCTCCTTTAAAATGTGTTGTAGTCAAATGTTGTATGTTTTTTATTTATTCTGTATCTTATGTACCTATAATAACACAACTATTGTATGTTGTCTATTGGTAAAAGTATACTAATTTTAATATGTTTTTTATATATACTAGCTATAATGTATAGTTCATATATGGAAAATATAGTAATAATACACTAAAAAAGCGTGAAAAAGTAAAGATATAGCAAAAATGACTTGAAAAATACTTGTATATTTATAGACAACTTTTTACAACTTGTCTATTTTATGAAAGTTTGTATTGACAAATTGTATTTTTTAGTACATTATAGATATATAAAAAACAACCTATATTTTAGATTTAATGTACGAGAGGGACAAAAAATGATAAATGAAACTCCAAAGACACTAAAGCATGTTCAAGTATATGATACACTATATGAGCTAATTATAAATGGAAATTTCCCAGTAGGATATAAATTGCCGACAGAACCAGAACTAGCAACCAAAATGGGTGTTAGCCGAGTTACGTTAAGACGTGCGCTTGCACTTCTGCAAGAAGATGGTTTAGTATCTAATATAAGAGGGAAGGGGAATTTTGTAATAGACCCTGAAACATCTAGCACAAAAACAGAGTATATCAAAAAAATTCAGCATCCTTTCCATGCGTGTTGCAAAAAAGAATGCCAAGATATCGAAGTCGCATTTAGATTTGAACCACCAACAGATGCGATAACTAAAATTATGAAAAGCCAAACCTCGCTCATCGTAATAGCAGATAGGTGGTACAAAAATGGCGATAGCGCAATAGGTTACACGCTTAGTTTTATACCTATTGAAACAGTGTCGGAATACAAAATAGATTTTAATAATTTGGATAATTTTATAAAAATGCTAGAAGAAGATATCTATAAAGAAACTTTCCGTGCAGAAACGCAGTTTACGTTTTCAACAACTGGTAATTTCACTGCTGAAAAATATGATTTAGCTGAAAACGATAATTTTATAATGATTTTAGAAACGATTTATTCAAAAGATAACAAAGCTTTGATGACAAATAAGCATTATGTACCGAGCGAAAGTTTTAAACTTCAAATTAATTTAAGCGAGCAATTTGAGTTATAAAAAACAATAAAGCTAAACCATTTAATTTAATGGTTTAGCTTTAATTTTTATCATTGGGAGATTATACTATTATTTTGTTATATCTGAGGTTAACAAGATGGGGGAGTATTTACGTCACGCTGAATAACAGATTTAATCCATTATATATATGTATGAATTGAAAATTCTTCCGTCGGTGTTGAAAATAGCATTTCCACCGTGTTTTCGAGCTATTGTTTGAACCGAGGCAAGACCCACTCCGAACTCATCACGTTTAGAAGAGTAGAATTTCCCATCTTTTTGGTGAATCGGTCCTTCGAAACTGTTTTTTTGCGTTATTAACAACATTCCATTGTGTATACGACTAGATATCGTAATGAATTTGCCTTCTTCACTCATACGACCACAAGCCTCTAGGGCATTTTCTAAAATATTCCCAAAAATCACACACAAATTGCTATCACTAATTCTTTCAACAGGCTCTGGAACGGTCAATTTTACTTTCACTATAATACCATTAGTTCTTGCTCTAGAAACATAAAAGTCCACTATAGAGTTGACTGCGATATTATCACAATAAATTTCCATTTCTTCTGGAATTTGTGTTTTTATATTTTCAACCAAAGAATTAATCTTATCTAAATTACCATCTTTGGCTAGTTTGTGCATTAATGCAATATGGTGATGAAGGTCGTGACGTTGCATACGCAACTCCTTGCGAGTTGTTATTAATAAATTATGGTATCTTTGTTGCTCTTTTACTTGTACTTCAAGCATTTTATTTTCTTGTTCAATCAAACGATTTTGAGTACGGAGTGCCATTGATTTCTTAATAAAAAAGCCACCTATAATACTGTTTATAAAAATAAATATCAGCAATCCACTTTGCGCATAAAGACCGTATGAATAATTAGATGTTTTCAAAAAATGAGAGCTTTCAATAAAAGTCGCGCCTATTACAATTATCCACGGAAATAGAAATAGTTTTGCCATTTGATTTTCGTTAGCTCGCCATTCGTGAATGGTATACGCAGTGCTAAATACAAAGCTAAGAATTGTTAGAATTAAAAAATATGGCAATGAATTGTAAAAAGATAGTATAGATGTCGCTTGCAAAAATGTTGCAACAGAAGCCATAGCTAGACAAGTAAAAGCACATATAGTTATTGGTTTTGGATTTTTGTATCCTATGATGGTGCGAAAATAAAAATGAAGCGACATCGGTAAGTAATAAACGCCAGTAAAACCTAGCACATACAGTAAATTTTCATTTTGGATAATAATACCAACAGGGTCGCATTCACCTAGTCCCCATAGGCCACAAAGAATATTAACCAAACCTAACCATAAAAAGCAAACACCTTGTCTTTCGAAAAGCTGAATTAAAGAACCAACACACAATAGCAATGCTCCAAAACTTAGAAAAAAGACAAATAGTAGCCATAAATCTTCTTGACTGCCAATCAAAGAGCTGAATATTAACGCGAATGAACCGACAAGAGGTGGCTCGATTAATAAATCATCACGAGTGCTAGGGAAACTGTATTCAAGGCGAATAGACATAGGTGTTTCAACGGGTAAATCCTTCATAGAAACAACGACTGGTGGGTCATCAAGAAAGGACGAAAAAGTTCCGACTTCTCCGTATTCATAGAATAATTCATCATTTATATATACCTTTAAAGGCGCATAAATGCTTTTTACGTATAGACGCTGAGTATTAGCGTTATTTATTTCAGCAGTAAGCACCACTAGTTGGTCGGAGGTGCTTTTGTCAAACGTATAAGGTAATGTTAAATCGCTTGTTCCATTTTCGGTATGTAGGGTAAAATCCGTAATTGCATAAGCGTGAATGTTCTTCCACTCTCCAAAAAGTCCGAATTCTGAGACGTTATTATAAATATAAAATAGAGGTGTTAAGCTAATGATAATCAAAAAACATACGAAAATACGCATTAACTTACTCATAATTCACCTCACGTTCGATTTTGAAAAGATATTCCTCAAAATCTCTTTGGACTTCCCAAAAACCACGTTTTCGAATGTACACTTTGCTACCCTCTGTCATTTCAAACAAGCAAAGTTCACGGTCTATGCCACGAATATAAGCTGAATTTACGATGTAACTTTTATGGCAACGAAGAAATCCTTTGCCTACAAGCTGACTTTCAACGTCAATGAGTTTTTTATTAGCAGAAATAACTTCGCCATCTTGAAGGTGGATAAGTAAATTTCTCGCTTTTTGTTCTAGATATACAATGCGTGACAAAGTATAAATTTGTGTGACGTTATTTATTTTAATTTCAAGAACATCTTCGGTTTTGCGTTTAAGTTGAGCAAGTTGCAAGGCATCGATTATGCTTTTTGGTGTCGCAGGTTTTTCTATATATTTCACAGCATCTAAACGATAGCTTTCAAGCGTGAAATCTTTACTTGAGGTTATAAATGCAACTGAAACGTTGTGGTCTACGTTGCGAATTTCTGTAATAACGTCTATTCCAGTCATATTTTTCATAAAAATATCCATAAAAATAATATCAAATTTGTATGGTTTAAAGCTCGAGATAAAATCCTCTCCACACTCGTAAACGCTAACTTTTAGAGTGAAATTACTTTTATCTAATATATCTAAAATTGCTTTACGCTCTACTTCGTCATCATCACAAACTGCTACGTGTAATGTTTCCAAGAAAACACCTCCTTATAGGTCTTTATCATTATTATACAACTCAATCATAAAAATGTCAATTTGTCAAGTGCCGATTTTTACACAGTCCGTGTCATTTTCGACACTAAACATATGTTTGTAATGATGGTATAATGTATATGAATAATTATAATTAATGGAGGAACTTCTATGAAGAAAAGGCTTTTAAGTTGGGCCTTAGTAACGGCTATGGCTATATCTATGATTCCAACGACGGTTTTCGCTGACGATTTCGATTATTATCAAGTCGATAGCTTAAACGAAGTTGTCGCCGATGGTGATGATTTAAGCGAGAACGATTTATACGTTCAAAACGAAGATGGTTCGTATACTTATGTGTATGACCTTGATTATGGCGACGAAATCGACTGGGCTTATATCGAAACCGACGACGGTGGGGTTATGGCTGTCGAACGTCAGTTGCTGACAAGCGACATGATTGAAATAAATTATTCGTCAACAACTACAACGAATGAATTTGGGCTTGATACAACAGCTCCAAATGTAAATGGCGAAGACCCATATGGAATTACAAATGGCAGTGTTGCAAATCTAACTCCAACATATGAGCTTTTGGTAGACGATTCTCGTCAATCAAGTGCATATGGTAATTTGTATAATTATGATATTTTCACTGGAAGTACATCTAATTATATCAATACATTATTATATGACTCATATTATCAAGAAGGCATCAATGCGATTACAGGGACTGATGTGTATTCTCGTGTGCAAGCTTTTGATGCTGAAGGTACTGGTTCTCGTAACTGGGTTGCTCGTTTAGTGTGTTCAAAAAATGGCTCAGATTATTACATACAGTTTTATCAAATTATAAATGGTGTAATGATTTTGGAATACACAGATAATCTTGGAGATATTGGTAATCTATCTAATATCAAGACTTGGGAAGCTGGGTCATATCTATCATTAGCTGCTGGTGACTTTGATGGTAACGGCACCGAAGAAATTGCTATGACAACTTATGGCGATACAGTATACGGTCAAATAAGAATTTATTCTTATGATAAGGCTAGTCTTTATAAGTTTCCTTATGAAACTCCAATAGACCTTTATGACTATAACGTTCTAAACAGTAAATACACTGAAGATGATGACAAAGCTTCTCGTTTTGGTTATCAAGTAGTTTCTTTAACTGCAGGAACGCTTTACGGAAACATAGCAGATGACCTTGTTATTTCTATTAGTACAAACAATACAGAGATATTGTCGGCTGGCGATGCAACGGCTAAAGTTGTAGTATTTGCCGGTGATGATATAGAATCAGGCAAAGCTACGAAAGAAATAACTTATAATTCTATCAACAATCAATCACAACGTCACGCACGTAATATGGCGACTACCATTGGTGATATAGATAACGATGGCATTGCAGATTTAGTTATAGCTTGTGAATCAAGCTGGAATGAAAATCAATATATCGATCCAAAATCTGGTGATGATGATATGCAATTTATTCGTAACTATATTACAGCATACACTCTTTCAAATGGTGATATTGTAAACAAAACTAGTGCTACTAATATTTGGTCGGCGCATACATCTGTTGAACAACAATATTATAAAAGTGATATCGGTGGCGAACCAGTTGCACTTGTTGCATTTGCGTATGCAGGTATGTATGAAAAAGATTATGTTTACTTAGAAGGTAATACTTTTGAATGGAACGTAAGTACTAACGTTTTTGATTGGACAAACGATAGTGCCCGTGCAATAACTAATTATGACGTAAAATCTTATACTAACAAATGGGTTAGCCAAGCTATCGCTGGTAATGTTACAAACGATGCCACAGGCGTTGAAAGCGTATACCAAGTGTGGGGTGCAAAAGCCGATGATGACGAAGTATATACATTCGGCACAAGCTGGTTGCATTACGATGTTGAAGACTCGTCTTGGTCATCTAAAAGCAAAACATTTTCAAATGGAGCATCGGGAACAACTAGTATGTCTATAACAATGCCAGACTATGATGACGATGGTATATATGTAGAATATCAAGATACAGATTATTACTTTACAGAGCCTGTAATTTCGGCTGTACTTCAAGCATCGCCTCGTTTTTCAGAACTTGACGAATTAGATGGAAACTATTCTACAAATGGTGGTACATCTATAGGTAGTTCGCAATCATCAAGTTCTAGTACTAGCAATGGTTTAAGTATTTCTTCTGGAATTTCTTTAGGTTTTGAATATGATATGTCTGTTCTGGGTCTTGTTCCTATCGGTGGTGGTTCGGTTACTGCTACTGTAGATGCAAATTTCTCATCAAGTTGGGAAAAAGAAACAGAAATTACAACAAGCATAACATATAGTTCTGAAAGCGACAACGATCGTGTAGTTGTAACAATGGTTCCTTATACGCGATATAAATATTTAATGTCAGTTCCAGAAACTACTATTCCAACTAAAGCAGAATATGACAGCTATGTTAAAGCCTATGACCCTAATGATACTTCTGATGAAAACCTTGTTTTATATGATTTGATTTCATCTACAGAAACAGCTATTGCACAAGGTTATGACTACGGAGAAACTATAACAGATATGCCTTCTTGGCAAAATTATGTTATAGATATTCCATCAGAAGCAAGAACTACTATTATGACCGTTGATAGCTATGATAAAGTTGCAGAATCTATGGGATGGGACACAATCCGAGGAAATGTTTTACCATCTAATTATGAAATTGGTAATCCAGATTCTTATATAACATCAACTTCTAGCTTGGACAACTGGTCACCAGCATCTTCGGTGGATTTATCAGTTGGTACTGGTGGTGGTTCTACAGAAGTTTCGCTTGAAGGTTCTGAAACTAGCACTACATCTATCGGATATGGCGTTGAAGTTTCTATGGAGATCGGAACAAGTCTTACAGGGATAACAACATCAAGAACAGCTGGCATTGGTTATGAGGGTGGTTCTTCATGGTCAAACACAACAGGTGTTGCATATACAGGTTCCGTACAAGGCTTGCCAACAGGTTCAGAAGGTTATGGATTTGATTGGAACTTTGGTACTTATACGGTTCCATTTAGCAACGAACAAATAGACTACGATTGTTTAGTTCTAGGATATATATTAAATGACGTAACAGCTCCTCCATCGCTTCCAACTGACTTTGAAATAACGGGTACAGAAACAGATTCATTGACGTTATCTTGGACAGCTGGTACTCGTCCTCCGAAATATTATGTAATTTACATATATGCTAATGGGGAATATTATATAGAAGCGACTTTAGATAGCTCAACAACAGAATATGTAAGTTCTAACTTAGAATCAGACACTGAGTATCAATATGCTATTGTTTCTAAAAATGATACATCATCAAGCGTTTATTCTTCTGTTATATCTGGAACAACTCTTAAAGAAGGTAGCAGTGGATTTGACGTTGTAATTCAAGAAGATATCACAGTAAACTCTGGTGATTCTGCTACATTTGAAGCAAGTGTTGAATATGATGATGATACGGCTTTTGGAAATACGCCTGCATCATATCGATGGTACCAAAAAGTAGGAGGAAGTTGGGTAGCGGTTTCTACAAGTGGTAGTACTTATACTGTATCAAATCCAACTTTAGATATGGACGGCACAGAATATCGCTGTATAGTAAGTCAATTGACAAATACAAAAATTGCAGTTTCTGATGTTTCAAACACAGCAACATTATATGTTGGTAAAGTTGATACGACAACTGAATTGACAGCACTTAATGGTGACGATAACTACGGTCAAGCGAATTATTCTGAAACTGAAATGGTCGATGGTGAAGTAACTTACGATCTTCCAATCTACACTGTTTTAGGTGAAGTAACTGATGATGATGTAATAATTACCGAAGGTACAACTTACTATGTTTATAGCTACGGTAACGATTACTACCTAGTTGGCGATGCAATTTATAAAGTTACTAGTGGTTCAGCAGATTATAGTGCAATTGAAGATCTTGTAGAATCTACCGACACATCAACTAATACAAGTAGTTTTACTGCAACTGATAATTATTCTACAGCAATTGGAAGTTCTACAGTAATCGAATACACAATTGATGGTTCGGCTTATAGCATTGCGAATGATACAGATTTGTTTACTATTGTTGGCGATAAAGAGATAGAGATAGCTACTGATGACGGAACAGCAACATATTCTCAATATTCACAATATGTAATTAGTGGCGACACACAAATCATTGCAGTTTCATCTCAATATGCAGAAAGTGGCGATGTTGATAACGAAACAGATGATTCTGACTCAGACTCATCTAGTGGTTCTACAGGCAATGAACAAAGCTATACCACAAAATATTATTTATATGACGATGGTAAATATACTGAATTAAGTCTAGGCACCGAATATGAAGATGGTTTTGATTTAGCTAATGTTACAGCAGTGACAATGGAATACACTCCTCAAGTTAGCGTAACTACAACGGTTGCTGGTGACGATGTTACATTAACTGCAACAGTTTCTCGTGATGATGATGAAGATGTTGAAAGCTCAACAGTGAAATTCACAATCGTAAACACTACAACAAATGCAACTACAACAATAACGTTAGGTGAAGACGGAGAAACAATAAAAACAGGTGGAAATGGTGTTGCAACTGCTACATGGTTACCGACAGCTGCTGGTGTTTATGAAATCACAGCAGTGTATAGCACATCAAGTTTAGAAAACGCGTCAACTTCTAACACTGCAACTTACTATGTATATGCAGCAGAACAAGCAGACGAAGCAAGTTTTTTAAGCGTTTCAGGTGCGACAACTATGTCATATGGCGATACTGAAACTTACACTGTAAAAATTTATGATGGTACAGGTGCAGAAACAAATATTACAGATGATTCTACAGTAATATTTAAAGTAAATGGTGTAGAAGTAACTGATGATGATTCTACTTTAGATGCAACATATAGCTTTAAACCAACAGCACCAGGAACATATACTATTCTTGCGACTTATACAGATAGTGATGATAAAACATCTATGGCAAGTACTAATGTGACAGTTGGTAAAAAAGATATTACGATTACGGCTCCGTCACGTGAGATTGCTTGGAATGGATTGGATAATACCAATACAGATGTAACAGTTACCGAAACTGATTATTCAGATGTTACAATCACAGATGGAACTGAAGGCTATACTTTTAGCGAAACTTATGGTATAAATGATATCTACTATATTTACTACAAATTATCAGAAGCTATGGGCGATTATACAATAAACTTTGGCATAAATGCTGACTCCATTACAGATGGTAAATATACAGATTTTACATCAAAATATAGCCCAACTCTTGTAAGTGGTACTTATGAAGTTACAGGTACAGTTTACAAAGTAGATTATTCAGCAGACACAAACGGTACATTAATTGCAAAATACGGAACAGACAACATATATATCCAAACAGGAAATAACGTGCTTGAAAATAACAAAGTTACATTCACAGCAACACCAGAAACTGGTTATACTATTGAAAAATGGGTAATTAATGGTAACGAATATAGAAATACAGATGATAATACTTTCTATACAGAAAAAACTTATGTTATTAATCAAGTTGGTGTAGATGATTATTTAACAAGTGATGACGACGTTGAATATTATCAAGTCGAAGTATACTTCGCAGCTGCAGAATATAAACTTAGCAATACAACAGATACCAATGCAAACGGTACAGTTACAGCAAAATATTATAACGCAACAACTAACACAGAAACTAGTACATTTACTTTTGGTGGCAATCTTTTTGCAGGAGACCAAGTTCGTGTAACAGCAACTCCAGCTGATGGATACGTTGTTTCTTCTTGGGAAATTTCTACCGATGATGGTGAAACTTACAAAACTATTTTAGCATTAGATGGAACAAGCGATTATACAGAAACAGCTTACCTTTTCGCTGGACTATCAGGTGATACTAGCGTAAAAGTAAACTTTGCCAAACAAGAAGAGGCTACAGTAATCGTTAAAGTTCTAAACGGAACAAGCACGGTTTCTGGTATGTCAATCTACTTTGGCGATACTCTTGCAACTTATGATGAAACTGCAGGTGGCTATGTT
>JAWXUP010000154.1:0-3072 GCA_044426345.1 Clostridia bacterium | reverse complement strand
CGATGGGTCGTGGAAATCTGCTGGGGCAATCATATTGGGTGGAGAATTCAGCTTGGCTTGGCGAGTCATCGACGCTCAATACTGGGGCGTCGCCCAACGTAGGCGTAGAATCTACCTTGTCGCAGATTTTGGAGGTTCAACCGCTCCAGAAATATTATTTAAGCAAGACAGCTTGTTTAGGAATACTCAGACGAGCGAAACATCGTGACAAAGAACTTCCTCCACAGCTTGAAACTGCTCTTAAAATTCAAGCAGAAATCATTGAACCAGTGATGAAACTAGAAGAAAAAGATGACAATTCCTTTTTTTGCTTGTGCGATCAAGGTGGCGAAAGAATGGATATTGAGGATAATATGGTCACAACTTTGCGTGCATCAATGGGTGGGAATTTGCCGATTGTACGTCAAGAACTTTATGAAAACCACGCAAAAGATTCGAGATATACAGGACCACTTAACGTATCGCCGACTATATCTGCCACCTATGGAACTGGTGGAAATAACGTACCTTTTGTTACCAAACCCATCGCTTTCGGCATAGAATCTTCAATAAATCAAACCGAAACTTCGCACACCATCGACACTGCAAATCCTAACCCAAACAAGTCGCAAGGTGGGCTCGCAATAATCCAAAAAAGCTATTGCATCGCAGCGAACACCATCAATCGTGATGTCAAAAATGGTGGCAATGGTTTGGGTGTGCAAGATGATATTTCCTACACTTTAACAACTGCCGACATACCAGCAGTTGCAACTTTTGAGCCGTATCAACAAGTGGTTGGAGCGTTAATGCACCGAGATCACAAAGGCGTTAATACTTGCTACGTCAACCAAGATAAGTGTATTGTTGCACCATACCAAGAAGTAATCGGAACACTGTGTGCAGGTGATGAAAAAGGAACAAATAATCAATATGTGAACCAAGATAAGTGCATTGTAGAGCCTAAAATCTTCGGTCAATCGTCGTACGGTGGGTACAATAATGACATTGCAACGCTCACTTCAAGTGGTGGATATTTAGGTGGTGGCAGTGAAAATCTTGCGATAAATCGAAACTTAGTTCGCAGACTGACACCACTTGAGTGTGAACGACTGCAAGGCTTTCCAGACAACTGGACGAACATTCCAAAAGCAAGCGATTCGCCACGTTACAAAGCACTTGGAAATTCGGTTGCAATTCCGTGTGTAAGTTTCGTTATGCGTGGAATTTCATATTTTTTAAATCAACAAAACAAGGAGCGTGAAAAATGCAATACAGCTACCCTGAAAACCTAAAATCAAAGCCGATGATGTTCTTATGGGAGTTAAAAGACGTAGGAATTATCGGTGTTTTAGCACTATTTTCTGTGTTTGCGATTGCTCAAACTGGAATAGTCGCACCACTCATAATCACAGTGGTTTACGGTTTTTTAGCAATCAATTACGAAGGTGTTAGCATTTTAGGATTTATAAAAAGTGCTATCAATTTCTTTATTTTCAAGCCACAATTTTACGAGTGGCAAGCGTAATTTCACCAAAAAAGGAGCGTGAAAATCATAAAAAAACAAAAGAAAAAAAGCTCCACTAGAGAGCTTTTAGGTATCAACGAAATCACCGATTTAAGCATTAAAACCAAGTATGGCGACCTCGTATTTTTCTTAATCAAGCCGACAAATATCAGTGTGTTGTCCGAAAGTAGCGTATCTGCGAGAATTTATTCGCTGATGACCGTGCTAAAATCAATGGAATCTATCGAGATGTTGTGCCTAAATTCAAAAGAAAACTTCGACGAAAACAAAGCATATCTTAAAGAAAGACTGAAAACTGAGAGCAATCCTGTGATACGAAAACTGCTTGACACCGACAGCCAAAACCTAGACAGAATGCAAGTTACAATGGCGACAGCACGTGAATTTTTGATTATCGTAAGGCTTAAAGACGACAGCGAAAGCGACGTTTTATCGTATCTGCTACGCATTGAAAAAAGCCTTAAAGATCAAGGTTTCGTGACAAAGCGAGCCGACAAAAACGACATCAAACGCATTTTAGGTGTGTACTTCGAGCAGAATGTTACGACCGAAAAGTTCGAGGATTTTGATGGCTATAGATGGGTAATTTAACACTAGATTTAATACAAAAATTATGGTATACTATAAAAAAGGAAGTGATGTAAATGCGAAATGAGATACAAAAAGAGCTTGATTTAATTGTAAATCACATTACAAACACGGTTAATGCAGAGCAAATTTTTCTATTTGGTTCTTTTGCCGATGGTACAGACAAGGAAGATAGCGATTTTGACATTTATGTCTTGATGGAAAGTTCGGAAGAAAGACCTATAAAATCTATGCAAAAAATCAATTTGGCACTGGCTTATTTAGATATTCGTCCAGTTGATATTATGGCAAGTTATACGAAAGATTTTTATAAAAACATCTATGCACCAACTCTAGAGAAAACAGTTATGGAAAGAGGAGTTAAAATATATGAACGAAATCTTGCTCCTAGTTAATCAGTGGACAAGGCTTGCAGATGGCGACATTGCTTCGGCGAAACATTTGCTAACACTATACCCTCAGCGATTAGAAGTCATATGCTATTTGTGCGAACAATCATCTGAAAAATATTTAAAAGGGTTTTTATGTGCAAATAAAATTGAGCCACCTCGCACCCACGATTTAATGAATTTATGCAGAAGTTGTGCCAAAATAGATAAATCTTTTATGGCTATTCTAGAAAGTTGCTCAAATCTCACACCTTATGGTGTAACTGTTCGATACCCAAATAATATAGAAATTTTTGAAGAGGATATGAAAAGCGCTTTAAAAGATGCTCAAAATATCTTTGATTTTATAAAACCTAAAATCGACACCCTTCTTGAAATTAAATAAAATTCACTTGAAACAACCTTGAAATATAGGTTGTTTTTTTGCGTTTAAAGGAGAATAATTAATGCCCAAAAAACACCAAAAATCCGTCTCACTTCCCACCGACACCAAAAAAGATTTCATTGATATGATTTCGCCGTCTGTAATGAAATTCCACGTCGACCACTTCATTTGTGGCAACACTTTTCGCTCGGTTTATTCTTTAC
>JAWXUP010000153.1:0-3131 GCA_044426345.1 Clostridia bacterium | reverse complement strand
CAGTCGCAGATGGGTTCAACTGCACAACAACCAAAGAACTTATAAATCTTGTGTTTAATATGGATTGCTACACAGTGGTCGACCATTCGTACGAAGACCAAAATCAGCTTGGAAAACTGCTGTTTATGAATGAAAACGTTGGAATGTCTACCGATGAATATGCTAATTTTGACGGCGTGCAGTATATCGAAGATTTCATCGGGCTAAACCCATTTATGTGCAAAACGAAATACGGCGATGTTTATTTGAACAGCAATGATGAAATTCAAGTTTTTAATGGTAAAAACCTGCCTTGTTTAGGCTTTGACGAGAGAAACTTAGTGATTTGTGCCTCTGTCGATGCTAAAAACGAGTATTTGTACTTACCTTATCACGAAAATGAACTTAGTAAGGTTCTGCAAAGACTTGATGTCGACGATTTAAGTGACGTGAAGATTGAATTTGAGACACACGAATTGTCAAATGATGAGTTTGAAGAAATAAAGGGCGAAAAAGACTTGGAAAAATTGAACGATTTTGCAAAAAAGCTTGTAGATGAACAAGAAACGCAAGATTTTGGTATGCAAATGGGATAAAAAAACAAGCCACTTTATGTGACTTGCTAAATTATTTGCGTTTATCTTCATTTTTCATATTGTCAAGTGCATATCGGCAACATTGAGCAATTAGTGCGTTGAGTGATATATCGCTTTCAGATGCACATTGAGAAAGTTCATCAACAAGAGCCTTTTCTAGTCTAAAAGTTTTATTTACAAATTCCGGTTTTTTAACTTCAAACATTTCTATCACCAACCTTTCTATGTATATATTATACTTTTAAATAATTGTGTTATATACATACTATATTTACACTTGTTATAATAGGTGTAAAATGTTATAATAAAAAAACAAGCCACATAAGTGACTTGAAATTTATTTGATTTCTTGTTCTAAAGAATTGAACTCATCGGTGTCAAAAAATTCTGCTAGAGTTATATCTAATCCGTCGCATATCAATTTCAATGTTAAAATTTTAGGATTTTGACTTTTCCCATACAAAATATTTTTAAGCGACGAAGGTGGCAAACCACAGATATTCGCTAGTTTATTTATCGAAATGTTACGTTCGCCACAAAGAACTAGAATTCTATTTTTAATCGCAGTTACTGTATCCATAATAATCACCCCAAGATTATTATAGCAATATACGTTGACTTTTATAGGCTATGCGTGATACTATTAGTCTATACATAGCCTACAAAGGAGATCAATTATGCAAACAAAATCAATCGCATTCACAGGTCATCGCAAGCTACCGACTGGTGCCGACCTTGAAATTTTACGCAAAAAAATATATCTTGAGTTAGAAATTGCAATAACTCAAGGCTACACACGATTTTATAACGGTTGTGCAAATGGTTTCGACCTACTTGTGCTTGAAATATTAATCGAAAAAAAACAGATTATCGACATCAAAAACCCAGTAAATATCGAAGTTATCTGCGTTGTACCCTATGAAGAACAAGCTAAAGATTATTTAGAATCTGAGCGAGAAATCTATTATTACTGCCACGAAAAATGCGACGAAGTTGTAATGCTCAACACAAAATTCAAGCCATCGTGCTTTAAAGAACGCAACCAATATATGATTGACCACTGCAACAAAGTCATCGCCTACTACAATGGTGCTTTCCGTAGTGGAACTGCTCAAACTGTGCGTATGGCGAACAAAAAAGACGTTCAAATCATAAATTTATACTAAAATCAACACCTGTTTTTAAAAAATGGGTGTTTTTTTATGCCATTAAGGAGGTAAAAATGAAATTCCCATCAAAACAACAAGTAGACAAAATAAAAGAAAACTTTCCAGTCGGCACTGTCATTAAGCTGATTTCAATGGACGATCCATACTCACAAATTCCGTCTGGAACTGTCGGCGAAGTAACGAAAGTCGATGACGTTGGAACGTTGCACATGAAGTGGTCGAATGGCAGCACTCTCGGAATTGTGCCAGATGAAGACGATTTTCAAGTGTTATCACGTCCACAAGAAGAAAACGAAATGACTATGAAAGGAACAATATGAAAACCATAGAATACGTAACTCAAGATAAAATCACAGGTGAACTATCTTACATCTACCTACCCACGTTTAAGGAGCATATCGAAGATTTTTTGGAAAAACTCAGCTCAAATGATGAATTTTCCTACATGGACGTGCTAGATATCAACGAAATTTCAAATACTACTGTGTCGAGTATCGCAAATGCAGATATTTATGGACTTAATCATTTAGCTGGAAAATTATCTGAATTAGATTTAATTGAGCGTTTTGCGTTTGATGGTGTTCTGCAAAAATTCGAAGAACAACCGATAAACCAAAACGATCTCATAAACTACGCATACAATATTCAAGTCGGCAAAGGTGCAGATGCAATGCCAGCTACTGACCACGCTGAGCTCGCTAAATTTTATCTTGAAGAAAGGCTGATACCAGAAATTGCTGAAATCAAGGGTGATGCGTATCCATGGATATATTACTTCCTCGATTGTGAGAAAGTAGGAAAGGAAATCGAGCGAAGTTCAGGTGGAATTTTTACCAGCGATGCTTTTGTAACTTTTAGTGAAACGGAGCAATTATTCGACGGAAAATTCAAGCAAGTCGAAGAATTAGGTTGTGTGTTCAAGCTTGAAATCGGACTAAAAGAAGAAACTGAAACAAGTCAACGAGTTACTGTCACCCTACCGAACAGAGATAGCAACTTAAATGGACTGATTTTTGACTTCGGTGTAGTAAGTTTCGACGAACTGAATTGCTATAAATTCGAATCAAACATACCACTTTTAGAGCCAATGGACTTTGAGATGTGGGAGATTTTCAGGCTTGATTCGTTAGCTAAAGAAATCGAGAATTTTGCAGACTGCGACAAGCTTACAACCTACAAAGCGATGATAGATTCGCTGAAAATTATCGACCTTGAACGTGTAAGTTCAGCGTGTGATTTTGTCTGTGATTTTGAGCTAAAAACCGATGTGCGAACACCTGTCGATTATGCAAAAACCAAGCTGAAAGTCACCTTGCCAGATGAGTTGATTGACAGTTTAGACATTGCAAAATACGGACGAAATATCGCTTTAAAAGATGGCACTTCG
>JAWXUP010000048.1:0-20548 GCA_044426345.1 Clostridia bacterium | reverse complement strand
GCCGGATTGCGTACTTCCAATAAAAACACCACGCCCCAGATTTTGATAAATCTTTTCGCAAAAAGATTTCGTCTTTTGGATACTTTGGGACGTCCCAAAGTATCAGCCACGCGGCGAGCGACTGCCGAGAAAAAAGATAGCACTAGCTGTAAGTCGTATAGGCATAAAATAAAAAATTTTTATATTTAAAAAACATATTAAAAAAATGAGTTTTTCGACAAGCTAAAACCTTGCAAGATATTTAATCTCGCAAGGTTTATTTTCTATATAAGTGCTTTATAAAGTGCTACAACGTCATCTTTTGTAACATCTTTAATTGTATTTGCTGGACTACCACTCGCTAATGCATCGGTTGCCATTTTGTCGATTTTTTCAGCAAAAACTGCTGTATCTATGCCAAAACCTTCAACGCTTGGAATTGCACAATATTTGCAAATACTTTCAAGCTGTTCGATAAATTTTTCAGCAACTTCTTTATCTTCATCGCCATCAAGACCGATTGCACGGCCTAAATCTGCGAATTTTGAATATGCTCCGTCTACTGCGAATTTCATACAACTAGGAAGTAACATTGCGTTTGATACACCGTGAGGAACGTGGAATAATGCACCAATTGGTCTGCTCATACCGTGAACGATAGTTACAGAGGCATTATTTATACACACGCCAGCCTCAAAAGCTGCTATTGCCATTTCATTTCTAGCTTGTAAATCAGAACCGTCATCATATGCTTTTGGAAGATATTTGAAAATTCTTTTTACAGCCGACATTGCAAGCGTACTTGTAAGTGGTTGTGCCATTTTTGAAGTATATGATTCAACCGCGTGAGTTAATGCATCTAAACCAGTCGCTGCTGTAATTGATTTTGGCGAGCTAATTGTTGCAAGTCCATCAATAATTGCATAATCTGGTACTAAATTATCGCCTTTAAGTAGCATTTTGATATCTTTTTTAGTATCAGTAATAATAGTAAATTTTGTAGCTTCAGAGCCTGTACCTGCAGTTGTTGGGATTGCAATCATAGTAGGTAATTTTGCCTCGATATTTTTACCCATATAGTCTGAAATTGAACCACCAAGAGCTGCTAATGCTCCAATTGCTTTGATAGAATCGATTGGACTACCACCACCAACTGCAACGAAAAAGTCACAACCAGATGATTTAAACTGAGCCAAACCTTCGTTTATCATATCGTCGGTTGGTTCACCTGTAATTCCACTAAAAACATCATATTCAACGCCTGCTTTTTCAAGCGTATCTGTGATTAATTTGAAAAAATCTAATTTTTCGATAAATTTATCTGTAACGATAAACGCTTTTTTACCTGTCTGTGCAAATAAATCAGCTGAGTTTACCACAGCATTTTCACCTGTGATAACTTTTTTTGGCATAACAAATTCTCTGCTCATTAGATTACTCCTTATCTGCTTTAAGTACTGCTCCAAGCATTACAGACGCACCAGAAGTACAGTGTTTTACGCTTGAAAATTCTGGTTCACAGTGAGATAAACCATCTTTAGATTGAACGAAAATCATAGTTGTTGGAATCATATATGCTGCAAATTGAGCATCGTGTCCAGCTCCAGAGTGGATATATTGATGTGAAACGCCAATTTCTTCAGCCGCTTTTTTTACATAAGAAACAAGTTTTTCGTCCCAGTAAACAGTATCTCTGTTCCAAGCACGTGTTACTTCACAAGTACAGCCAGCCCAAGTTTTGTCTGCACAGCTTTTAACTATTGCAAGAACTTTTTCAAGTACAGCAGGGTCTTCGTGACGTGAATCAAATGAGAAATCTACGAAATCTGGTACGCAAGTATGTACGCAAGGGTGACAGATAATTTCACCTGTAGTGTAAACTAAATCTGTATAGCCTAATTTATCAATTTCTTCGTGTAAATAGCAAATTGCTTGTGATGATGCAAATAATGCATCTTGTCTTTTTGGCATTGGGAATGTTCCTGCGTGAGTTGTTTGACCATAGAATTTCAAACGGTAGTTAAACATACCTAAAACGCAGTCTACAACACCTATTTCGTTTCCAGCATCTTCTAGGATAGGTCCTTGTTCGATGTGAGTTTCAAGCATACATTTATATTTATCTGGGCTTAAACGATTAGCTATATCACCTTTGAATCCAGATGCGTTTAATGCTTGTTCAAAAGTAGTTTCACGGTCTAAAATACTTTTTGAGGCCATCATATTTTCAAATTTAAAACCACCTTTAACGTCTTCTGGTAAGTAATCATAACAAACAATACCAGAACACATCATTGCTGGTGGATATAGAGAACCTTCTTCATTTGTCCAAATCATAGCTGTAAGAGGGTGTTTATGCTCGATTTTTTCTGCTGCAACTGTTTCTAGAACCTCCATAGCTGTCATAACACCTAAGATGCCATCATAGTTACCACCGTTTTTAACCGAGTCACAGTGTGAACCCATAACGATTCTTTTAGCAGAAGGGTCAGTACCTTCGATTGTTGCATATACGTTAGCAACATCGTCTAATTCGATAGTAGCTCCGATTGCTTTCATTCTTTTTATAAATTCATTTCTAGCCATAATAGCCTCTGCTGATAGTGAATATCTTGTAATACCACCGTGACCAGCATCGCCAAATGTGCTAAATGTTTTAATTTTATCTTCCATTCTTGTTTCGCTACATAAATACATAATTTTACTCCTTCTTTAATGTTTTTCTTTCAATTCAAGATAGGTGTGTTTGCAGAAACCAAGGTGAACGGGCGTACAAATAGGTACGCCCCTACAGTATCTAGCCACTTTATCTTTAATTAAATTATAATTTTTTACTGTTTACTAAATCATTTTGTCAACTTCTGCTAAAACTTCATCTACTTTTGCCATTTCTTCAATGATTTGCTCGCCAGTAATAATAAGAGGTGGGCAAATTAATATCATATTTTCGTGAGTGTATGTCATAAATCCACGTGCTTTTAACATACCATTGATTTTACCCATTAAACCTTGAGGGTCTTTACCATATGGCACTAAAGCCTCTTTTGTTGCTTTGTCTTTTACAAGTTCAATTGCTGAGAATAAACCGATATAACGAACATCGCCAACACAAGCGTGATTTGCTTTAAATGTTTCAAGTTGTTCGCCTAAAACTTTTGCAGATGCATTTACGTTATCTAGAATATTATTATTTTTGTAGTAATTTAAACAAGCGATACCAGCCGCACAAGCAAGTGGGTGACCACTATAAGTTAAACCACAAGAAAGCATATTTTCTTCGAAGTGGTCAGCGATTGCTTTGCTTACGCATACACCACCAAGTTGTACATAACCACAAGTGATACCTTTTGCAAAAGATACGATGTCAGGTTTTACATCAAAGTTTTGGAAACCAAACATTTTACCAGTTCTACCAAATCCAGCCATAACTTCGTCGCAAATCATCATAATACCAAATTCGTCACAAATTGCACGTACACCTTGTAAATAACCTTCTGGTGGAATAATAATACCGTTAGAGCCTGTGATTGTTTCTAAAACGATTGCAGCAACGTTATTTTCACCTTCATAAATTACTTGTTCGCGAAGTTTTTCGATATAATATTCAGATGCTTGTTTTTCACTAGTGAATGGTGCTGTTTCTCTGTATAAATATGGGTCAAAGAATTTTACAAAGCCTGACATTGCAGGTTGTAAAGTATATCCACGAGGTTCACCTGTTAAGTTACCAGCACCGTAAGTAGAGCCGTGGTAACTTCTATATCTTGAGAATACTTTGTGTTTACCAGTGTACATTCTAGCCATTTTGATAGCATTTTCGTTAGCATCAGCACCACCGTTTGTGAAGAAAACTTTTGCCATATTATCAGGCATTAATTCTACTACCATTTTAGCTAATTCACCACGAACATCGCTACCATAAGATGGTCCAATAAAGCAACATTTTTCTGCTTGTTCTTTAATTGCATCAATAATTTCACGGTTTTGGTGTCCAACATTTAAATTTACAAGCTGAGATGACATATCTGTATAGCGATTGCCATCAGTATCCCACATATAGATACCTTCAGCTTTTTCAATTACAAGTGGGTCTAAACCTTTTTGTTTTGACCAAGATTGTAGATTGTAATGTGTGTGATTGTGTTTTACTTGCATTTTGTCCATAGTTTTTTACCTATCCTTTTTTATAATTTATAATGTCGTGAATATTAAAGCATAACATCAAATTCATTATCATTTCATAATCAATGTCATTGCCTAATATTTCTTTAATTTTTCTTATTTTATGATTAATAGTATTGCGATGAACTCCAAAATCATTAGCAAGCTCTACCACGCTACCATTATATTCGCAATATTTTCTAAGCGAGTGACACAAATCCGCGCCTTGTTCTTTATCGTAATTAATGAGTTTTTCTAACGTGTCATTATAATATTTACGTAAAATATCTCGATTTTCAATACTCAGTAGTATTTTATTTATCCCTAAATCTTTATGCATACATAACGTATCTTTACGCATTTCTGCAATCATTATTGCCCATTGCGATTGCTTATAAAGTTCTCTAATTTTATTAAATCCTTCACTTATATCTGATATACCAATATTAAAACTAACGCCATCAATCTCACTGATAAAATTGCTGATTTTATCTGACATAATTTTTATATCTTCATCTAATGTATTTTGGAAAATAAGTGTTAGATTTTTATTCCACATAAAAGCCGCTCTTGGCATAGAATTCACACGCAAAAGTCGCCCTATTCTAGTGTCATTTTCTGATAGAAATCTTGATGTTATATTAGAATCATTCTCTTTAAACGCAAGGCTTACTACCATATAGCTCGAGGAATCTGCATAACCAGCCTTTTCTAGCGTCGATAAATATCCTTCTTTATTTTCTGGATTTAAAATTAAATTTTTAAATGCCTCTGTTAAACTTTGTTCAGCTTTTTCATCGTTAATTATATGTCTGCAAAACTCATATGTAACGTCAATAACCCTAGTTTCCCAAGGCATTGAGAAAATCGGAAAATCATTTTGCTCGCAATAAACTATAACTTGTGGTGGTATTTCCGATATATACGGCCCTATATTTATAACAACACCAGCTGCATTGTTTTTCTTTAATGTTTTTACGAAGTATAGCATCCAATTTTGTTTATGATTTGCGATACCTGTTGTAAAGACAAGTTCATTTCCGTGTAAAAAATCAGGAACTTCCATATCTTCAACCATATGAACCCAGCGAACCGTATTTTCAAGTCCACCTCTGCCAGCTATAAGTTTTAAATCATATATTTTTTCTGTATTTTTGCATAATCTCGAAAGAGTTATTGCCATATCAACCACCGTTTACTTTTCTATTTGTTTTTACCACCCTAAAAATACAGACAAAATAACGCAAAAAAACAGACAAAGACCTCTAAAATGACGTCATTGTCTGTTTAATATATAATATTCTGTTTGTTATTAACATCAGTATACTACAGCACAAAACAGTTTGTCAACAGCACATTTTACTTTTGGTAAAAAACACTATTATATGTATTTTTTCATAGTTTATAAGTTAAATTTATGTGCATATTGTATATTTAACATTTGTAATTTGTGCATTAGTCAGCCTTTGTTCAACCTAACCTATGCTCAAGCACATTATTATAATTTTTCAGGTTTTATGCATTCTTCTAATAATGCTTTCATTTCATTATAATTTACATCATATACAGGTTTTTCAATTCCGTGAGCATCTTCAAAAATTATAGTAAATTTATCTTCCCAGTCGCTTATTGTTATTAATACTGTGTTATCGTAACCCGTTTTTTCGAATAGCTGAACTTTATTTCTAACAAACCCATAAAGTTCACCGTCCCAAGGCACTTTGAAACTAAGGTCTTTTACAAAATTTTTCTTTAAATATATTTTTACAGGTATTTCAGAATAACCTTTTGGCATTTTTCTATCCACACCATTTATCAGCCTAAAATAATTAGACGGAAATAATTTCTCCATATCAACACTTTCAACGCTGTCATAACGTTTAGTCATTTTTATCAACTCCTTTTAAGCTAATTTTTCTTAGGAAATCTTTTAGAATTCTCAATTGCGCCCACTGGACACACTAATTTACACAAGTGACAACCAACACAAGCAGTAGCATTAAGCATAATTCCACCACTTTCGGTTATTGCTATTGCCTGATGCCCAGCATCTAAGCACGAAATATAACATCGTTTACACATAACGCATTTTTGACGATTAAATTTCGGATATACTATGCTCGCTCTGTCTAAATCGTCTGCTGGCGCAACATTTTCAAGTGCTGAACCTACGATATCTTGCAGATTATCAATGCCGTTTTCTGACATATATTGAGATACGCCATCAATTAAATCATAGACAATTCTATAGCCATATTCCATAACCGAGGTTGTAATTTGAATATTTGCACAACCTAGCATCATAAAATCAAGCACATCTTCATAATTTTCAATGCCACCCATACCACTAATCGGTATATCTTTAAGCTCTTTGCATTTTGCCATATCGTGAATAAAACGAAGTGCTATAGGTTTTACCGAACGTCCAGAGTATCCAGAAACCGAAGATTTACCGTCCACATCTGGCGCGCTAGCAAGTGTTTTATGATTAATATGACTTATGCTTTTTATAGTATTGATTGCCGCCAATCCATCAGCTCCTGCTGATATAGCCGCTCTCGCTGGAATTTCCATATGGCTAATATTTGGTGTCATTTTAGCTAAAATTGGTAGGGTAGTACCCTTACGAACAGCCTTTGTATATTGTGCAACTAATTCTGGATTTTGCCCAACATCTGAACCCACTCCATCTACCGACATATGTGGACAAGAGAAGTTACATTCTACGATGTCACACCCAGCTTGTTCTGACAATGTAGCTAGTTTTGTCCATTCTTCGTCGCTTTGTCCCATAATAGACGATACTATAATTTTTGTTGGATAATTTTCTTTAAGTTTTTTAAGTATTGCAAAGTTTTCTTCGACCGATTTTTCAGAAATTTGCTCTAAGTTTTTAAATCCAGCAAAACTTCTGTTTGCATCTTGTGTAGCATCAAATCTTGGTGATACTTCTTCTGGTTTGTAAAAACCGATAGTTTTATATACAATGCCTGCCCAGCCCATTTCTAAAGCACGAGCGCACATTTCATATCCAGATGCTACAACCGATGATGATAAGAAAAACGGATTTTCGCATTTTACACCACAAAAATCTATAGATAAATCCACTTTTGCAATACTTTTAGCTTGCAAACTTTCAGCGATTGTCTTAATTCTAATAGGTGTATCAAAATGATTGCAAGCTTGCTCGCACGGTGCTTTACAATCTCTACACGTATCAACATTTATTATTGATGCCGCAGTTGTTTTATTTTTAAATCTAAGCGCTTGAATTGCTCTAGCTGGATCTTTATCTTTAGTGCAAGCTTTTGAACATTTTGCATCATAGCAGATCATACATCTTGAAACTTCACTAGCGACAACTAGATCTATATATTTATTTTCCATACACTTGCACCTCTTTTTTATTTGTTTATTTAGGCTACCTCCGTCAAAGAGTGTAACTCAGACTGTTGAAATATGTTTTTTTATTTCCAACTTCTACCTCTTACCACTAGTGCTATCTTTTTTCTCGGCAGTCGCTCGCCGCTTGGCTGATACTTTGGCACGTCCCAAAGTATCCAAAAGACGAAAACACAGCTTGTTTTATCAGCAAGTTGTAAATTTGCCGCTGCGTAAATAATTTTTCTCTGAAAAATTTTTACTTTGCTAGTGCGTGCATTAATCTTTAGTTTTAAGTTTAAGGTAAGCTTTTTATACGTATCTTAAAGTTGTGTATTGCAAGGTTTTTTTCGTGCTAGCTCCCTCCGTCAAAATCAAAAATTTTGCCACCTCCCTCGGAGAGGGAGGCTTTTCCTTTGGCTCCCTCTTTGAGGGAGCTGTCACCACAATGACTGAGGGAGCTAAACACAATTATATTTTTATTTCAACGAACATTTAACAAATTTGCCATATCCTTGTTCACCAACAAATTCTCCGTTATCGTAAACTAGTTTACCACGCGAGAATGTCATCACTGGATATCCACAAACTTCAACACCCTCCCAAATTGTATGGTCACAATCTGAGTGCATTGCTTCATTTGTTATAGTTACGTTCTTGCTTGGGTCATAAATTACTATATCAGCATCTTTACCCACTGCAAGCGAACCTTTGTTTGTACAACCAAAAATTTTAGCAGGGTTTGCACAACAGATTTCCACAGCCTTTGGAAAAGTTATTTTGCCAGTATTTGCAGCACTTAACATATATGGGAACATATTTTCAACACCAGCACAACCGTTTGGTATTTTAGTAAAATCTTCACGTCCCCATTCTTTTTCATATGATTGGAAAGGGCAGTGGTCTGTAGCTACTGTGTCGATATCGCCACGTTTAATAGCCGACCATAATGCATCTTGGCTTTCTTGACCTTTCATCGGAGGCGAACACACAAAGTTAATACCATCTTCTCTTTTATAAACATCAGAAGTAAATTCTAGATATTGAGGACAAGTTTCTGCATAGATCTTATATCCTTCATCTTTTGCTTTTGTGACAGCCTCAACGCCTTCTTTATTCGCTAAATGCACTATATAAAGTGATGCATCAAGTGATTTTGCAAGCGATATCGCACGAACATCAGCCTCGCCTTCAACAAATTCAGGACGTGACATATAATGATACCACGCTGAAGTTTTGCCTTCTGATAAATATTCTTTAGTAAGCGTATTTACAAGCTCGTTATTTTCTGCGTGTACAGCAATTAATGCTCCACATTCTTTACCTTTTTTAAGCACTTGATAAAATACGCCATCTGTTACGCCAAAATCATAAACCATAAACACTTTAAATGACGGTACACCATATTCAACAGCGTCCGCTATAGAGTCTATTAGTCCGTTTGCAACGTCTTTTACTGCAACATGGAATGAATAGTCAACTGCTGCGTTACCACTACAAAGAGCGTCACGACGTTTAATTGAATCTACCATATTTTCTCCGAAATCTTGAAGTACAAAGTCGAAAACTGTAGTTGTGCCACCACAAGCTGCAGCTCTTGTTCCTGCAAAATAATCGTCTGAAGAAATTGTTCCACCAAAAGGCATTGCAAGGTGCGTATGAGCGTCTATCGCTCCTGGTAATACTAATTTATCTGTTGCATCTATAACAGTATCATATTCAGTTGCTGATAAGTATTCTGCAATTTGAACGATTTTTCCATTTTCAACTGCTATATCTGCTTTAAACATATCGTTAGCAGTACAAATTGTACCGTTTTTTATAACCATACCCATAAAAATTTTCTCCTTAATATTTTTTATTTAGGAGAGGTATTAAAACCTCTCCTATAATCAAATTCTATTTTTTGTAAACTAGAACGATACCTGAACGTTGGTAAACTTGAGCTACTTCTAATAAGTCCATACCACCTGCATTAGCTGTGATTAAGTTAGAAACCCATGTTACACCGAAGTCAACGTCGCCGTTGTAAACAGCTGTTGTTTCACCGATGTCACCACCACCAGAAACGATAGTTACGTCTAAACCAACTTCATCATAGTAACCCATTGCCTCTGCAACGTAGTAACCCATGAATTGAGCTTGTGGTAACCATTTAAGTTGTACTGATACTTCAGTTTTTTCAAGTTCGCCGATTTCCATGTCTAAGAAAGAAGTGTCACGGATATCATCTAAAGTAAGTTCTTGTAAAGCTGCTGCTGCTGTTGAGTCATCTAATGAGAGGTATTGTTTTGCAAGGTCTAAAGTTTGTTGCATAGCATCTTCGTACATTGTGCCGTATTCAGAAACTGCGTTACCGTTTGTGTCAGTAAGTACTAATTTTGCAACTTCAGAAGCCATATAAGCTTGGTGTTCAGATGATACTGAAGAACCTGCTGCATATACGATTTCAGCTGCTTCATCAGGGTTTTCACAAGCGTATTCCCAACCTTTTAATGATGCTTGAACAAATGCTGCAACTGTGTTTGGATTTTCAGCTGCAAATTCTGCTGTACAGAATATATTATCTTCTAACATTGCAACACCTTCGTCATTCATGTCGATATAATCAACAGTATCACCGTAAGAGTAGCCACCATCGTAGTCATTCATAACAAGACCTAATTCGTTGTAAGTCATAGCTGATGCTAATGTGACAGAGTCATCGTCAAAACCGTCCATGTCGAAGTTTTGAGATAAGAATGTTAAGTCTTGGTCGTATTTTGCAAGTAAAGCTAAGATTTCGTATTCATTACCGCCACCCCAGTTACCAACTTTGCCAGCTTGTGCTGCTGATACGATTCTTTCAGCGTCTGTCATTTCAACTGCAGTTTCTGTAGCTGTTGTTTCTGTAGTAGCTGTTGTTGTTTCTGTTGCTGTAGTTGTTTCTGTAGTTGTTGTTTCACTTGATGAACAAGCTGCTAAAGTTGCAACGATCATACAACTTGCAAGCATTAAAGCGATTTTTCTTTTCATAATAATTTCTCCTTTTGTGTACCTTTTTTACATTTTTATCTAATTTTTGCTACCCTCAAAATAAAACTAATTTTTTCTGTTTTTCAAACAAATTCCTTCGATTACAAGTAAAATTGCAAAGAATACAATACCTATCGCACACGCTACAACTATATAACTCCACGCTGTTGCATATTGTGCTATTAAAATATTTTCTCGAATTTGTCTACCAACACCTGTTACATATTCTGCGAAGTATTCTGAAACAAGTGTGCTGATTACGCTTGCTGGAACGCTAACTCGAAGTGCTATAAATATATATGGTATGCTATTTGGAAAGCGTAATTTAAATAATACTCTCATTTTTCCGCAAGCATATGATTTCATCAAGTCTTCCGAAAAAGGTTTTAGCTCGTTCATTCCACGATATGCATTAACGCTCATTGATGCTGTACACATAATGGTTACAACGATAACTTTTGCAACAAAACTTCTTACCGATGCATCAGAACTAACATCTTTTGTCCAGTTTGTGATAACTGGTGCAAGTGCTACTATAGGAACTGCATTGAACGCTGATACTATTGTAAGTCCTCCTACGCCATAGGTTTTGAAAAACGTTGCTATCATTGCGATTAAATATCCTAAAAGCGATCCTAAAATAAGCCCTGGAATTGCAACACTTATAGTTGACCAAGCATTCGTAAACATTTTTTCTTTATTTTCCACTATAATCGTTAGAATTCTACTAGGAATTGGTAATATATACGAGTCTGTATTTACTATTTTATGTAAAATCTCCGTTTCCCACATAAATAATATAACTACTGCTAAAAGCATAGGATAAACAAATGCATTCACCTTGTCCCAAGTTAGCTTTTTAGATAGATTCATTTGTTTTCACCTTCTTTCTAACTTTGCCTTGTGATGCTCTTTTTTGCGCTACGCCGATTAAATAGAAACTCATAATGCCAATAAATGCACTAAAGAAAACAATTTGCCAGAATACATATCGTGTCATCGCACCTTTTAATGATTGAGACATCAAGCAACCTAAACCAACATCACCTTGAAGTGTATCAACCAAGATTGATGCAGTAATTGCCATCGGAGCTGATATTTTTAGTCCAGTGAAAAAATATGGTAAGCACGCTGGAATTAATGTTTTTGTGTATAATTGAAATTTTGTAGCTGCATATGAATGCATAAGTTCGTGTTTTTCTTTTTCTACTGCTTGAAATCCAGCCAAAGTATTAGTTGCTACTGGATAGAAAGTTAAAATTGCAGCTATTACTATACGACTTTGTGTGATATCGCCTGTTATTGCGTTTATAATTGGTGCCATACCTAAAATTGGTATCATTTGAATTACCATCAAATATGGGAATGCAACTTTTTCAACAACTTTACTCATATTCATAAGCAATGCTAGCACAAATCCTAAAATCGTACCGATTGAAAAACCAATAAACGCTCTTGAAAGTGTTGCTCCTGCATTTTGTGCTACCATTTGAGTTGCTGTTTGACTACCGTTTATAAGTTTATCACTAATAACAGAATCTATAACTCCTGTCAAACTTGGTAAAATATTCTCCGGAGTTCTTGCTGTTTGAGCTACTGAATATGCACAAACTTCCCAGATTATTATTAGTACAAAAACCCAAAGGAACGTAACAAATCCCTTTGACTGCAGGAATTTTTTAGTTTTCTCCATTCGTTTTGCTCCTTTTTATATACCTTCGAAGCTATTTCTTACTTTTGCAACGATATCGGTAAATTTTTGTGTATTTTTCATTTCTTGTGTTCTTGGTCTTGGAAGGTCTACGTCGATAATTGCTGAAAGACGACCTGGGTGAGGTGATAATACGCAAATTCTATCAGATAAGAATACTGATTCTGCGATATTATGTGTTACGAAAACGATTGTTTTATTTGTTTTTCTCCAAATTTTAAGTAAATCTTCGTGTAATTTTTCTCTTGTAAATTCATCTAACGCTGAAAAAGGTTCGTCCATTAGAAGAATTTCTGGGTTAATAGCAAGCGCACGAGCAATACCAACTCTTTGTTGCATACCACCTGATAATTCTCTTGGATATGCGTTTGCAAATTTTGTAAGTCCAACAAGTTCAAGCATTTCTTCTGCTTTTTTTAGTCGTTCTGCTCTTGGTAAATGCATAATTTCTAATGGAAGCATTACATTTTGTAAAACCGTTCTCCAGTCATATAATACAGCACTTTGGAAAACTATTCCGTAGCGTTGTTTCAAACGTGCTTCTTTTGGCGATTCACCACCGACTGTAATTTCACCTGACGTTGGGTGTAGTAAATCTGCCATTACGCGAAGTAACGTTGTTTTACCACAACCAGATGGTCCTAAAAGTGAAACGAATTCGCCTTTTTGTATATCTACACTAACATTAGTTAGCGCTTTAACCTCTTTGCCTTCAGTTTTGTACACCATACCGATGTCTTTTAACATAATTTCTACTGAGCTTGTAGCTGTACTTTGTGGCATAATATCATCTCCTATTAAACAAAAAAACGGACAATAACTTTCAAAAAATGACGTCATTGTCCGTTTAAATTAAATTTAGTTTGCAATAAGACAAAAGCAGACAATGATATCCTCGTTGACTTCATTGTCTGCTTTCATTTATTTCTGTTTTATCGTTGTATGAATTATACCATAGAAAAAACTATAGTGTCAACGCAACTTAAAATCTTTGTACAAAACAACCATTTTAGTTGTTTGACACAGTTTCCTATTGTCATTTTTATGCAATATGTATATTTTCATAATTTCAAAATTGTTCATTTGCAAAATAATGTGTTACAACACGTGTGCTACAACACATCATTTTTATATTATATGCGAATATCTAAAGAAAATTGAGCCTGAAACATTGCTTTTCGTCTTGTTATATTCTATTTGTCTATCTATTTCTCCAGTTTCAAATGTTCCATCAGCCTCTTTATAGTTTGCGTGACATATATATAGTTCAACATTTGTGCCAGCACACACTTCTGCCCACCAATCCACCAAAACTTCGTATTCTGCTGATTGAAAACCTATGTTCCAGTAAATTTGAGGAGCAATATAGTCTAATATTTCCATTTCCACCCACTTTTTGGTATCAGCGTAGCTATAAAAATACGAACCTGTACCAGATGTGTTGCTACCACCTTCTACACCTCCGTCGCTAGCATTTGCCCAAATTCCAGACGGACTAATACCAAAAACTACGTTTGGATTGGTTATTTTGATGAAATTATATGTAGTTTGCACGAAGTTTGTTATATTATCGCGTCTAAAGTCATCTAAAGAGCGTCCGTCCCCATATTTTTCATAGCTTTGCGCATCGTCAAAAGTTGTTGATGGGTAAAAATAATCATCAAAATGTATACCGTCTATATCGTAGTTTGTGATAATTTCCTCCACTCCGTCTAAAATAAGTTGAGTAACCTCGTCAAGTGCTGGGTCGAAATATAAATTTCCATCGGTATGTAAAACGGTAAGTTCTGGATTTGTAACAGCTATATGTGTATCCGATAGCACGTCATCACTACTTTTTGTAATGCGATAAGGGTTAATCCACGCGTGAATTTTCAATCCTCGTTTGTGACAACCTGTAGTATAATACTCTAGCACATCAAATTCGGGTACTGTATCTTGGTTTCCTGTGAGGTAAATTGACGTAGGATAAATTTCCGAGTAATAGAAAGCATCTGCACAAGGTCGGACTTGAAAGAAAACGTCGGTGATTTTTTGTTCCTTTATATTGTCCAAAATTTCATCTATTTCATTTTTCAATTGTTGTTCGCTTAAATTTGAGCTAGAAGGGAAGTCTAGATTGTATACAGTTGTCACGAAAACACCGTTTAGGTATTCGTCATATTCATATGTAAAATTTGATTCTTCAAGATTTTCGTTTTGTATTTCATCTGTTTTAATTTGATTATTCAGAGTAATATCTGTGCCTTTTTCATTGAAGTTTATTATATAAACAGCGAGAATTGTTGTGAATATCATTAAAAAAATTAAATATAATAGATTTTTCATAATAAATCTCCTTTGTTTTATGTATGATATAAGCAGTAGTTTTTATTAGAATATTTCCGTTATACCGATACTTCTGTTTTTAATTCACATAAATTAAATTAAAAACTGATGTATCGGTATGACGGGCGAACGCAGTTCGCCCCTACAGGGTGCGTTATTTTTTATTGTGCTAGCTCCCTCCGTCAAAATCAAAGATTTTGCCACCTCCCTCGGAGAGGGAGGCTTTTTTCCTTTGGCTCCCTGACGAGGGAGCTGTCACCACAGTGACTGAGGGAGCTTGCACCGTATTTATTACACGGCACGGGCGACCAATGATCGCCCCTACAGGGTGCATTGTTTTTCACGTATAAATAAATTTATACCACCGTAGCAAACGTGCGTGGCACGAATAACGTAAGTTTCAGCACCGAAATAGGCAACTACGTGGTCGAGAAAATTTATCGATACCACTGCATAAGCGATAGCGAGTTGGAGTACGAGTGGTTAGGCGAACGGATGCCGGATTGCGTACTTCCAATAAAAACATCACGCCCCAGATTTTGATAAATCTTTTCGCAAAAAGATTTCGTCTTTTGGATACTTTGGGACGTCCCAAAGTATCAGCCACGCGGCGAGCGAACTGCCGAGAAAAAAGATAGCACAGGCAGTAAGTGGTGAGTGTGCCGATAAAAAAACATCAATTATAAATATTATAAAAAAATAAAAATTTCCATAAGTAAAGATTATTGGAAATTTTAGTTTTTTATGATACAATAAAATATATACTATTTTTCGAGGTGAATTATGAAAATTTTAGCTATACACGACCTTGCTGGTTTTGGGAGAAGTTCGCTTACTACAATTATTTCGGTTTTTGCGAAGTTTGGACATCAGTGTGTTCCAGCGCCAACTGCGATTTTTTCAACGCACACAGCGTTTGCTGATTATAAAATGTGTGATTTAAGTGGTTTTTTAGATGAATATATCGAACATTATAACAAACTTAATTTAAAGTTTGATGCAATTTATTCTGGCTTTTTGAGTTCTGAAAGTCAAATTGACAGCGTTATTTCAGCTTGTGGAAAATTCCCACAAAGCTCAGTTATAATTGACCCTGTAATGGGCGATGAAGGCAAGGTTTATACAACTTATACAAAATCAATGTGCGAAAAAATGAAAAAACTCATCCGACACGCTGATATAATTACTCCAAATATTACCGAAGTTAAAATATTACTCGACTTGCCGATGGATTTTCTTGCAACGAGTGAACATGAAATTTTAAATCTATCAAAAAAGCTTGCAAATTTCGGCCCAAAAACTATAATAATTACTGGCTTGCACTTAAATAATGATAAAATAGCAACTGCTTTTTACTCAAACGGTAATATTTATTTCCACGAAAATGACTATATCGACCAATATTTTCCTGGTACAGGTGATTTATTTACATCAATTTTTATATCAAAAATGCTAAACGGTGATGATTTGCAAAAATCTGTCGAGTTTGCCTCGGATTTTATTGGAAAAGCTATAAATCACACCATAAAACTAGGCACAGAACCACTTTTTGGCGTAGAATTTGAATCTTTGCTTTAGAATTTTTATTTAATAGAGAAAAGGAACGCACCAAGTGATGCGTTCCTTTTCTTTGTCGAAAAACTCATTTTTAAAATAGATTTTTTAAATATACAAATTTTTTATTTTCTCTTCTACCACTTACCATAGTGCTATCTTTTTTCTCGGCAGTCGCTCGCCGCTTGGCTGATACTTTGGTACGTCCCAAAGTATCCAAAAGACGAAAACACAGCTTGTTTTATCAGCAAGTTACAGCCTTATCGCTGCGTAAATAATTTTTCTCTGAAAAATTTTTACTTTGCTAGCTTGTGCTTTCAAATTTTATTTTAAGGTTAAAGTAAGTTTTGCTCTTGTTCGACAGTCTGAGGAACGCACCAAGTGATGCGTTCCTTTTCTTTATTTACTTTTCTTCACGTAAATAGCTAGCTTCAAGGTCTGAAATATGCGTTTTTACACATAATGGATATTTTTCAAATGCCGCACTTAATGAGAAACTTCCAGCTTTTACGCTGTCATCAAAACCTCCCATATGCCAACGTATTGCACATGCTTCGTCGATTTTTAGTTTCATAAATCTCTCGATAAGAAATACCGATTTTTCTCCGTGTCCATAAGGGAACAGATCTTCGATAGAATAAAAGTCTACCTCTTGCCATCTTCCGTCGATTTTTTGGTTGCGTTTTGATAATTTATAGAAATTGGCTTTGCACAAATCGTGAAGCAATGTTACAAGTGCGACACTTTCACGAGTTTCTTCACTCTCATCGAAATGTTTTTCCATAAACACATCATAAACATTTAAACTATGCTGACACAATCCACCAGCATATGCCGCGTGATATCTAGTTGATGCAGGTGCATCAAAAAAGTCTGTTTTCACTAACCATTCAATTAAATTTTCAATTCCGTGACGAGTAATGTTTTCACGTAAAATTGAGATAAATCGTTCTTTGTTTTGTTCTATTGACATAATTCACACTCCTTAAATACAGTTATTTTTCCACTAATCGCCATTATTATCTCTTGCGTATCTCCATTTTTTACAGCAAAAAACTTCGCTTTTCTATATTCATCCCCAGTGATTTTTTTAAGCTCTAATAATTTATTTTTATACGGTTTATTGTCAGTTTCAATTATAATATCATCTAAAATACTAGGTAAATTGCCTTTTGCTCCGTTTTTTAGTATATCATTTAGCATTTCACGCAAAATTTTATGCCATATTACCGTATCAAGCTCAAATTCATCTTTTATATACTCACCCAAAACTTGTAGCTTTGTAGAAATATTCATCGGATATGATAAATAGCCTTTTTGACGAAAATCCTCTGCTATAATTTTAAACATAACAAAAGGAGTAGGGCATTCGTTCCTTAAAATTTCAAGCGAATTTCTTCCGATATCAGCGTTATAATAACGCTCTACAACTTCCTCGATATCTTTTAACAAGATAAGCTCACTCGCTGTAATATCATTAGTAGAAATAACCTCATATGGTGGGTAATCACGATAAACTATGCCATATTCTTCTGCTTGTGCTAGCAAACGCGAACCTTTTAGCAGTTTCAAAAATCCTAGTTGCAAATGGTGTGGCGATAATTTGAAAAGTTCGCTGAAAGACCTTCCGAACGAATGAAAATCTTCATATGGCAGTCCTGCGATTAAATCAAGATGCATATGAACATTGTTCGCCTCGATAATTTTCGTAGTATTTTTAGCCAATTTTTCAAGATTAGTTGTTCGGATTACAGCCTCTAATGTTTTTTCGTTACACGATTGAACTCCAGCCTCTAGCTGAAATTTTCCGTGTGGTGCGTTATTTAGTAGGTCTATAATTTCATCATCTAGTATGTCCGCTCCAACTTCAAAATGGAATGACGTATCGCCAGTATTTTCTATGCAAAAACGAATAATTTCCTTAGCACGCTTTTTATTTGCGTTAAAAGTACGGTCAACAAATTTTACTAATGGTATATTATTGTCAGAAAAATACTTTAAGTCAACAAATACACGCTCTAAATCTAAATATCTAGTGGTGTCTTTTATCGAACCAGATAGACAATACGAACACGAAAACGGACATCCACGTGCAGTTTCATAATAGTAAATTTTGTTAGGCTCTATTACATTATATATCTCGCTTATCGGTTTTAGCACGTTGATATCTTGTACAATATTATATGTGTCATCTGCATATTCACGTCCTACGACGCCTGTTAAGTCTGTAATATTATCTCCATTTTCAACTGCTTGTATAAATCGTGGAAGTATTTCTTCACATTCACCACATAAAATATAATCTATAAAATCATTTTCAGCGATAATTTTTTTCGATTCAAACGAAACCTCTGGTCCACCTAATACGATTTTTGTTTTTGGCATTGCTTTCTTTAAATCGCTTGCCAAATTCAACACGAAATCAATATTCCAAATATAAGTCGAAAATAAAATTAAGTCTGGTTTTTTTAGAACAATATCAGCAAAAACTTTGCCGATTTCATTATTTATATTAAATTCCATCATTTCAGCTTTGTGATTTAAACTTGCATTCAAACTACGAACAGCTAAATTTAAATGCACATACTGAGAATTTATTGCAATAAGTAAAGTTTTCATAAGCACCTCTTTTTTAATATTCTACCATTTTTACGTGTTTTTTACAATAGATATGCCGATATGTTCACATAAAAAAGTAAATTTAACTTGCCAAAACCACAAAAATGTTATAAAATTAATGCAGTATCGTTTTAATGTATTAAAGAGGGTTGTATGAAAAATAAAATAAACTTCGTGGTAGCTATGCTGATTTTCGGAAGTATTGGTATTTTCGTAAAGTGGATAGATGTCCCAAGTGTTCAAATTGTGCAATGGCGAACTATAATTGGTAGTGCGTTTTTGCTGATTTTCTTTGCCATAACACGCAAAAAAATTGATTTCAACGGCATTATAGCAAACAAATTACCACTTTTAATTTCTGGCACTGCAATAGGCAGTAGCTGG
The DNA here is from genome assembly GCA_044426345.1 of Clostridia bacterium. Lineage (GTDB taxonomy): Bacteria > Bacillota > Clostridia > Oscillospirales > Butyricicoccaceae > CAYJLC01. Next base: position 1,416 of record JAWXUP010000048.1, on the reverse strand, counting down.
GCATTTTTGTTTGAGGCATATAAAAATACGTCGGTCGGTTTGGCTACGATTATTTATTACACTGCACCGATTATGGTTTTTGTTCTTGCTCCGATAATATTTAAGGAAAAAATCACAATACCTCAGATTTTTGCTATAGTTTCAGCTGTTTTTGGTATGATTTTAGTAAATATATCACAAGTTTCAAGCAGTGGTGTGTCTTTTGCTGTATTTTGTGCTTTAATGTCAGCCGTTCTGTATGCTGTGATTATGATTACCAACAAATTTATAAAACCGATGTGTGGTCTAACAAGTACGATGGTTCAACTTATGGTAGCTGCTGTGGTTATGACCATTTATTGCACAGCAACCACTGGAACGATTATCTTCGTGCCAAGTATGTCAGATTTTGCACTTCTTTTAACTGTCGGTGCTTTGCATACTGGAGTAGCTATGTCTCTATATATCGGTTCATTGCAAGGTTTATCACCACAAGATATTTCGATTTTCAGCTATATTGATCCAGCCTCGGCACTGATTTTAGCGTATATTTTCTTTAGCGAGAGCCTACTTTGGTACCAATTTATTGGTGCTATATTAATTTTTGGTGGGGCGCTATATGCACAATTTAAACAAACAAAAGGAGACATTAATGAACATTAGAATTGCAACTATAAAAGATGCTAAGGAAATTTGCGAAATTTATAAATATTACGTTGAAAATACGCACATTTCTTTTGAATATATAGCACCAACAGTACAAGAATTTGAGATAAGAATTGCAAATACGCTTGAAAATTATCCATACATAGTTTGCGAAGTTGACGGTAAAATAGTGGGTTATTCGTATGCCTCAAGACATATGGAGCGTGCATCTTATAGTTGGAATGCTGTAATGACCGTTTATGTTGATAAAAATGAGCGTGGATGTGGAATTGGTAGTGAATTATATCGCAGATTAATAGAGATTTTGCAACGTCAAAATATAAAAAACGTTTATGGAATTATCACGAGTGGAAATGATAAAAGCATTGCTATGCACCAAAAAATCGGATTTAAAATCAACGCAGTTTATCATAATGCTGGTTTTAAAAACGGAAAATGGCTTGATGTTACTTGGGTTGAAAAAAACATCAGCGAGTATGATGTTCCACCTAAGGAGTTTGTTCCGTTTAGAGAAATTTGCAAAGAATTTTAATATAAAAAACATCGACAGATTTGAGATTTGCCGATGTTTTTTGTTTGGTGGTAGTTTGTTATACGTAACGGTGGGAACAAGCCCTCACCCTACAGGGTGTATTATTTTTTAAATCGTGCTAGCTCCCTCCGTCAAAATCAAAGATTTTGCCACCTCCCTCGGAGAGGGAGGCTTTTCCTTGGCTCCTTCTTCGAGGGAGCTGTCACCACAGTGACTGAGGGAGCTTGCACCGTATTTAT
>JAWXUP010000152.1:0-3170 GCA_044426345.1 Clostridia bacterium | reverse complement strand
AATGCCACAAATTAGACCCGTTTCAGATTTAAGAAACAATTTTACTGATATTTCAAAAGTTGTACACGAAACATTAGAACCAATATTTCTAACTAAAAACGGTTATGGAGATATGGTTGTAATGAGCATTGAGGCTTACGAAAACTTTAAGCTTAAAAATGAAATACACTTCAAACTTAAAGAAGCTGAAATTCAATCACAATCCACTGATGTCAGATATACTCACCAAGAAGTTTTTGATAATTTAAGAAGTGAAATTCTTAAAAAGGTGAGTCCAAATGATTTATAAAGTACAATATCTGCCAATCGCAAAAGACGACCTAGACGAAATCATCCTATATATAAGCGACGTTTTAAATTCGCCAAAAGCAGCACTAAACTTGCTAGATGATATCGAAAAAAACATTAAAACTCTAATTAAATTTCCTTTTGCTTTTCCAGTTTATGATAAGTTGAGCGATCTACAAAACGAGTATCGAATGATACCAATAAAAAATTATGCTGTTTTCTACATTGTTGAAAATGATATCGTAGAAATTCAGCGCATAGTTTATGCAAAAATGGATATCTCTAAATTATTGTAATAAGTTTAAATTTTCTAGTGCGAACAAAGAGCTAATCTAATATAGGTTAGCTCTTTGTTATATTTTTATAAGTTTCTCAACCTCTGCCCTTGAAATTCCATACATTTTCATCTTATCTATTAATCTATCTGACGGTAGTCCTATTTGTTTGTGCTGACCTTTGATTGTGATGTTGCCATTTTCCACGTTGTTTTCTTCTATTTCGTATTTCCATAGTGGGTTGTAATGCGCTTTGTTGTCATCGTCAACGTAACACTCGGTAATTCCCATTATTCGTCTGACATTATCTTCTAACGTATGCAAAAACACAACAACTGGAAAAGCTTCTTGTGCTTGGATTAATGCTGTTGGATAGTCTGTATTGTTACCTTTCCTTGATAAATCTGCAATTCTTTTGTGTGCTTCAATTGGTGAGCCTGCGTGAGTGGTTGATATGACTGGGTGACCACTTCGGCTGGCTTCAACTGCTGCACTGGCTTCCGAATCTCTCATTTCAGCAATGCTTATATAATCTGGGTTTAAACGAAGTGAGATAACTACCAAATCTTCTTGTTTAATGTCTAAATCAGCTATTTTACTTTCTCTAGTCAGCATATGAACTACGTTATTAATGGTTTTTCCGTCTTGTTTTTTAACCAAGTCCATTTCTCTAGCTGAGTTTTCGATAGTAACTATTTTCATATTGTTTGGCAGTGTAGATAATAGATATGATAGAAAAGTCGTTTTACCTGTGTTTACTTTTCCGACTACTAAAAGCGAAACTCCACGCCTCATAAAAGTGTTGAGCATTTCAATTTCTTTTTGCTCTGCAAAACCTGTTTTTGTATATTGTTCTATCCTAAAAACTGATTTTGACAACTTACGGATATAGCAAGAAACTCCAATGTTTTCATCTACTATGGGTGATTTAACAGTTGTAATTCGAATGTCAGAGCCAATAGAAGTTTCAGCTATTGGCATTGCTTCGTCTAAAACTCCACCTTTTGACTGAATTAATCTTCGCATAATGTCTATTGCATGACTTGGACTTTCAAAGGCATCTATATACACAAACTCGCCAGTTCTCATTTGCAAAATAATGCAATCCCACGAATTAATGTGGATACCTTCAACCTTTGGGTCTTTTAATGGTTTAGTTAGTATAGAATATTCGTGGGTGTCATTATACAACTTTTCTACCAATTCATCTTTAGTAAAGCCTTTGACTTCAATGTTTTTTCTAGTGACATAAGAACGATAAAAGTTGAGGATAATTTCCTTGCTTTTTTCTGTGCTGTCGGTAGAATTTATCTGCCAATAGTTATCGTTTACAACATTTTGGATTATTTCAAGCAACTTTAAATAATCAGTTTGCAAGGCTATCATCTCCAAGTTCTTCTGTAAAATCTTCTGTGATTTCTTGTGTGTTTAAATTGATTTGTTCTTCTAATAAAGATGTTTTCACATCATCTTCGCCCCTGTGAACTAAAGCTAAGTGAATTGAGGCTGAATATTCGTATTCATTCAAGAGCAAGGCTTGTTCTTCTGTTGCTAGAAATGTTATAGTCGAGATACTTTCACTGCTTGACGCTGTTTTTTCAAGTCCACCGCTTGTGCTTGCACTCAAAACTTCAACGTATTTAAGCTCTATTGGCTGAACAGATTCCCCATTTACATTTACAAAAACCGTTACAATATCGCCTGATAGAATTTTATCGGAGGTGGAACTTGCCAAGCTTTTTACAGAAATTGAATAAGCAATTTGTCCGTCTGCAACTTTCTCCATACCCTCTAAAACTTCGCTTTGACTGTCTGCAACTGAATTTTCATATACAAATTGACCACTGATTAAGTCATAGCTTGCAAATTTTCCTACAATTTCTGTTTCGTCAGTTATAACTTCGCTCATGCCAGTTGCATTTACTGTAATTTGTGAAATCATTTCATCAGTAATTGCAGTGCCTTTTGATATATCTGCTGTAATTTTGTATGCAGTTATCATTTCCACTTCATCTGTTTTAACCAAACTTAAAACGCAAATAGCTGAAATTATCACGCAAATGGTCGCTAAAAATATTCTGTTTTTAATAAATCTCATAATAAATTAACTCCTTTTAAAATCATCACCACCATGCACCCAAAACTTATATAGGGGACGAGTGGATAATGTCTTGTCATTATGTTTTCTTTTCTTTTTAATGATATAATCGCTTCTGTAATTATTGATGCTGATAAACCAATTAGCAGTGCGAAAAGTGTTGGGATTGTTCCCATAACAAAGGCTGTTGTCGCTGTGATTTTAACGTCTGCTCCACCTAAATTTGTAAGCATTGCCACAATAAAAAACGCACCACCACAAACAGCAAATGCTACTGCTGAATCGAGTGACACATTAATAAAGCCAAGCAAAAATATCATTATGGCATATTTATTGTCAACGATATTTTCGCTTAAATCTTGTACTGATGCTAAAACTAGCAAGATTAACAACGCAAAAAGCTTGACAAATTCCCAGTTGATTTTGCTGACTAAACTTGTGCCTATTGGGTCGACTGTGACGAATAAAATTCCAGCCACCACAAGCAAAAACAACGGAAACACCACTGG
>JAWXUP010000151.1:0-3171 GCA_044426345.1 Clostridia bacterium | reverse complement strand
CAATCTCACGCAATAATTTCCCAAACCTATCGACAGTCTGGTGACCAGTTTTGTCGTTATCCAAGCACAAATTCACATGATTTATATTACTATTTTTCTCTAAAACCTCAACCATCGCATGAGAGGAAGTGCCACACAGAGCGACGTAATTTTGTTTGTGCCAATCGGTATTTTCGTTCATCGAAATATAAGACAGCATATCAATCGGCGCCTCAAAAACATACAAATTTTCGCCACCACCTAAGTAGTTAAAACTATGTTTTGGTAGACTGCCTGCAATGTTTTGCACGAACCTTTTCCACGTAAATTTAGATTTCGTTTTTGTGCGTGACGTGGAATATTTTCACTATCCATACCAACAAAAACAGCGTTGTGATACGCACGTGATCCAATAGTTTCACAGCTTTCATAAATCAAGCCACGCTTTATAAAAAAATCAAGCTCCGTAGGAGAAATTCCACGGTGATTTGTCATATATTGGATTAATTTATCGTTATTTTTATTTTTCGGTGGCAGTGCGAATGGCTTTTGTGGTTCATCTGTTTTTTCTATTTCACAGTATGAAATATTAGTTTCTAAGAGCAAAATTTCCATCGCTTGCGTGAAATCTACTCGATAAAAAAACTTTACAAAATCAATAGGATATCCACCGATTTCTTTCGAGTGGTCGAACCAAGTATTGCCACGAATTGTGACACTTCGGTCGGACTTCAAACGTTTATCACGTCCGGACTTTAATAAGATTTCGCCCTTTGAACGCAAGAAACTTTCAAGGTCAACTTGGTTTGCGAGGGTGATTTGTTCTTCGCTAAAATGAATGTATTTTGTCATAAATATTACCTCTGCATCGTTTGTTGGTATGTGGTTTCTGTATCCTCACCAGTATGTTTCAATCCTTTTGATGCTTTAAGTTCTCGAAGTTTTCTAAGCGATTTGCTGTCGATTTTTTGGTGGGTAGTGGTGCTGTCTTTGGGGGTGTTATCTTGAAAAATATTAGATAATGCACTGAAAATATTCGATACTGCAAAAGCAACTGACGGAGCAATATTTTTTGCAGTATTTGAATTATTATCATTATCAACTTGTTGATTGGTCGTCGGTATAAAATTTTCTGAAATTACATAGTTTTCGTTTTCAACAACCTGTGTATAAGCAATATCGTCTGCATTTTTTGAAATGATTTTAATATCGTCAAATTTCAAAACTTCAGCAATTATCATATTCTTAATCGACTTGAACTCTTTCTGTTCGGACAACAGAACTCTCGGCACTTGTTGATCAGAATAGCTATGATAAATCTCGTCTTGTATTTCTTGCCACAATGTATATGCTTCTTTCACTTCTGGCAATTTCTCAATCTCGTCTACAATCTCATTTACAATATTTTTGACGTTTGGTTTTAAATATCCGTATTGTTTTTTACCTTCAGTTTCTTCAAGCTTTTTTGATAAAGCAATAAGCAAATTATAAATATTTAAACTGTCGAAATCTGAAGTTTGAGCTATTTTTTTAATATTTTCAATAGCTTTTTCGGCTTCATTTTTAAGTGCATCACGTCGCTCCGTCTTTTGTTCGTATATTGGAATTAATTGCTGTTCAAAAATTTCATTTACAAAACACGATTTCATTTTTTTAATTCCATCGTTCGTGAGATAGCCTTCATTTGGATTCGTGCTATAGCAAATCAAATGCACGTGAGGATGGTTTCCTTCATCGTGATATGCTCCATACCATCTAAAGTTTTCAGGAGTGATCTTCATGCTTTTCGCCATATCAAACATCTTAGATGATATTAATTCTTTCCAACTCTCGGCATTTGTAAATCCAGTATTTTCAGCATCTTCTCGTCTTAATGAAATTATTGGTGTCCAAATATTTCCTTTGTGATTAGACACATCTTCCATAACCTTTTTCAAATTAACTTGACTGTTATGGCAAGTGAAAAGTCCGTGAGATGATAGCTTTTCAACTCTCGGACGATTTGCAATATATTCCAAATATTTTTTATCATAAGAAGCAAACTGCTCAAGTGATACTGATATAAATTCACTAGCATTCTTTGCAGTTTTATTTTCAATATAATCTTCATATTCAAACGAATTTTTACTTTTTGGAAAGTCTTTTATAATATTTTCTATAAGCTCTTGCTGTGATTTTGTAGCAATAGCATTTTCATCTTTTAGAATCACTTTTTGAACACCATCACGAGTTGCAATGTATTTTACAAACCCTGCCGAATTATTTTTACTTTTGATGTATCCATTTTTAATAATTAACTTTGCCATAAAAACTAACTACCTCTCTGATACTCAAGTGCATCTTCAAAAGAAACTCTTCCTCTGTTTGCTTTGATTTCCCTTGAACATCTTTCACGAATTTTTCCTACCAGTTCATCGGATACATCAAGTCCACCAGCTAAAATATTCATCATAATTGACATCTCCACTGACAACCTAAACAGATTATTTGCCATACGATTCTCTGTACTTTTTAGTGTTCCATTTATAGCACCTAGAAGATTTTCCGAGAGATATGTTGTACTTGATTGAGTATTTAAGTGACCGATATAAAAATCAATAGCTTTCGCTACAAATTCTGTCTGATTTCGCATATTTTCTGACTTTATTAATATCTCCATACGTTTAATTTGCTCTGGGTGTAACCACGCAACAACCCTTTGTTTTAAGTCTTTATTTTCTTGTATTTCCATATTTTTCTCCTATTTTACTTCACAGCACCTTTTACAGCACCTAATTAATGTGTTTATCACTGTATTTTATGCTACTTACAGCACCTAAAACAGCACGTTTGTGAGTTTTACAGCACCTAACAAGGGTTGACCCCTTGCCCCATTTGACTTCGTCTGAAAGTTATGAAATTTGCGTATTTTTTTTAAAATTCCTTTAATTCTTCGGTGTTAAGTGGGGTCGGCACTGCCGTCCCCTGTGACTGCAAAGGTGTTTACAGCACCTTGCTTTCTCCTGCTTTTTTTAATATCTCTAAAATTTCGCAAATCTTCGTTCTGTCGCTGTATACCTTGACCACGATTACTTTGTCTATAAATTCAAGCGTGCTTATACAATGCTGTTTCGAATGCTAACTAGGTGCAAAAGACTGGCACTACTGCCTTAGAACAGACTTTCAATTTATTTTACAGGGTAGCAGTGCCAA
>JAWXUP010000150.1:0-3198 GCA_044426345.1 Clostridia bacterium | reverse complement strand
ACGTAGCCAAGGATGTGGGTGCAATGAGTGCCTCTAGTCTTGAAGAGGTATTAACGGTGTCACCGATTGCTGTATAGTCCATACGAGCAGGGGAACCGATATTACCAACAAGTGCAGGACCAAAGTTTACGCCAACGCCGAAATCTACGGTTCTTCCGTATTTCTCTTGTAGTTCAATACCGAGAGCTTTTGAGCCTTCAACCATATCAAGACCAGCTTTTACAGCTTTGAAAATGCAGTCATCTTGTGGTAATGGAGCACCCCAAAAAGCCATAGTACAGTCGCCAACGTATTTGTCTAGCGTACCACTGTTTCTGAAAATGCAGTTGCTAGTAAGGGTTAGATATTTATTGATGATTTCAACGACAGTAGCAGGGTCTAGAGCCTCGGACATTGTGGTAAATCCACGAATGTCAACGAAAAGCACTGCTATGTCTACGATACGTCCACCGAGTTCTAGCGTTTCAGGGTCACCATTTAGTAGTTCTGATACGATTTCTGGTGCTACATATCGTTTGAAAGTAGAATATATTTTGTGTTTTTCTAAAGCTGCACGAACATAGTTAAATGCGATACAAATTACGTAAGTAATGGTTAAACAGAGAGGGAAGTAGAGGATATTTACTACGAAACCGAGTTCCCAAAGTAGTAGACATAGCCCAACCCAACTTGTACAGCTTAAAAACCAAACTATGGTGGCTGGGAGCATTCTACGGTCTTGTAGCCAGTAGAAAAATACTAAAACTAGAATGAAAAGCAAAATCATTTGAGGTGTTTGAAGTACTTCGTATTTTGTTTCGCCACGAAGAAGAGCGGCAATTGAGTTTGCTTGATATTCAACACCATACATAGCTTGAGTATGGTCGATAGAAGTGTAATATTCGTCCATAAGACCTGCAGTAAACGGACCGATTAGCACGATTTTATCAGTGAAAAACGCTGAGTCTAGTTCACCGTATATTAAATCTGCTATGCTAAATCCGTCGTACATAGAAAACGGAGTAGACTGCATTGGAACATACCAATGATAACGAGAGTCCATAGGTGGTTCTTCAATATCTGGAAGACCCATAACCTCTACATACATTTGTGCTGCAGCTTGGTGGAAAGAGGGAATTGTTCTGCCATCTGGAAGTTCGATTTGCCAAATGGCGTGCCGTAAAATTCCGTCATTGTCTAGCATTGCGTTGATATGAACTATTTGACTATTATCAGCTAGTTCGGCAAATGGTTCGTCGTAAGCTAGAACAGAGTAATCGTCCATATAAAAATCACCGTTTTCTAGGGTAACAAGTTGAGTACCGTATGTAGCAAACGATGCCATAAGTACGTTGTCGGAATAACCAGCCGCATCAGCAAGCCAAAGGTCTATGTCGGTAGCTTGGTGAGAACTGTCAGAATAACCAGCGTACACGGTATCGACAGCGATTACAGCTGGTGCATTTTCTGGGTCAGCGTTTAAGTATTCAAGAGCCATAGCGATGATATCACGAGTCCAAGGAAGCGAACCAAATTCACTTATAGCATATTCATCAATACCGATAATAACGATTTCTTCGGCAGCGATAGTAGGTTGCTGATAAAAAGAATCGTTTATGCTGTTAGACTGCGTAAGCAAAATACCAGAGGCACAAATGCCAGTTAAAATGCCAGAACACAGCAAGGACGCAAGTATTTTAATTAGTTTCGGGTGTTTTTTCATATTTACTCCTGTGTTGATTAGTCTGTAGTGTAAGCTTAGTCTCCGTAACTAGCTAGATAGTATATGTTATTATCTGTGCCAGTAGAGTAGGTGGTTGTAACATCATCAATAATGTAACTTGTATCAATGAGGGACGTTATAATTATGTTGTTATAGGCAGTATCATCATAGAATGTGCCTGTAAATGAAAGTGATTCATCATTTTGGTTGCCAATTGCAAAGTAAGTGCCAGATGTAGCAGTATTTTTAATAGTACCTGTGCTCATAATAAATGAAGTAGCATCTGTTGTGTTTTGGAATGCATAAGTGCCACAGCCAGTGATTGTACCACCAGTCATTTCGAATGAACCACAGTTTGTAAAAGCAATATCTACTTCACCGTCGGTTGTACTGTCGATTGTACCGTCGTACATATTAAATGTACCTACGTTGTATACATAACCACTTATTGTACCATTATTCATGTTCATAGTACCGTTGTTAGTCACATCGCCAGTAATAATAGTACCATCATTCATGTTCATAGTACCGTTGTTAGTCACATCGCCAGTAATAGTACCATCCTCCATAATTAAATTATTACAATTGTTTATAACATTACCATCTATGTATGCAGTTCCTACGATAGAGGTGAAATCACTAATGTTTGAGTTAGTTAAGTCACCAGTGATTTTACCAGCAGACATTGTGAATGTAGAGCTGTTGTTAGTCACATCGCCAGTAATAGTACCACCACTAATCATAAAATCATAGCTAGTAGTAAGGCTACCATTTTCGCCGATTATAATTTCGCCCTCGTCAAATTCATAGGCATCATCAATTGTTATGTCAGTATTTATTGTAACGGTGTCATATATGCTAAGTGCAGTAACTACAGCACTCCAATCTTCACTCTCGTCAATGCTATCGTCTATGCCGTATTCGTCTAAAGTATATGTAGTTTCATCGTAGCTATAAGAATAAACTTCTGCACCATCACCAGTGATAATGTCAGCAGACATTGCACTAACAGTATAATAAGTGGCTAGTGTAAAGCTACCACCTTCAGCTATTGTCAATGCTGTGCTACCAGAAGATACTAAAGTAGAATAGTTACTCATAGTATATTCGCCAGTTGCACCAATTTGTATAGCATTGCTTGTTGTGATAGAATTTTCGTTAGTTAAAGTACCGTTTACAGTTAGGATGTAATTACCAATATCTAACAAACTATTAGAGTAAATAATTAAAGTTTTACCTTCTGGTATAACGTAATCATAAGGCATTGACAGTGTGGTAGCACCTGCTATGGTCACTTCATCGAAATATTCAAAGGAGTTTTCTAAATCACTCCAAGTTTCATCATCAGTTATTTCATCATCGATAACAACTTCATCGTCAGTTTCGGTATCTGTATCAGTTTCGGTATCTGTATCAGTTTCGATATCGGTATCAGTTTCGATATCGGTATCAGTTTCGGTATCTGTATCAGTTTCGATATCGGTATCAGTTTCGAT
>JAWXUP010000047.1:0-20787 GCA_044426345.1 Clostridia bacterium | reverse complement strand
TAAAACCAAAGCTACGGTCGATTTAATATGCAAAGAAGACGGTATTATAGCAGGACTTAGTGTTTTTGCACGAGTTTTTAAGTTGCTCGACAATGATATAAGTATTGATTTTGCAGTGCAAGATGGAGATGCTATTCATTCTGGAGATGTCATCGCTACGGTTAATGGAAATGTGTGTGCATTATTATCTGGAGAGAGAGTTGCGTTAAATTATTTGCAACGTATGAGTGGAATTGCAACTTATACAAACTCAATTGTGCAAATGCTTAAACAACACGCAGATTGCAAGACAAAACTTTTAGATACAAGAAAAACTACACCGAATATGAGGATATTTGAAAAATACGCTGTAAAAGTAGGTGGGGGATACAATCACAGATATAATTTATCTGATGGGATTTTGCTAAAAGACAATCATATAAGCTTTGCGGGCTCGGTGGAAAATGCTGTACTAGCAGCAAAAGAGTATGCTCCGTTTGTACGAAAAATTGAAGTTGAAGTTGAAAATTTAGAGATGGTTCAACAAGCAGTAGACGCTGGAGCAGACATTATTATGCTTGATAATATGTCGGTTGATATGATGAAAGAGGCAATTGCATTGATTGATAATAGAGCAAAAACCGAGTGCTCTGGAAATGTTACAAAAGAAAACATTTCAAATTTAATATCGATTGGTGTTGATTATATTTCTTCGGGAGCAATAACTTATTTAGCACCAGTACTTGACTTATCTTTAAAAAATTTGAAAGTTATTTAATAAAAAAGGTGTGAAGTTATATGAAAGAATTAAATGGAGAAGAAAGAAGAATCAAGGTTTTAAACTTAATAAAAAATAGTAATTCTCCTTTAAATGGCACAGCCATATCGAAAAAAATGGGAGTTAGCAGACAAGTAATTGTAAGTGATATTGCGTTGCTACGTGCAAATAAATATGATATTATTTCTACCAATAGAGGATATATTATGGGTGAAGTGTCAAACGAGGCTTGTGACGATAAAGATATATTTACTCGTGTTTTCAAGGTTGAACATAGCGACGATGAGATTTACGAAGAACTTTCTTGCATAATAAGCCTATCAGGTCAAGTTTTAGATGTATTTGTAGACCATGAGGTTTATGGTAAATTTTTTGCAAATTTAAATATTGCGACTACAAAGGATATTGAAAATTTTGTAACTCAAATGCAACAAAATGAACTTGTGCCATTAAAAAATATAACAAGCAATTGTCATTTTCACACGGTACAAGCTCCATCGGTTAAATTGCTTGATATAATTGAGCTTGAATTAGCACAAAAAGGTTTCTTGAAAGTAGATAATTAAGGAGAGCATAAATTTCAATAATATTAATCTTCTTTGTCTTTGGTTTTCGCATTAATAATTGTAATATTATACTAAATTTTGTAATAAATTAATGATGTGATAGAGGGTGATTGACTTTTTTTGAAAATTGAATTATAATTAAAAAAAATGTGTTGTTACAGCCGTATGGATTATTCTAGGCGTAACATGAGATGGAACAGGGTGAAATTCCCGGCGTTATCCGGCACCGTAAGTGTGAAACAGCTCCGAGATAGTTATGCTATTGGAACGAAAGTTCGTCACTGCTTTTTGTGGGAAGGTAGGAGTTTGTTGTAAGATTTTTCTATAACACAAGTCGGTAGACTTAACATTGATATATAGATTTAAACTGTGAGCTTTTATATGTTTCACAGTCTGTTTTCGTACAAAAACGGGTACGTCAATTTTGTTGAACAAATTGACGTACCCGTTTTATTATAATTAAATAACTAAACAAGGAGAGAATAAAAATGGAAAAGAAAATTAAAGCATTATCTTTCACACCAATGCTTATTAGCGTGCTTTGTATGCCATGTTATGCAATGCATATAATGGAAGGTTTTTTGCCAATTGGTTGGAGTGTGGCTTGGAGCGTGATTGCGTGTCCGTTCTTTGTATTTGGATTTTATGCTATCAAGAAAAATGTTGCAGGTTCATCAAGAAAATTACTTCTACTAGCAATGTGTGGTGCTTTTGCATTTGTATTGTCGGCACTTAAAATACCATCGGTAACAGGAAGTAGCTCACATCCAACTGGTGTAGGCATCGGTGCGATTTTGTTCGGACCTTTGGCAATGACGGTTGTCGGTACTATTGTATTGCTATTCCAAGCATTGCTATTAGCACACGGTGGGATTACGACACTTGGAGCAAATGTTTTCTCAATGGCAATAATTGGGCCACTTGTTTCATATTTTACTTATAAAATTTCGATGAAATTCAACGTAAACAAAAATATCTCTATATTTATAGCTGTATTTTTAGGCGATTTACTTACTTATGTTACAACCTCATTGCAACTAGGTTTAGCTTTTGCAGATGCAAGTGGAGGAATAATTTCGGCGACAACGGAATTTTTAGCTATATTTGCGATAACACAACTTCCAATAGCAATCTCAGAAGGAATTCTCGCCGTTGTTTTCTTTAGTATAATAGAGAAATATAGCAGAGAAGAAGTTGAAGAACTTTTAGAAAGAAAGGCGGTAAAATAATGAAATTGTGGATAAGAAATTTAATATTACTCGCAATGGTTGTTGTTTTTGCAATCATACCTCTAATTATGATTGATGATAGCGAATTTGGTGGTGCTGACGGTCAAGCTGAAGAGTTGATTATGGAAATCGACCCATCTTATGAGCCTTGGTTTGAACCTATTATCGAATTACCTGGTGGAGAAACTGAGTCGCTATTATTCTGCGTACAAGCTGCAATTGGTGGTATAATTATAGGTTTTGGAATGGGAAGAATAAGCGCTAATTATAAAGAAAAAGTAAAATAAAACTTGTAAAAGGAGTGTTGTGCGATGAATACGATTGATAAATTATCTTACGCATCTAAAATTGCAAATGTTTCAGCAGGAGAAAAATTGTTTTTCTCAATGTTACCATTGCTTTTCTGCTTGATATCATCATCATATGTTTTACACAGCACGGTGTTTATTGTGATGTCTATTTTTAGTATAAATTATAGTGCATTAAATTTTAAACGCTATTTTAAACTATTGCTCGTTCCATCAACATTTATCATTTTGGGGCTTATCTCTATAATTTTTAACGTTGGTGCAAATGACACCAAAGATGTTATATGTAGTTTTAGACTAGCTAGCGTTAATTTATGCATAACTTATATTGGAATTAGCACTGCTTTAAATATTTTTCTGCGTTCGCTAGCATCTATATCTTGTTTTTATTTTCTGATTTTAAATACACCTATGAACAATTTGCTTTCGTATTTACAACAGAAAAAAGTATCATCACTTTTGCTCACACTAACGGAACTAATATATAGATTTTCCTTTGTTTTATACGGACAATACGAAAGAATAAGAACTGCACAATTATCTAGACTTGGATATCTTAGTTTTAAAAATGGAATAAAATCAGTAGCAGAAATTTTAGCGATGACATTTGAAAGTTCCATAATTAAAGTGAATAGCATAGATAATATGCTGAATTCGAGATGTTTTGATGGTTCATTTGCAATGATAACAGACCCTGAAATGAGAACCGATGTACTAAAAATGAAAGGTATCATAATAAATGCTTTTTTATTGATGATATTGCTTTTAGAGGTGTATTTTAAATGGAAATAATTAAATTTAATAGCGTATCATACGATTATCCAGATGGGACGAATGCATTAGACAATATAGATATCAGTATAGAGGAAGGCTCAAGCATTGCTATTTTAGGAGGAAATGGGTCTGGTAAATCTACTTTGTTTTTGCACTGCAACGGAATATATAAACCATCTAAGGGTGAGGTGTATTTTAAAGGTGAAAAAATAGAATATAATAAAAAATCGCTTTTTGATTTGCGAAAAAATATAGGAATTGTGTTTCAAAATTCTGATGAACAGCTATTTTCTTCGAATGTTCGCAACGATATTTTATTTGGAATGAAAAATCTTAAACTTGGTGAGGAAGAGATTAACAAACGTTTTGACATAGTGGTTGAGAGAACTGGTGTGAAAGATTTGTTGAATAAACCGACACACGCATTAAGTTTTGGTCAAAAAAAGAGAGTTGCTATAGCTGGTGTTCTTGCTATGCAACCGTCGGTAATTATATTAGATGAACCGACAGCAGGACTTGACCCACAAGGCACTAGCGAAATACTTCAGTTGATTACAGAAATAAAAAAAGATTTGGGCATAACTATAATTTTTTCTACTCACGAAATAGATTTAGTTCCACTTTATTGTGACAAGGCAATTATATTAAATAACGGTAAAATTGCATATAATGGCGACCTTGATTACTTGTGGAATAATCCGAAAATTCTCCGTGAAAACAATTTGAGATTACCTCGAATTGCTCATCTTATGGAAATACTATCGAACAAGGACGGTTGGGATTTAAAAGATAATTGCCCATCTATCAGTGGTGCAAGGGTATCGCTAAAAAGCTATATGGCTGATATAACTTTAGAGCAAAATGAAGATTTTAAATTGCGAAAATAACTTTATATATTGTTTTGCATCACTTGTTTTTTGTTGCAAAATATCGTATAATTAATATAGATTTATTTAAGGAGATTTTTATGAATTTTATATTATATGGCAATTTTTTATATTCTGATGAAAAAAGAAACTTAATCGTAAAACAAAATTATTATGTTGTTTGCGAAAATGGTATTTCACAAGGTGTTTTTGAGGAAATTCCTGATAAGTTTGCGTCTTTTGAAATATTAGATTACAGCGATATGCTGATAATTCCTGGTTTGGTTGACCTTCATATTCATGCACCACAGTATGAATTTCGTGGAACTGGTATGGATTACGAGCTTATCGACTGGCTAAATAAATATACATTTAATGTTGAAAGTAAGTTTTCAGACCTGCAATATGCCGATAAAATTTATGATAATCTTGTGCGTGACTTGAAAAAAAGTGCAACAACTAGAGCTGTGGTTTTCTCGTCAATCCATAAAAATTCAACTTTAATGCTGATGGAAAAACTAGAACAGTCTGGACTTCGCACTTTTGTCGGAAAAGTAAATATGGATAGAAATTCTCCAGAACACTACGTTGAAACAACGGAAAATTCAATAAATGATACAGTTGAATGGATTGAAAACTGCAATTTTTCAAATACAAAACCAATATTAACTCCGAGATTTATACCTAGTTGTTCTGATGATTTGCTATGTAAGTTACAAAAATTAAATGAAAAATTTGAGTTTTGCATACAATCGCATTTGTCGGAAAACAAAGGAGAAATTGCGTGGGTAGAAGAGCTTTGTCCGTGGTCTGAATTTTATGGTGATGCTTATGAAAAATACGATATGTTCGGTAGCAAAACTAAGACTATTATGGCACACTGTGTGCTGTCTGGTGATGATGAAATTGCACTTATGCAAAAAAATGGTACATATGTCGCTCATTGTCCATCGTCAAATTTAAATCTTTCGTCGGGAATAGCACCGATATCAAAATATCTAGATGAAAATTTGAATGTAGGTTTTGGAAGTGATGTTGCAGGTGGTCATTCGCTGTCGATTTTTACGGAGATGGTGTCGGCGATACAAGTTTCGAAAATGTATAAACTATATGTTGATAAAAATGCTAAAGCGCTTAATGTTAGCGATGTTTTGTATATGGCAACGCTTAGTGGTGGCAGTTTCTTTGGAAAAGTTGGAAGTTTTGAGTCTGGATTTGAATTTGATGCGATTATAATTGATGATAGCAATATAAATGTAAATACTGAACATGATTTATCGGCAAGGCTTGAACGAGCAATTTATCTTGCTAGTGAGTGCGAAATTAAATCGAAATATGTCGCTGGGAAAAAATTATTTTAGCATAAAGTAATGAATGGAGAAATATGAAAAACAGACAACTTGATATTTTGATTTACTTACTTAAAAATAAGAAAACAACATACACTGAACTTGCTAATTATTTTGAGGTTAGTACCAAAACAATAGAGCGTGACATAAATAGACTTTCATCTGCTAGTATACCTGTTTATTGCAAGCAAGGGTCGGGTGGTGGAGTTTATATTGATGAAACATACAAATTTTCGACATCGTTTTTCACACCAGAAGAAATATATCATATGGTTACATCATTGCATATCGCAAAGTCGTTTACAAACAATCCACTTAATCAAGATATTTTGCAAAAATTATGCTTGATTGCACCGAATATTACAACGATATTTGAAGAAAACGTGAGTGAATATTTAAATATTGATTTATTTGATAAACCAGTTGATTTTGAAAGTGGGATATTTTTGCTTATTAACAAATGTTTGGATTTCAAATTATATGCTAACATTGATAATCAAGAAAATTTGGCTTGTTTGGGTTATGTTTACAAGGTTGACGGAATATATCTATTTGCTCACGGCAAGGAATATCAATTAATTAAAATCAGTGAAATACAATCATTCGAATGCACTGATATTACTTACTCGGAGCAATTTCTTAGTTATAATAATTATAAAAAATCAAGCCTAGTTAAAGATAATCAGACTTAATTATCTTTAATTTGGACAAAAAACATAAATATTTTTGAACTCGACATACTGTGTCGGGTTCATTTTGTTATAATTAGGTAAAGATATGATAGCAGGGAGAAGTTGACGAATTAGGAAATAGTAATTTAGCTTTTGATTTCGAAACACTGTATTGCATAAAAGGGAGGAAAATTATGAAGAATCTGATTCTAACAGGAGTTGTATTATTTATAAGTTCAGCGATGTTATTTGTTGGGAATATACTTCGAGACCCACTTGTATATATTACTTTCGCAAAAATGGGTATTTCGGGAAACATTAAATTTACATCAATGACTTTTGGGATTTATCTTTTAAGTGCTATATGTTTGATTTCTGGAGTTATATCTACAATAATCGGAATACATACGAACAGGTAAGATAATAGATAAAATATACGAAAAGCTGAACCAAATTAAAGGTTCAGCTCAGACTGTCTAAAAAAAGGGGATACAAAAAAATACTGCACAAAAGCAAAACTTACCTTAACCTTAAAATAAAATTTCAAAGCACACGCTAGCAAAGTAAAAATTTTTCAGAGAAAAATTATTTACGCAGCGATAAATTTAGACTAGTTTTGATAAATCTTTTATAAAAAGATTTCGTCTTTTGGATACTTTGACAAAGTATCAGCCACGCGGCGAGCGATTGCCGAGAAAAAAGATATCACTAGCTGTAAGTGGTAAAAGAGAAAAACAAAAAATTATGCATTATGACTAAAGTATATTTTGAAAATATGTTTATAAAAGCATCATCAAAGTCCCGATAACGATTAAAATTAATCCTAAAAACGACTTTTTATTTAATTTCTCTTTGAAAACAAAGTATGAAAAAATAATTGTAACAACGATGCTTAGTTTGTCGATAGGAACAACGATGCTGGCTGGACCTGTCTGTAGGGCTGTGTAGTAGCAAAGCCACGATGCACCAGTTGTAATTCCAGATAGTCCTAAAAAGCACCAACTTTTTTTATCTATTGATTTTATTGTGCCTTGTTTTTTTGTTATAAAAACCATTATCCAAGCCATAATCAAAACGACAACTGTTCTGATAGCAGTACCTACAGTCGAATCGATATTTTCTATTCCAACCTTGCCTAAAATTGATGTTAGACTTGCAAAGATAGCAGACCCTACTGCGTATAAAAACCAAGCATTTTTTGTGTGTTTCTTGTCGCTCGATGGTTTCATTTGAATCATTAAATATGTTCCAACGCTTATTGCTATTAATGCTACCAATTTTAGAAAAGAAATATCTTCGTGAAGGAAAATAAAAGCGAGAAGGACGGTTATTACTGTGCTTGATTTGTCGATAGGAGTTACCTTATTTACATCTCCTATTTGCAAAGCTTTAAAATAACACAACCAAGAAATACCTGTAGCGATACCAGATAGGATTAAGAATGAAAGTGTTTTTAAATCTATATCGGTTAGGTTTACAGATGCGCCGACAACAAAAACCATCAGCCATGAAAAAATTAAAACAACTACAGTTCTAAGTGCTGTTGCTAGCGTTGAATCGACATTTTTAATCCCTGATTTTGCTAAAATTGAAGTGATACCAGCAAAAAAAGCCGACCCAAATGCTAATGTTATCCACATATTTTACTCTCTTTCTTTATACAATTATTTACTATAAAATTCTTGAATTCAAGCGTCTCGAATTCGCATTGGAAATATTATAACATATTTAAAATATTTGTACAATTGTGAATTTTGTAGATTTTTAAGAATAAAAAACGAACAGTTAGACTCGTTAAGAACTTAACTGTTCGTTTTTTGGGTGTTGATAATTTTTGTAATTTATGGTATTATAATTTAATAAATATTTTATGCAATAAGCTGATTTTGGCTTGTTGTGTGCAATTTATACAATAAAAGGAGAATGATTTATGAAAAAGAAAATTCTATCTATATGCTGTGTCATGTCTATGGCGTTAACACAGCTCACTATTATGGCCTTTGCTGTGGAAAACCCATTTAGTGATATTGTCAGCGACTCTGAACTGGCACAGTCTGTAATGTGGGCGTATGAAAATAACATCACCAAGGGTGATACCGACACAACATTCAGCCCAGATGATACCTGTACTCGTGGACAAGTGGTTACTTTCCTGTGGCGTTCTCAAGGTGAGCCAACACCTACTTCTAGTGAGAATCCTTTTGCCGACGTAACTAGTGAGGACTACTATTATAGCGCTGTTCTTTGGGCAGTAGAGAATGGTATCACAGCTGGTACTTCCGACACAACTTTTAGTCCTGAAAAAACCTGTATCACAGCAGAAGTTCTAACATTCCTATACCGTTCTAACGGCGAGCCAGATAAAACTGGTGAGGGAGAATACTACGCCGACGCTGTCAACTGGGCAACTTCAAATGGTCTAACCACTTCTGTTGACCCTAGCAGTCAAAGTTCTCGTAGCGACATCGTGACTTACCTTTGGAAAAACGCTGGCGCTTCTGAAATGGAGGTCACTGACCCTGAACCTGTTGTGTACACCTATAATACTCCAGAATATACTGTACCTTCTAGTACGCCTAGTTTTACATGGGAGTATTTCGTTGAAATTGGTGAATACTTACTTTTATCCGATGAAGATACCTTTGCTGTAACATTTACAGGCTACACCAGAGACCAGTTGGTGAGTGAAACTGAGTTTTCAAATTTACGCATTGCTGCCAATGATTATCTCTATGGGCAACACATTGATTTATGGGACTTTTACGACTATGTTACTTACAGTTACACCAAAGGAAACAATACAACGCTAACTTTCAGCTTAGTTGAAGCTCCTAACTATGATAGTGTAAGTGAGGCGACCGACGCTATTGATGAATTCCAAAGTCAAGTTAGCGATTTGGTAACTAGTTTTTATGACTCTGGTGCTTTGAAAGAAACGGACAGCGAAATGGTTGTTGCACGTTACCTTTACAACTGGGTATGCGACAACACTTTCTATGGTGATAACACCGCTGACCCTCACAGTGGTTACACTACACTTACCACTGGTCAAGGTGTTTGTATGGGATATGCAGGTTTGATTAATGCCTTATACCGTACTGCAGGTATTGAATGTTACGGTGCAGGCTGTACTGCGCTATATAACGGAGAAGGACATACTATCAACTACGCAAAACTAGATGGCGCTTGGTATTACATTGATGCAACTTTCGGCGACACTGGTAATCAAGACTATGATAAGTATTTCGCTATGACACGTTCAACTTGTGATGAAATTTATAAGTTGGATTATAAATGGGAGTAATTTCTCTGAAATATGATGTGAAATTGGACGATTAACAGCCAGATAACGACTTGAATATTGGAAAAAACTGAACAACTTTTATATAAAAAAGATGAAAAGCTCAAAATTTTAACTATTTTGAGCTTTTTTTGTATTTTATTTATTGAAAACAAAGCATAAAACACCGATTAATATCATCAAAACACTAACAATGGAAAGTGTTGATTGATACAAAGACGATGTGCCGGCGATTTCGAAAATACCGTTTAGTGCCGAGCTTAATGTTAGAGCGATAACGCCAGTATGGTAGAAATGCGTTGCGAAAAATTTCATTGTTCGCACGTCTTTAGAGCTTGATAAAATCAAACTGCAAACAACGCCAAAACATAACGGATACATAAATAAATACGTCATATGAACCGAACTTACTCCGTGTGAAAACTTAGAGTAAATGTACGAAAATACGATACAAAAGACGGTTGCGATGAAATAAGGTTTTATACGATGCTTGATGTAAAAATTGAAATTTGATTTTTGATTAACCGATAAATACAATATCGCTCACGCTCCTTTCCTTGAATTCACGTCCGTTTGATGTTGGATTGTTTATAACTTCGCCCATAAAAACCATAGTAGACGAGCCACCACCGTCTAAATTATACGCAACTTCGCAATCATAAGACTGCAAAATAATTGCGATTTCCTCAACAGTTAAGCCTTCGCTTTGGTCGGTTCTTCCGTCTGACACTAAAAAGATGTAGTGATTAGGCTCAATCATACCGATTGCAGTTCGAGGATTGCTTTCTTTTTCGTGAGAAACTTCGCTATTTTCATCGACGATAATTTCACCATCGGATATTAAACCTGGGCCGAAAGAGAGAATTTGAACAGCACCCATTTCGGCGAGTTGTTCAGCTGAAATCTCGGTTTCTTCGATGACTTGCATACTTCCGTCGTCATATATCACTAAATCTTGGTTGCCACCTTGTGTTTGTGTGGTACGATATAAATAGCCATTTCGCATAACATATCCTTCATCTCGATAACCGTAATAGTCGCCATTTATAGCTAAAATCGCGTCGTTATCTTGCGCTATTTCAGAGGTTTTGTCTTTGACATTTGTGCCAAAAGAGTTTTGAGCAAGTCCTGCCTGTAAATAACTGCTGTCGGATACGGTGATTTCGGCGATGTAAATATCGGTTTCGTATTCTCGTATGGTGGACATTTGGATTTGAATATTTTCGTCAACGTAACTGCTTTGAGTGATAATCGGCTCGCTTGAAGGTTCACTTATATCTTGGTTTTCGATAGGTTCTTGCTCGATTTCAGTTTCTTGTGGAGTGCTTTGTGTAGTTTCTAATGTTTCAATAGTTACGATATTTTGAGGCACAATAAATCGGTTGAGTGCTGTAAAACTAATGTAAAAAACTAGAACTAAACAGGCGCAAGACTTCCAGATTTTTGACGCTTTGTAGTAGTTGATTTCATCTGCAAACACCCAGTTTTTTTGCATAATATAGCTGAATATAAATAGCGATAAATCTACAATTATTTTAGCTAACACGGTGTTTGTTACAACCATCGAAAGACCGGTTGTGCCGACTGCGCTTGCAAGCATTATAAATAAAAACAGTACTAAATATTTAGAGTAACTTTTACGGATTTTACCTTTAGAACGAAAAACTGAATTTTTATTTATCGCAAAATTAAGCGTTCCTGAAAGCAAACGAGCGACAACGGTGGCTATTGCGATGCTAAAAAACGCTGAAAATATGCAAAAGAACACAATATCTGCTAAAAATCCAGCAAATGAGCTGAAAATAAACTTGATTATTCTGCTATAAATTAATAAAGAATCGTGCAGAGGTCGAAAATGAGAACCCTCGTTATCGTTAAAATATATCGTTTTAATCGGAACTGAAATTATCGGAAAACTCTCTGCCACCTCGCACAAAAAATTGTATTCGTAGTCATATCGGTCGCCTTGCGTGGTTAAAGCGAGATTAAATAAGCATTTTGGTATGCCACGAAGACCTGTTTGCGTGTCTTTGCAATCAACACCAGTGCTAAGTTTGAAGATGGAGGCTGTTATTTTATTTCCTAAATAACTTTTTATCGGAACATTTCCGACACTGAAATTTCGAGCTCCCATTATAAGTGCGTTTGGATTTTCGTGCAATGCGTGGTCTATTTTAATAATATCTAAAATTTGATGTTGTCCGTCACAATCAACTGTAATGACTGGTTGATTATAAATTTCCTGCACTGCTCTAAAACCAGTTTTCAAAGCTTGACCTTTGCCCAGATTTTTAGAGTGGTGCAATACTTTGCAATTTAAACTTTGTGCTTTTTCGAAAATAGATGAACAACTAAAGGCACTGCCATCATTTATTACTAATATCTCACCAAATCCATTATCCAAAAGCTCGTTTATTAAATCAAGCAAGGTGTCTTTGGGATTGTAAGCTGGTATTAGTATAACGGAATGTCGCATAAAAATCTCCTTTCCAACATTGCAGTTTAATTATAACCACAAAACTTAAAGTAGACTTAAAATATTTTATGTTATACGCCGAAACCGGCACATCTAAATTGTCATTGATAAATCTTCGGTATCAAAATATACAAATTTTTTACTTTGCTAGCGTGTGAGTTGGTATTTTATTTTAAGGTTAAGGTAAGTTTTGCTTTTGGGTTATATTTGTTTCATTTGCATCCTTTTTGATAGTTAGAGGCTGCTACACAATCGTGTAACAGCCTCTAATTTTATTAAGTTTTATTCTTACATTGTTGCGAAACGATATAAGAAAGTTACTATTTGCTCACGTGTACAATCTGCATCTGGTGAGAAAGTATCATCAGCAGTACCGTTTGTAACGCCATTTTCTACTGCCCATGCTACTGCACTAGCGTAGTAAATATCGTCTGCAACGTCTGCAAATGAAGAATCTGCATCAGTTGTAGGTTCGCCAGCGTAACGATATAAGAAAGTTACGATTTGTGCGCGAGTACAAGTTGCATCTACGCCGAATACTGTTTCTGTCATACCATTTGTGATACCGTTTTCGATAGCCCAAATGATAGCGTCATAGTAGTAACCATCAGCGTCTAAGTCTGTGAATATGTTTTCGCTTTCGCTAGTTGGTTCGCCAGCAAGTCTCCATAAGAATGTCATAACTTGTTCACGAGCACCAGCTTGACCTACACCAAATTCAGTGTCTGAAATACCGTTTGTAATGCCATTTTCTAATGCCCATGCGATTGCATCTGCATAGTAAGCATCAGCATCTACGTCTGAGAATGTTTTTGTTTCTTCTTCAGTAACTGTAGTTGTTGTAGTTGTTGAGCCTGTATTTGAAGATTTTTTGCTCCAAGAAGCTGTTACAATTGTATCTACTTCAAATACTGTTGTATCAAAATCAACTGCGTAACCATCAGCATCATACCAACCTTTGAAAGTGTAGCCAGAACGAGTTGCTGTTGGAAGAGTTGTAGGGTGAACTTCTGTATCGTCAACGATAACATAAGATGTAGCTAAGGTATCACCAGCGATAGCGTAAGCTGTTGTATAGCTTGCAGTACCTGAACCAGCGTCAAATGTTACAACGATATCTTCAGCGATGCTAATTGCGTAAACTGAGAAGTGAGGAGCATCGAAAACAACGTTTCCGTCGATGTATTCAGAATCAATTTCAGTTAAAGTACCATCTTCAGCGATGTAATGAACACGAACTTTTTTGCCATCGTCATTAGCAAAAGGAATTGAAACTTGGATAGTTTCGTTATTTGCACCAAATTCAACATCATTGTCATCTTCGGTTTTGATAGTAAAATCATAGATTAGTTCGAAAGCATCAGCAACTTCTTGTTGTTCTGCACTTAAATTTTCGTTTGCAACTTTATCAAGAGTAACTGTAATATTAGTTTCACTGCCAGTATTTGTAACAAGAGTTGCTAAAGTTGTGCTAGGGATTGAAAGAGTACCAATGTTAGTTTCGATTACTAAAAATTCAACGTCTGAACTGTCAGCGATAGTGCTTAAAGCTGAAGTTGGAAGTTTAACTTCTGCAGTTTCAATGTCGTCTGCAATATCAACTGAGATTAAAACTGTTGTTATGTATTCATTAGAAGTTGCAACAGTAATAGCATCTGTGATTGATGATGTTTCAATTGTAGTTGATGCAGTAGTTCCGTTAGTTGTAACTTCGACTTCTACGATAACTGTATCTGATTCAACTGTGTAGTTTGAGTCCGAATCCAAAACGTCGTCGTCTTCATCGTTAACAACAATTGATGTCCATTTTGCAACAAGAGTTGTATCTGTTGCGAAAGTGTAAGTTGTATCTATTATTGTTTGATTTTCGTCACCGTAAACATACCAACCGTCGAAAGTGTAACCGTCAAGAGTTGTTGTTGGAAGTAGTTCTAAGGCATAGCCTAACGCTACTTCTTTATCAGCAACAGTTACACCATCGTTTGAATCAAATGAAACTGTAACGTAGATTTGCTCTACTGTTAATGTTACTTCGATTGTGAAATCATCATAGTAAGTTGAGCTTACTGTGATATAAACCACAACATCTTCACCTACGATTGTGCTATCATTAATAAAAGTAAATGCCAGTGTATCACTTGCAATTTCATAGCTAGATAAATAATCTTCATTAGTTATGCTATCAATTGTGAAATCTGCACCATCTAATTCTGCCCAAGTTGATAAGTCAACAGAACCTGTATTACCATACTCAACAGAACCTGATATAGTAGCTGTCGCTATTGTATCTACAATATTTATAGTCATAGTTGTTGTTGTATCATTGTAGTTTTCACCACCATACATAGTTGCAGTTACTGTTACAGTACCAACTCCTGTAGCTGTAAGTGTTGAACCAACTATTGTCGCAGAACTTGTACCATCAGTTACTGTATAAGCTACATCACCGTCAGTTGAGCCACCAGTAACAGCTAATTCCAACGTTTCGCCAACATTCAAGTTGTTTTCGTCATTGGTGAAAACGATTGCTGTTTGGTCAATTTTTGCAATTGCAATTGTTTGTTCTACGCTAACATCTTCGTAATTATCATTACCAGCCTTAGTTGCAGTTACTGTTACAGTACCAGCTCCTGTAGCTGTAAGTGTTGAACCAACGATTGTTGCAGAACCTGTACCACCAGTTACTGTATACGTTACATCACCGTCAGTTGAGCCACCCTCAACAGCCAATGCCAATGTTTCGCCAAAATTCACGCTCTCGCTATTGGTGAAAGTGATTGCTGTTTGGTCAATTTTTGCAATTTTAATTATTTGGTTTACGCTAACATCTGCGTAATTTTCATTACCAGCCATAGTTGCAGTTACTGTTATAGTACCAGCTCCGTCAGCTGTAAGCGTTGAACCATCAATTGTCGCAGAACCAGTAGTATCAGCTACTGTGTAAGTTACAGTACCATTAGTTGTACCACCCGAAACCTGTAAATCCAATGTGTCATTATAATCCATTGTATCAGTACTTATTATGTAAAGATTAGCTTGTAGGTCTAGCGCTGTCAATGTCACCACAACATTTACGGTAGAGTCTTCGTAGTTTGTAGAAGAAATTGTAACAGGAATTGTTACCACTTCATTTACTGTACCACCTGAGATTTTGTAAGTAAGTGTATCTTCTGTTACAGAATATACAGAAACGCTTGCATTATTATCAGTAGAGCTAGATTCTCCTGCTTCATAAGTCATATAACCTGAATCGTCTGGCACAGCAACTACCAAGTTAACGGTTTGAGCTGTTTCATTGTTATATTTCTGTGCTACAGGTATACTTGCAAAGTTGAGGGAGTCGGCTTTTGCTACTGTGATATCTACAGTTGTAGAATACACTTCGTCATCTACCATAGCTGTGATAGTAACAGTTTCATCACCCATAGCAAATGCATTACCATTTTCATAAGAAACAGTGTATTCTGTGATTACTTCGCCAGTAGAGTCATCATTATAAGATTCTTTAACCTCCATACCTGCAGTGTCGAATGTATCAAATACAGTATATGCAGTATTTGTTGGTTCAGATGTGATTTCGATACCATCTATGTCTTTCCATTTTGCGTAGTAGGTTGAGCCAGATGTTGCAGTTGTTACTTCATCGCCAGATAAATTAGCTGTTTCGTACCAACCTGCAAATATAGATGTACCATTTTCAAACATATTGTATGCTAGAGACATATCGGCTGGATCAACTGTATCTTCTGCTACTTTTATTACGCATTCTTCTGGATCAGATGTATTGCTGTTGTAAACAACATATGCAGCATCTACAATTTGCAATTCACTTTTGTCGTCAGATACCACCACGATTTTAGAAGTATTATCAATCAAGACTTTTTCTGCATCTGATTCTGAGAATTCGTATCCACCAGTAGA
Source organism: Clostridia bacterium (assembly GCA_044426345.1). GTDB lineage: Bacteria > Bacillota > Clostridia > Oscillospirales > Butyricicoccaceae > CAYJLC01. The sequence goes on along the minus strand of JAWXUP010000047.1, from coordinate 4,569 downwards.
GACGAAGGGAGCGGTGGTTTTGCCATAATAATTTTCAATATACACATCATTTTCCAGTGCATCGTCTACATAAATCATAGCAGTCGCACCATTGCGATACAAATCAACTTTTGCAGGTGTCCCATAACTTGTTACTAAATCATAATTGTCATAAAAAATAACACTACCATCTAAATAACAAGAACAGCCACCATTAATAAATGCTACACCACCACGTCTGTTCGTACCATAGCTGCTATTATTATAAAATTCGCCACCATTCAAATGCAATTCACCACCAAGTGCAGAAATTGCACCAGCATAGACACCAGTGTTGTTTCGGAAAATACCATCATTAATTTCAATATATCCATACCATGTTGCAACTGCACTATATTTTGAAGTGTTGGTACAATTTTCAATGACGCCACCATTCATAATGAATTTTGCATCAAGACCACCGTTGACATACACTGCGGCACCAGAACCAAGAGCAGTACCATCGGATGTTGTACCAGCGGCATTGCGAAATGTTGTTCCATCCTCCATGATAATAGAGACACCTGCGTAGGACGTGGTATAGGTTCCTTGTACTAGGCGATTGTTGCTGTTGCCATCTAGTGTGATGTTGTCAAATGTCACGGTTAAATATGAGTTTTCTTGGCTAGAAAAATTAAACATTGTGATACCATTTGTATTATCACAAGAAATGACCTCTTCACCTGTTGCACCGTGAATGATGATAGCAGTATCGCTAGCACTGTTATCTAGGTAAATCGCTTCGCTGATGACAATATTGTTTGCTATTTGAATGATTGTTGGATCAGCTGTGGTGCCATCGGCATTTTCTATTGCGTCGCGTAAGGATTGCTCTGTAGAAACACTAATATAACTCGTTTCTGCAAAAGTCATCGTTGGCAACATACCGACGACTATAGAGAGAGCGAGAAGGGTGCTAATTAATTTTTTTTTCATTTTTGTCCTCCGTTTTTCAATTGTGCATTAAAAATAGATCCTAATTAAACTTACTTAGACTAACATATACAATAGTGATATAGCTTACCATGTGTTTCGTGAAAACAAAGATGCTGTGGTGATATCTGTAAAATTAGAACTTTTCGACTTGAATTAGAACTAAATAACAAGTTAAGTATAACATTGATTTTGTAGCATTACAAGAAAAAATTTAATAAATTATTAATATTTTATTAATAATTTATTTACAATATGTAAATAAATTCACAGTTTTTGTAATGTAAATAAACCTCTCTTGGAAAAAAGAGACAAATTTCTGTTCAAAATGATAGAAACTAGATTTTTATATATGTTTTAATAATTTTTTTTAGAGTGCGACATAACTTCCTTGTTGTTTTTTATTCAATGCCTATTATGCTAGAATCTAGTTATAAATAAAATATTAATAAACGGAGAAAAAGCGAGAAAGAAAAATTAATTATATAGCGTAGACTAACTCACATTTGAAACTGTATTAGCGATACTATAACATAACAGATGTAAATTATACAACGATTCAGACGCTACATCATTGGTGCGTTGATTTTTTCAAGTAAAACAGAATATCTTTATATAATGCTTTATAAATTAAGCGACAGAAAAAATCCGTAATAGCTTGAAATATGACGGAAAATGCGGTGTCGAGCGCCTCTCGGCAGGCTATTAGGGACGAAATAGATGTTTGAAGGGGAATGAACTGTTAAAGATTTATGTTATACGCCGAAACCTGCACATCTAAATTAAGAAATATTATGCAATTCGCATTTTAACGAAAAAAATCTGCTATATACAGCGACAAAATGAAGTGTAATAGCAGAAAAAATGGACGTATATGAAATTTTAGAAAATAGCATTATAAAAAACGATGACTTGCAAAAATTTCAAGAATATAAACACCATTGGTTTAGCAAAAACAAGAAAAAAGTGCGTACTATTTCGCTTTTTAACGTAAAATATCATATGATTGATGATTTTTGTAAGATTGTAAAAAAGCCTGCGAAAATACCAAAAGATATTCGAGTAAATCGCAAAAACAATTTAATAGCTAGATATTAATGTATAAATCTTAAAATTCTCGGGCGATTATACCTCTGTAAAATGACAAATATTAAATCTATAAAAGCTGAAATAATAGAAGTTATTATAAATACTTCTATTGATCCAAACCATTTATAAGCCATTATTGGTAAAAATGAAAAAACAATTATTGTTTCGTGAACTAACTCTGCTTGACACATAGCCATAGCGATTTGTTCATAAGAGCATGTATTGATGTCAAAAAAACTGCTGTTATAGGTAGGTATATATTTTTTCCAACGATTAACTTTTATAGTCTTGTATATTTTTCGTTCTATTTTTCCAGTATTAAACCATTTGTTTTTCCAAGAAATATTGTTGGCGTATTTACGTTGATAATACATTCCGACTAGTAATCTCATTGCAAAGTGATAAAAAGTTGTAGCGAAAGTGATTGCTAATGTTTTGAATAAGCTTATTTTGAATGTTAAATAAATTATAGTAGTAAAAAGCGTTATCATAAGTGAAAAAAATGTTATTCTTTTCATAATTTTACTCATTTTATGCCACCTTTCAAATTTAAAATACTTTTCGCTAATCTTTAAACCCCGGTATGATGAACTCTATCTTGTTCTTCGGCGCGCTTGCCAGTGTTCCAACGTGAAACGTCGCCAACTAGGTAGCCTGTGATACGACGAATTCTGTTAAACGGAACTTGCACGGTATCATAGTGTGTATCGACAAATTCAGATATGCCATCGTCGTTTACAATAAGGTTTTTAAGCTTTTGTGGAGCGACTTTTTGACTGTAATATTCAATGTATTGTTGCTTGATTTCGTCAGTCATATCGGTGTTGTTTGTTTTAAAATGCACACCGTTGTATTTGTAAACTTCGATACTTTCGTTGTCAAAAACATCAAGGCAGATTTGTTGTTCTAATGTTAATTCTTGTGTCATGTTGGTTCTCCTTTTTAAATTTCGTATTGAAATAAGTATAGCATATTTTGAGCATTTACACAATTGTGCAATTTGTAGATTTTCAAGTATAAAAAGAGAATGGTTAGCACAGAGTGAGAGGACTAGCTGTTGGTAATAGTGATGAAGTCTAGGTTTTTTATATTCCGATTATATCCCAGAATATAGTTGCATAAGGACGCTAAAATATTTTACATAAATTTTCAATTTTACTCTTGACAACTATTCTTGTCATATGCTATTATATTGACAAAGATACTTGTCATATGTGTTTGAAACAGCGGTGGACGCACCTCTTTTTTTACCTCGTAGTGACAAATATACTTGTCAAAAATGAAGGGAGTGGAAAATTTGCCACTATATAACCGTGTGAAGTTTTATCGAGAACAGCATAATCTAAATCAGACCGAACTGGCTAAAATTTGCGACGTTTCACGTCAAACCATAAGCTCCATTGAACGTGGAGATTATCACCCATCTATTGTACTAGCACTAAAGATGGCACAGCATTTTTCCGTTAACGTTGAAGATTTATTTTCGTATCAGGAGGATTTATAATGAAAAAGAAATTACTAAAAACCTTAGGCATTTCCTTGATTGGAGCGCTAGTAGGATTTTCTATAGGCGCAGGTGGAAAGTTTATAAGCAATATCATTGACGAACCTATACCTTTAGACTGGTTTACCATCAGTTTTTCATATTTAATGGTTGTTATTTTGGTTGTTGTAGTGTGTATCGCCATTTATTCTAGTGTAATCCGTGGCAAAATCAAAGCCGACGGCTACAACGACAGCGAGGACAGTGTATTTGGTAAAACAGAACGACTGATTGGTCTGCTTCAAAGCATCGCTACCACTCTTACTGCCTTCACAATTCCGCTACTGCTTGGTTTTATGCTCTACACTGGCATAAGAATTTGGGTGCTGGCTGTCTTTTTAGCTATCACAATAATTAATTTTTGCAATGAAGTGACTTTGCTGAACTTGAACGGCAAAATCAATCCAAAACAGAATGTTGACTGGAGTAAATTCACCTTCAACCGAGATATATACGAAAAAATGGACGAATACGAAAAGAAACAAATGGGACAAATCGGTGCTACTTTGGTGTCAAATATTCATATAATTTTTGCTATTGTCATGATGGCAGTGCTAGTCCTGACTTCAGTGCTAGATTTTTCAGGCTACGAGCTGATTTTAGTAGGTGTGCTATGGGGAATGTTCTCTTTGATGATTGGTGTGCAAAAGTGGAAGGTATCCAAATAGCAATAATCTAAATTTGATTGAGATAATTTAATAAGTCGCAAAAGCTGTGTCAGTGTATTTTGGCACAGCTTTTATTATTATACGCATAAAGTATTCTACAAGATACTTGCATTAGTACGATTTTAAACACAAGAAAACCTACACAGTTTTTGTCTGTGTAGGTTTTTGAATTTGTATTTTATTGAATAATAATTCTTATTTCTTCATCAACCATACGAGATACGATTGTAGCTACTTCTTCACGAGTGATGTTTGAAGTTGGATTAAATGAACCTTCGTCATCGCTTCCTGTTAATATTCCTGCTTCATATAAAGCAT